>NZ_JAAOLH010000040.1:0-1813 GCF_011602315.1 Micromonospora sp. CMU55-4
TACCGTGCCAGAGGGCCCACTACCAGCGAAGACTCCGACTCCATCAGGTACGGCTGGAGTGCTTAGCCCTGTCCGACCGGCCCTCGCTCGGCCGCGTCCGAGCCCTCATGGCTGGGCGCGCACGTCGCGGCGACCAAGCCGGCGCGATCGCGTTTGACACCGAAGCGCGGCGAGTCTTCGATCACGTCGCGTCGGCGGACGGCGAGGCTCAGAAGGAGGCCGACCGGACACGGCCAGCAGGGGGCTCGTCAGGGGCAGGCCGGCGGATAGTAGGCCGAGGACGATAGTCACGACTTGGTCAGTCAGGTCAGGTCACTGTCCGGTGAGGGGCGCGGCAGCCACGGTTGCCCACTGGTAGGTGCGGTGTTCTCGGCGCAGGGCGATCAGCGTTGCCTGTCGGATGGTAACCCGGGCGGGTTGCTGGTGGCGGAGGTCGTTGAGGCGGTCGCGGATCGGTTCGGCCGGTGCTTGTGAGCCGCTGTAGGCGATCGTGACGTGGGGGCGGAAACCTTCGGCGGCCTCCGGCACGGTCTGCCATACCGCGCCGATGGCCTCGCGGATGGTGGTGCGGAGTTGTTCGACGCGGTGCCAGGGACGCACGAGCAAGCCGACTCCTTCCGCGTCGGGGTCGACCGGGCCAAGTGACAGCTCCAGAGGCGGCAGTTTGGTGCAGCGTCGCTGAGTTTCGGCGACGATCGCCTCGATGTCGCTGTTGTTGACCTCGTCGGTGAAGCCGAGCCCTTGCATGGTCAGGTGCAGCCCGTCGAGCGGCACCAGGTCTAGTCCGGGCAAAGTGAGTCGGCGTTGCAGGTCGGTGACGAGGTGATGGAGTTCAGACTGACGTTCGAAGGTGAGGTGCCATGTGTAGAACTGACGGCCGGCTCGCCAGCCTGGGCGCCAGTACCAGTGGTTGGTGAGTTCGGGCAGGTTCTGGTAGGCGGTCCAACGCTCGTGCAGGTTGGTCAGCTCCCGGCTGTTCATGGCAGCGATGGTAGAGCGGGCCGGGCGGCGGTACCGACCTGTGTGCGGTCGACGAGCATGTCGGCGACGTGCCGTAACGCCGGGTGATGGGCGAACGGCTGGGCGGTTGTGAGGAACTGGCGGGTACGTTGATGGACCGACTCGAAGCGCTGGTCCGCGGTGAGGGCGAGCGCTTCCTCTGCCAGCACGGCGGCCTGCTCCGGATCGGGGTCGCTGGCGTGCAGGTGTGCAGTGGCCAGGTCTAGGCGGCTTAGTGCTCGCGGGCCGGCGAGCTCTGCGGTGTCGAATGCCGTGATGGCGATGGCGAGGTGACTGGTGACCCCTGCGGTGCGGCCGAGCGCCAGGTAGGCGGTCGCCGCATTGGCCGCAGTCCTTGCCTGGCAGTACGGCCCGAGGGCAAGACTAGCGCTGACCTCTGAGCTGGCCGGGCGGTCGGACAACATGGTGAATGCGCGGTCCACGGCGCGGTCGACGCCGTACCGGTCACCGAGGCGGGCGAGTGCCCGGGCCTGCCCGTTGATCGTTAGTCGGATGCGGTGTTCGCCGGTGCCGCTGCGCTGCAGACCGTCCTGGGCGTAGGCCAGCGCATCGTGATAGTCGCCGGTGTAGAAAGCGATCAGGCTTTGCGTGGCCCGCGTCCAGGCTTGCACCTCGGGCTGCTGGGCGGCCTCCGCGAGGTCGAACGCTTCGGCGGCGTAGGCGTGCGCCAAGCCGAACACGCCGAGGTCCAAGGCGAGCGCGCCGAGAAGTCCGGACAGGTGGGCGGCGACAGTGTAGAGCCGAGCACGTTGCGGTGGATGTTGCCTGCCTGCCATGAGTTGGTCGACGTAGA
>NZ_JAAOLH010000041.1:0-1711 GCF_011602315.1 Micromonospora sp. CMU55-4
CCGCACCCGCCGGACAACCCGCACGCACCAACCGCCGCACAAACACACCCGACGACCGCAACGCCACCTGATCCTCAACCCCCGACAACAACACCCCACACAACCAACCCCACACACCACCACCCAACACACCCGGCAAATCCACCAAACCACCCCACCGCAACGGCACCTCCAAACCCACCACCCGACCCAAACCCCACACCGCAGAACCCGCGACATCCGCCAGCTCGTCCGAGTCGCCGACCGACACCGCCCCGCGCGTCAGCCACCACAACCGGCCCGACCCACCGACGTCGGTCAGCGCCTGCACCACGGCCAGCGCCGTCGACACCTCGGCGGCGGCCGGAACCGGGGACGCCTCCCGCGGCTCGGCCAGCGACAGCAGGGACACCACGTGCGCGTCCCGGGCGTCGGAGCTCATCGCCTCCAGCAGCAGCCGCGCCACCCGGTCGCGGTCGGCGCCGGCCGGGATCAGCACCGGGACCGCCCGGTCGGCCCGGGCAGCCAGCGCCGCGGCCACCGGGTGGTCCTCCTGCCCGGGCGCCATCAGCAGCAGCCAGGTTCCCGCCAACGTCGCGGAGTCCGGCACGGCGGCCGTACGCCACGTCGCCCGGTACCGCCAGGAGTCGACGACCGCCCGCTGCTGCGTCGCCCGCCGCCACCGGGCGAGCTTGGGCAGCAGCGCCGTGGACGGCTCGTCCGCGCCCACGGCGAGATCCTCGCCCAGCACGCCGAGGTCCCCGGACTCGACCGCCGCCCAGAACTGCTCGTCGGACGGGGCGTCGGCCCGCTCCGGAGCCGAGCCGGGCTGGGGGTCCTCCAGCCAGTAGCGCTGCCTGTCGAAGGCGTAGGTGGGCAGTTCCACCGCGCGCGGCCGGGTGCCGGTCTGGCCGAGGTACGCCGCCCAGTCGACGGCCACGCCGGCGGCCCAGAGCTGCCCGGCGGTGCTGGTGAGGGTGGTGACGTCGGGCTGGCTGCGGCGCAGCGTGGCGACGTACCGCACGTCGTCGGCGGTGTCCGCCTCGGCGGCCATGGCGGTGAGGACCGCGTCCGGGCCGATCTCCAGGAAGGTGTCCACCCCCTGTGCCCGCAACGCCGCCACCCCGTCGGCGAAGCGCACCGGCTGCCGCACGTGCCGCACCCAGTAGCCGGGCTCGGTGATCTCTGCGGCGTCCGCGACCGCGCCGGTCACGTTCGACACGATCGGGATCCGCGGCGGTTGCCAGTCGAGCCCCGCCACCACCGACGCGAACTCGTCCAGCATCGGATCCATCAACCGCGAGTGGAACGCGTGACTGACCGCCAGTTCCTTGACCCGCCAACCCCGCTCACAGCAGGCCGCCACCACCGAAGCGACCTCACCGGCGGCACCCGACACCACCACCGACGCCGGACCGTTCACCGCCGCCACGTCCACCGCCGCACCGGTCACACCGAGCAGCTCGGCGACAGCCTCCTCCGACGCACCCACCGCTGCCATCACCCCACCCGACGGCAACGCCTGCATCAACCGACCCCGCGCCGCCACCAACGTGCACGCGTCCCTCAGGGACAACATCCCCGACACGTACGCGGCCGTCACCTCACCGATCGAATGACCCGCCAGGAAATCAGCCCGCACACCCCACGACGACAACAACTCCCACAACGCCACCTCGACAGCGAACAACCCCGCCTGCGCGAACACGGTCCGATCCACCAGAGCCGCAGT
>NZ_JAAOLH010000042.1:0-1454 GCF_011602315.1 Micromonospora sp. CMU55-4
CTAGTACGGCAGCCGCCGTTTGAGATGTCGCTGGTGGGGCCGGGTAGACGAGGTGCGGCCACCGCGTGATCGTCTGTCTGCTGTGGACATGACTTCAGATCTGGCGGTGGCCGCGTGCCACAGCGTAAACCCAGACCGGTGGCGGCAAGTCCTGACCGGGGTGTGCGATGCGTTCGCGGGACGCTTCGGGCGGGTCGAGCCGCGTCGGACGGCGACGGCGTTCGTGACAGGGCTGCTGGCCGACATCGAGGTCAAGACGTGCTGGCAGTTGGCGGAGCGGGCCGGGCATGCCCGGCCGGACGCGATGCAGCGGTTGTTGTCTCGGGCGGTGTGGGATGCCGATGCGGTCCGCGACGATGTGCGGGCGGTGGTCGTGGGCCGGTTCGGTGATCCGGACGCGGTGCTGGTCGTGGACGAGACCGGGGACCTGAAGAAGGGCGTGCACACCATCGGAGTGCAACGCCAGTACACCGGCACCGCCGGCAGGATCGAGAATGCGCAGGTGGGGGTGTTCTGCGGCTATGCCAGCCGGCATGGGCACACGCTGATCGACCGCCGGGTCTACCTGCCGGTGTCGTGGACCGATGACCGGGACCGATGCCAGGCCGCCGGGGTTCCCGACGAGGTCGCCTTCGCCACGAAGTCCGAGCTGGCCGCCGACATGATCACCGCTGCCGTCGACGCCGGCGTCCCGGCCGGGTGGGCGGCCGCGGACGAGGCCTATGGCAACAGCAGCGTCTTCCGTGCCCACCTACGCCACCACCGCCTGGGTTATGTCCTGGCCGTGTCCCGCAGCCACGTGGTCCCACTCGACGGCGGCAAGACCCGGGTTCGGGCTGACCGGGTCGCCGCCGAGCTGCCGGCCTCGGCGTGGCAACGTCGCAGCGCCGGTGCCGGGTCGAAAGGGCCACGCTTCTACGACTGGGCCTGGCTCGACGACGTCTGCACCGACGCCGACCCCGACGACGGCGGCCACCACAGCCTCCTGATCCGCCGCAACACCACCACCGGTGAGCTGGCCTTCTACCGCTGCTGGACCCCGCAACCGGCCACCCTGGCCCAACTCGTGCGGGTCGCGGGCATCCGCTGGACGGTTGAGGAGAGCTTCCAAGCTGCCAAGGGCCAGGTCGGTCTCGACCAGCACCAGGTCCGCCGCTGGGACTCCTGGCACCGGTTCACCACCCTCGCCCTGGCCGCCCTCGCCGTCCTGGCGATCTGCGTCGCCGACGCCGCCGACCACAACCCGGCCGACACCGGACTGATCAAGCTCACCGTCAACGAGGTCCGGCGCCTGATCAACGCCTGCATCATCCGCCCGCTCAGCAACCTCGCCCACCGTCTGCGCTGGTCAGACTGGCGGCGCCAGCATCAAGCCCGAGCCCGCCAAGCCCACTACACCCGACGCCTCAACCTCGAACTCCAGCCATGATCCCGAACGGCGGCTGCCGTACTAG
>NZ_JAAOLH010000043.1:0-1446 GCF_011602315.1 Micromonospora sp. CMU55-4
GCCGCCGCCGGCGTGGCCGGCATGATCAAAATGGTGCAGGCGATGCGGTACGGCCTGCTCCCACGGACCCTGCACCTCGACGAGCCGACCCCCCACGTGGACTGGTCCGCCGGCGCGGTCTCCCTGCTCACCGAGGCGCGCCCCTGGCCGGCGGTGGACCGGCCCCGCCGGGCCGCCGTGTCGTCGTTCGGCATCAGCGGTACGAACGTGCACCTGATCCTGGAGCAGCCGCCCACGCCGACCGACGCGGACGAGCCGGCCGACGGCGACGAGCCGGTCACCGGTGACGAGCCGTCCCGGGTGCCGGCGGTGCTGCCGCTGCTGCTGTCGGCCCGCGACGCGGCCGGGCTGTCGGCGCAGGCCGGCCGCTGGGCGCAGTGGCTCGGCGGCACCGGGGCCCCGCGCCCGCTCGACGTGGCGTGGTCGTCGGTGGCGTCGCGTTCGGCGTTGGAGCACCGGGCCGTGGTGTCCGGGGCGAGCCGGGACGAACTGCTGGCGGGCCTCGAAGCCGTGTCGGCGGGCGAGGTCTCGGCCGGCGTGCTCACCGGCCCGGGCGGCCAGCGCGGCCAGTTGGCGCTGCTGTTCTCGGGTCAGGGTGCGCAGCGTGCGGGGATGGGCCGGGAGTTGTCCGCTCTGTTCCCGGTGTTCGCCGCCGCGCTGGATGAGGTGTGTGCGCAGCTCGATCCGTTGTTGCCGTGTCCGTTGCGGGAGGTGCTGTTCGCGTCGGAGGGTTCCGCTGAGGCGGGGTTGCTGGATCAGACGGTGTTCACGCAGGCCGGGTTGTTCGCGGTCGAGGTGGCGCTGTTCCGCCTGGTGGAGTCGTTCGGGATCGTGCCGGACATGCTGGCCGGTCACTCGATCGGTGAGGTGACGGCGGCGCATGTCGCGGGCGTGTTGTCCCTGGCCGACGCGTGTCAGCTCGTCGCCGCGCGGGGTCGGTTGATGCAGGCGCTGCCCACGGGCGGCGGCATGCTGGCGGTGGCGGCCGACGAGGCGGCGGTGGTGGAGTCTCTCGCCGGGATGACCGACCGTCTCGGTATCGCGGCGGTTAACGGGCCCGCCGCTGTGGTGGTGTCGGGTGCCGTCGAGGCCCTGGACGAGGTGGAGCGGGTCTGGCGCGACCGGGGCGTGCGGACCCGTCGGCTCACTGTCAGCCATGCGTTCCACAGTCCGTTGATGGCGCCGATGCTGGCCGAGTTCCGCGCGGTCCTGCACGGCCTCACGTTTGCCACGCCGCTGCTGCCGGTCGTGTCGAACGTGACCGGGGCCCTGGCCGGCGACGAGATCCGCACGGCCGACTATTGGGTGCGGCACGTGCGCGAGGCCGTCCGGTACGCCGACGGGATCGCCGCTCTGCGGGCTGCCGGTGTGGACACGTTCCTGGAGGTCGGGCCGCAGAGCGTCCTGACCGCCATGAACGCCGACGTGCTGCCCGACGACGACGCC
>NZ_JAAOLH010000044.1:0-1332 GCF_011602315.1 Micromonospora sp. CMU55-4
TGAGCCGCCCCCGCTTTTATGGAGCTTCTTGACCATGGTCTGATGGCCGTGGGGGAGGAAGTCGTCCGTGGCAGCACCGAAGAAGTACCCCGATGAGCTACGTCAGCGCGCTGTGCGTCTGTACCGCGAGTCGGATCCGAAGCCCGTCATCCGGCGCCTGGCCGAGCAGCTTGGCGTGCATCACGAGGCGCTCAGGAGCTGGATCCGCCAAGCCGAGGCCGACGCAGGTGAGCGTCACGACCGGCCGACCAGCGAGATGGCGGAGGAGAACCGCCGGCTGCGCAGGGAAGTCACTGAGCTGCGGCGGGCGAACGAGATCCTGAAGGCTGCGAGCGCGTATTTCGCGGCGGAGCTCGACCCGACCCGGCGACGGTCATGACGTTCATTGATGAACACCGTGACCAGTTCGCGGTCGCGCTCCTGCTACGGGTCCTGAACATCGGCGCCTCGACCTACTACGCGTGGGTCAAGCAGGCCGAGCAGCCCTGCGACCGGGACGTCGTCGACCTGGGGTTGATCTCTAACATCCACGAGATCTGGGAGACCTCCGGGCGAACCTACGGCGCGGACCGGGTCCACCGGCAGCTACGCCGTGACGGCATCCGCGTGGGCCGCAAGCGCGTCGAGCGGCTGATGGCCGCCCACGGCTGGCAGGGGGCGTTCCTGCGCCGGGGCTGGCGTGGCGGCTCCACGAAGCAAGATCCCCGACACACGCCAGCGCCGGATCTGGTCAACCGGCAGTTCACCGCCGACGGGCCGAACCGGCTCTGGGTTGCCGACGCCACCCGCATCCCCTGCGGTGAGGGTGTGTTCTGGCTCGCCGCGGTCCGGGATGTGTTTTCCCGCCGGATCGTCGGGTGGAAGACGTCTGACCGCTGCGACACCGACCTGATCCTCGCCGCCCTCGAATACGGCATCTGGTCGCGCGATGTCCGCGGCGGCCAGTTGATCCACCACTCGGACAGGGGATCCAACTACACGTCGTTCCGTTTCTCCGAACGCTTGCAGGACAACGGGATCCTGCCCTCGATGGGCTCCGTCGGCGACTCGTACGACAACGCGTTGATGGAGAACTTCTGGTCGACGTTGAAGATCGAACTCGTCTACCGCACCTCGTGGCGGACCCGCGACGAAGCCGAGAACGCGATCTTCGCCTACATCGACGGCTGGTACAACACCCGCCGCATCCAACGCGAGCTGGGCTACCTCAGCCCCAACGAGTACGAGACCGCCTGGCACACCCGCCAGCCGCAACCAGCCGAGCCACCTATCGCCACCCCTGCGCCAGCCGGCAGCAGGTAACCACCGCTCCATCAAAGCGGGGGGAACTCA
>NZ_JAAOLH010000045.1:0-1328 GCF_011602315.1 Micromonospora sp. CMU55-4
GGGGCTGTTCAGTCCCATGACATCTGTCAGCGTTGAAGTCCCGATACATGTGTCACGTGGTAGGGATCTTGGGTCGGGTGGTATGTGCTGCCGGGCATGGCTTCTCGGCGGCATGTGATGAACCTGCTGGACGCGCTGCTGGCGGCGGGGGTTCGGGTGAACGCGGCCGAGTTCGCGCGTGAGCACGGGGTGTCGGTGCGCACGGTGTACCGGCACCGCGCACGTATCCGGGCCGAGGGTCAGTGGCAGGAACGATCCCGGCGGCCGCGTACCAGTCCGCGGGTCACGCCGCCGGAGGTGGACGCGTGGATCTGCAAACTGCGCGCTGAACTGGGCCCGGACAACGGGGCTGACTTCATCCGAGACGCGTTGGACGATGTGCGCCGGCGCACCGACGCGTCCTGGTCGGTGCCGTCACGCTCGACGGTCAACCGGGTGCTGGCCCGGCATGACCTGCTCGTGGCTACTCCGGCTAAACGACCGCGTAGCTCGTGGCGGCGTTTCAGCTATGCCCGGCCCCGCGACTGCTATCAGATCGACGCCACCGAAGTGAAACTCGCCGACGGCCGCACTGTCGTCGTCTTCGACGTCCTGGACGACTGCACCCGCACCCTGGTCGCCTGCCACGCCGCCGCCGCGGAGACCGCCCGAGCCGCGATCACCGCGATCAGACAGGCGTTCACCGCCTACGGCGTGCCGGCCATCGTGCTCAGCGACAACGGCATCGCGTTCACCAGCCGCCGCACCCGACCCGGATCAATCTCCACCTTCGTGCAGACCCTGATCGACCACGGCACCCGCCCGATCAACTCCAGCCCCTACCACCCACAAACCTGCGGCAAGGTCGAACGCCACCACCAAACCCTCAAAAAATGGCTGAGCACCCAACCCCCACCACAGACCCTCACCGCCCTGCAAACACTCCTGGACACCTACCGCCGCTACTACAACACCCAACGCCGCCACAGCGCCCTACCCCACCGCACCACACCCGCCCACGCCTGGACCCACGCACCCACCCTCGGCGGACCCACCAGCCCACCCCTGCAAACCGACGCCACCCTGCACCACTGCCCCGTCGCCAGCAACGGCGCCATCGCCGTCGCCGGACACCGCACCAGCGTCGGCACCACCCACGCCGGCACCACCGTCACCGCCATCCGCGACAACAACCACGTCACCATCTACCACCCCGACGGCCAACCCATCGGCTACCTCCACCTCAACCCCGACAAGAACTACATCCCCCTCACCCCCACCCCCACGATCCACAACCCCTGACACATCTATCGGGACTTCCCGTTGACACATGTCCCGGGACATGACAG
>NZ_JAAOLH010000046.1:0-1201 GCF_011602315.1 Micromonospora sp. CMU55-4
TTGGACGAGTTCGCGTCGGTGGTGGCGGGGCTGGACTGGCGGGTGCCGCGGGTGCCGATCGTGTCGAATGTGACCGGCGCGGTCGCGGAGCCGCTGGAGCTGGTGGATCCGGAGTACTGGGTGCGGCATGTGCGGCAGCCGGTGCGGTTCGCCGACGGGGTGGCTGCTCTGCGGGGGCAGGGGGTGGACACGTTCCTGGAGGTGGGCCCGGATGCGACGTTGACGGCGATGGTGGCGGAGATCGTCGCGGATGCCGGGGTGCGGCGGGTTCCGGTGTCGCGGCGGGATCAGCCGGAGGTCGGCGTGTTGACGTCGGCGCTGGGGCAGTTGTGGGTGGCGGGTGTGCCGGTCGACTGGGCTGCCTACCACGGTCAGACCGGCGCCCGGCCGGGCGTGGTCGACCTGCCCACGTACGCCTTCGACCACACCTGGTACTGGCCCGAGGCGGCGCCCGCGGCCCGCCGGGACGTGCACGGCGAAGCTCTCGACGGGCGGTTCTGGGCGGCCGTGGAGTCCGGCGACCCCGACCTGGTCGGCGGCGAGCTGGGTGTCGGCGCGGACGAACCGTTCAGCGCGGTCCTGCCGAAGCTCGCGCAGTGGCGGCGGGCCGCACAGCAGCGGTCGACGGTGGACTCCTGGCGCTACCGCGTGGTGTGGCGGCGCCAGGACGTGACCGGAAACGAGAACCTGACCGGCTCCTGGCTCGTGCTGATGGTGCCCGGCCAGGAGGACCACCCGTTGCTGGCCGGGCTGGCGGAGCGGGGCGCCGAGATGATCCCCGTGGTGCTGGACGAGCTGGACCGGGACGGGATCGCGCGTCGGCTGTCCGCCGCCTCGGCGGCCGCAGGACCGGTCGCCGGGATGATCTCGCTGATGTCGCTGGCCGGCGCCGGTGTCGTCGAGGCGCTGGCGGTCGCGCAGGCGCTTGCAGTCACTGAGGTCGAGGGTCGGCTGTGGTGGTTGACCAGCGGTGCCGTCTCCATGGACGACTCCGAGCCTCTGACCGACCTGGACGGTTCTGCGGTGTGGGGTTTGGGTCGGGTGGTGGGTTTGGAGGTGCCGTTGCGGTGGGGTGGTTTGGTGGATTTGCCGGGTGTGTTGGGTGGGGGTGTGTGGGGTTGGTTGTGTGGGGTGTTGTTGTCGGGGGTTGAGGATCAGGTGGCGTTGCGGTCGTCGGGTGTGTTTGTGCGGCGGTTGGTGC
>NZ_JAAOLH010000047.1:0-1095 GCF_011602315.1 Micromonospora sp. CMU55-4
GCCGACGCCCTCGGACCAGCCCGTGCCGTCCGCGGCGTCCGAGAACGACTTGCAGCGGCCGTCGGCGGACAGGCCGCCCTGGATCGAGAACTCGGCGAACGTGCCCGGTGAGGCCATCACGGTGACGCCGCCGGCCAGGGCGAGGTCGCACTCGCCGGACCGCAGCGCCTGCGCCGCCAGATGCAACGCCACAAGCGACGACGAACACGCCGTGTCCACAGTCACCGCCGGGCCCTCGAAACCGAACGAGTACGCCACCCGGCCCGACAACACGCTTGTCGCGTTGCCGGTGAGCAGGTGGCCGCCGACCTCCTGGGCCCGACCGACCGACCCGCTGGCGTACCCCTGGAAGCTGGCCCCGGCGAAGACGCCGACCGCGCCGCCCCGCAGGGTGGTCGGGTCGATGCCCGCCGACTCGACTGCCTCCCACGAGGTCTCCAGCAGCAGCCGCTGCTGCGGGTCCATGGCGAGCGCCTCCCGCGGCGAGATGCCGAAGAACTCGGCGTCGAACTCGCCGGCGTCGTAGACGAAGCCGCCCCTGCGGGCGAAGGACGTGTCGGACAGGCCGCTGCTGAGGAAGCTGTCCCAGCCCCGGTCGAGGGGGAACTCGGAGATGCCGTCGCGTCCGGTGGCGAGCAGTTGCCACAGTTCTTCCGGGGACGCGACACCACCCGGGAGGCGGCAGCCCATGCCGACGATCACGATCGGGTCGTCGTCGACGGTGGCGACCCTGCGGTCGGCCGGCGCGTCGCCCGATGCTCCGAGCACGGTCTCCCGGATGAAGGCGACCAGGGCGGCCGGCGTCGGGTGGTCGAAGACGAGGGTGGAGGGCAACGCGAGGCCGGTTTCGGCGGTCAGCCGGTTGCGCAGCTCGACTGCGGTGAGCGAGTCGAAGCCGAGGCGCTGGAACGCCCGGTCCGGCCGCACCGCCTCCACGGTGGCGTGGCCGAGCACCGTGGCGACCTGGGAGCGTACGAGGTCCAGCAGGGACGCCTCGACCTCCGGCGACGTCAGGGCCGCGAGCCGCTCGCGCAGTGCGGAGGCCCGGTCGGTGGGGCCGGTCTCGGCTCGGGACGCCGCCTCGATCGCCGCCTG
>NZ_JAAOLH010000048.1:0-1027 GCF_011602315.1 Micromonospora sp. CMU55-4
CTAGGCCGTGTTTCGTAGGGCGCGGAGCCATTGGTTGATGGCGGCGATGGTGAGGGTGGCTTCGTAGCGGACGGCGAGTTTGTCGTAGCGGGTGGCCATGGCGCGGTGTTGTTTGAGCTGGTTGATGCCGCACTCCACGGCGTGGCGTAGGCGGTAGAGGTTGGGGTCGAAGGCGGGCGGTCGTCCGCCTTGGGAGCCTTTGGCCTTGCGGTGTGCGTCCTGGTCGGCCTTGCTCGGGATGCACGCGCGGATGCCTCGGGATCGTAGGTGGGCGCGGTTGGCCTTGGACGTGTACGCCTTGTCGGCCAGGACGGTGTCGGGGCGGGTCCGTGGCCGGCCACCACCGGCTCGGGGGATGCGGACCCTGGCCAGCACGGGGATGAACTGGGGGCTGTCGCCGCGCTGTCCGGCGGTCACTACCAGGGCCATCAGTTTGCGGCCCTGCTCGCAGGCCAGATGGGTTTTGGTGGTCCAGCCGCCCCTCGATCGGCCGAGCCCGTGATCTGCCGGCTCGGCCTGCACACCACCAGGAGGCTCCTTCTGCGCCTGGCCGTCGCGGCGGGCTCCCGCCGCGTGCTGGTGGGCGCGGCTGATGGTCGAGTCCACGCTCACCGTCCAGTCGACCAACCCCGCTGCGTCCGCCCGGGCCTGCAACGAGGTGAGGATCTGCGCCCAGACACCGTCACGCTGCCACCGCCGGAACCATCGATACAAGGTCTGCCACGGCGGGTAGGGCGCAGGCACGTCGCGCCACGGCGATCCGGTCCGGACCCGCCACCGGATCCCGTCGATGATCAGTCTCATGGTCCATCTGCGCGGCCGAGCATGACCTGTTCCGGCAGGCAGCAACGGCTCCAGCGCCGCCCACTGCACGTCGGTCAGGTCATGTCGCCTCACTGCCGTTACGCTCGGCACGAGGTCTCCGGTGTGAAGTTCTAGCTTGGTCGCTGAACCAACTACCGGAGACCTCTCCCATTAGCGACCACCGCCACGCCCCAACACCGACGCCCTACGAAACACGGCCTAG
>NZ_JAAOLH010000049.1:0-788 GCF_011602315.1 Micromonospora sp. CMU55-4
GTGCGGGTGCGGGTGCTGGTGGTGGTGGTTTTCGGTTGTCGGGGACGGTGTTGGTGACGGGTGGTACGGGGGCGTTGGGTGCGCGGGTGGCGTTGTGGGCGGTGGGTGTGGGTGCGGAGCATGTGGTGTTGGTGAGTCGGCGTGGTGGTGGTGCGGCGGGTGTGGGTGAGTTGGTGGGGCGGTTGGAGGGTTTGGGTGTGCGGGTGTCGGTGGTGGGTTGTGATGTGGCGGATCGTGGTGCGGTGGCGGGGTTGTTGGGGGATTTGGTGGGTCGGGGTGAGCGGTTGCGGGCGGTGGTGCATGCGGCTGGTGTGGCGCAGTTGACGCCGTTGGGTGAGGTGGGTGTGGGTGAGGTGGAGGAGGTGTTGCGGGCGAAGGTTGGTGGTGCGGTGGTGTTGGATGAGTTGACTGCTGGTTTGGATTTGGATGCGTTTGTGGTGTTTTCGTCGATTGCGGGGGTGTGGGGTTCTGCGGGTCAGGTGGGGTATGCGGCGGCGAATGCGTTTGTGGATGGGTTGGTGGTGTCGCGGCGTGGGCGTGGGTTGGTGGGGACGTCGGTGGCGTGGGGGCCGTGGGCTGAGGCGGGTATGGCGGTGGGGGTGGCGGGGGAGCAGTTGAGTCGGCGTGGTTTGCCGGGGATGGCTCCGGAGTTGGCGGTGGCGGCGTTGCAGGGGGTGTTGGATGGTGGTGAGGGGCAGGTGGTGGTGGCGGATGTGCGGTGGGATCGGTTTGTGCCGTCGTTCACGGCGTTGCGTCCGTCCCGGTTGTTCACCGACATCCCCGAAGCA
>NZ_JAAOLH010000005.1:0-364254 GCF_011602315.1 Micromonospora sp. CMU55-4
TGCTTGGGGCATTTCGTTCAACCACCCGCCGCTCTCGCGCCGGGCACTTTTACTACGTTACCCGGTGGTTTCTGCCGTGTCAAACCGGTGTCAACCAGTTTGTCGTGCATCACCCTTTTACCGGGCACCCCGATTCAACCGACTTCCGTCGGTCGTTCCGAGGAATTCGGCAGGCCGGCCGCCCGCGGTTTCCCGCTGGCTCGTCCGTTTCCCTGCCGGCCGATAACCTTACCCGGTCGGTTCCGCCTCGCCAAATCCGCCTCCCGGCGAATCCGGGGCACCACCCGGTTCTCAGGTCCTGCGCTCCGGCCTTCCAGGTCTTTCGCCCTGTTTCGTCCGTTCCGCGCTGGCAGAGAGAAAGTTACGCGCCCAGCGGAGTGATCGTCAAATCCGCTGGGCGCGTCCCGCGTCACATTGTCGACAACGGACTATCCGCGCAGCTCGACACCGGCGAACGAGCGCTTGCCCCGGCGCAGCACGAGGTACCGGCCGTGCAGCAGGTCGTCCGCCGACACGGTGGCGTCGACCTCGGAGATCCGGGTGTTGTTGACGTACGCGCCACCCTCGGCGATCACCCGGCGGGCCTCCTTCATGCTCGGCACCAGGCCGGACTCCTTGAGCAGGCCGGCGACGTCCGGCAGCTCGTCGAGGCGCACCAGGCCGGCCTCGGTCAGCGCGGCGCGCAGCGTCTCCGGGGCCAGCTCGTCGAGCGAGCCCCGCCCGAACAGCGCCTGGCTCGCCGCGACCGCCTGGGCCGTCTCCCGCTCGCCGTGCACCAGCGTGGTCAGCTCCTCGGCGAGCGCCCGCTGGGCCAGGCGCGCCTGCGGGCGTTCCGCGGTCGCCTTCTCCAGCTCCTCCAGCTCCTCACGGGAGCGGAAGCTGAAGTACCGCAGGTAGCGGCTGACGTCCCGGTCGTCGGCGTTGACCCAGAACTGGTAGAACGCGTACGGGCTGGTCATCTGCGGGTCGAGCCAGATCGCGCCGGACTCGCTCTTGCCGAACTTGGTGCCGTCGGACTTCGTCACCAGCGGGGTGGTGAACGCCTGCACCGGCCCGGCGCCGCGCCGGCGAACGTAGTCCACCCCTGCGGTGATGTTGCCCCACTGGTCGGAGCCGCCGTACTGGAGCTGGCAGCCGTGCCGGCGGTGCAGCTCGAAGAAGTCGTTGGCCTGCAGCAGCTGGTAGCTGAACTCGGTGAAGCTGATGCCCGTCTCCAGGCGCGCCCTGACCACCTCACGGGCGAGCATCTTGTTCACCGGGAAGTGCTTGCCGACGTCGCGGAGGAACTCCACCACCGACATCTCGCCGGTCCAGTCCAGGTTGTTGACCAGTTGCGCCGCGTTCTCCCCGGTGTACGTGACGAACGGCGAGAGTTGCTCGCGGATGCGCTCCACCCAGCCGGCGACCACGTCGGGCGAGTTGAGCGTCCGCTCGGCGCTCTCCTTCGGGTCACCGATCTGGCCGGTGGCGCCGCCGACCAGCAGCAGCGGACGGTGCCCGGCGAGCTGGAGCCGGCGCGCGGTGAGGACCTGCATGAGGTGGCCGACGTGCAGGCTCGGGGCGGTCGGGTCGAAGCCCACATAGAACGTGGCCTGCCCGGCTCCGAGCAGGTCGCGCAGCTCGTCGAGGCCGGTCGAGTCCTGGATCAGGCCCCGCCACAGCAGGTCGTCGGTCAGGGAGTCCCGCCCCTGCGGGAGGTTGCTGTCGGTCACGGTCACCGATTCTCCCCCATTCCCGGACCCGGGCCGTACCGGGTTTGCCGAGGTGCGGCCGACTAGGCTGGCGGCGCCGTCGAACGCGAGGAGGAACCGCGGTGGACATGCCGAACCTGACCGGTGGCTTCGTGGCCCTGCTGGGCCTGACGTTCGACGAGGTCAGCGGGGACCGGGTGGTGATCCGGTGGAAGGTGCGCCCGGAGCTGCACCAGCCGTACGGGATCCAGCACGGTGGCGTCTACTGCTCGGTGGTCGAGACGGCGGCCAGCATCGGCGGCGCGCTCTGGCTGGGCGACAAGGGCAACGTGGTCGGGGTGTCGAACCAGACCGACTTCCTGCGCGCGGTGCGCGACGGCGAGCTGACCGCCGTCGGCACGCCCGTGCACCGGGGCCGCAGCCAGCAGCTCTGGCTCGTGGAGATCACCGACGCGGACGGCCGGCTGGTGGCCCGCGGCCAGGTGCGCCTGCAAAACCTGACCGCCTCCTGACGCATTCGCCCGAAACCGGGCACTGACGCCGATATCGTCGCCTCGGTGAGATCGTCCGCTCCCGAACCGACGTGAGGAAGCTGTTCGCCGCCACGCTCGGCGTGCTGTCGGCCGTCGGCGGCTTCGTCGACATCGGTGACCTGGTGGCGGCCAGTCAGGCCGGCGCGCTGTTCGGCATGGCCCACACCTGGGTGCTGCTGGCCGGCGTGGTCGGCATCTGCGCGTACGCGGAAATGGCCGGCCGGATCGCGGCGGTGAGCGGGCGGGCGGTCTTCGACCTGGTCCGGGAGCGGCTCGGGCCGCGGGTGGCGCTACTCAACCTGGTCGCGTCGTGGCTGGTCACTGTGGTCACGCTCGCCGCGGAGCTGGGCGGGGTGGCGCTGGCGCTGCAACTGGCCACCCGGGTGAGTCACCTGTTCTGGGTGCCGCTCGCCGCGCTGGCCGTCTGGCTGGTGCTGTGGCGGCTGCGCTTCGAGCTGATGGAACGGATCTTCGGCCTCGCCGGGCTGGCGCTGCTGGTGTTCGCGGTCGCGCTGGTGGCGCTGCCGACCGACTGGCCGGAACTCGGGCAGGGCGCGTGGCAGATCAGCGCGGCCGGGCACGGCTGGCCGCTGTACTGGTTCGTGGCGGTGGCACTGTTCGCCTCGACGGTGAGCCCGTACGAGGTGTTCTTCTTCTCCTCCGGCGGCGTCGAGGAGCGCTGGAGCGCGGCGGACCTGGCGCGGGCCCGGTCGAACGTGCTGATCGGCTTTCCGGTGGGTGGGTTCCTGGCGTTGTCGCTGGTGGCCGTGGCGACGGTGGCCTACCACCCGTCCGGGGTGTCGCTCAGTACGCTCGACGAGGTGGCGCGGCCGGTGGCCACGGCGCTCGGTGGGGCCGGCCTGGCCACCGCCGTGCTGGCGTTCTTCGCGGTGACGTTCGGCGCGGCGCTGGAGACGGGCCTGTCGGCGGCGTACGCGGCGGCGCAGTACTTCGGCTGGCAGTGGGGCAAGCGGGTCCGCCCCCGGGAGGCGGCCCGGTTCCACAGCGTCCTGCTGGTCGGTCTGCTGCTCGGCGTGGTGATGCTGATGACGACCGTGGACCCGGTGCGGCTGACCGAGTACATGCTGGTGCTGAGCGCTGTGGTCCTGCCGCTGACGTACCTGCCGATCCTGGTGGTCGCGAACGACAGGGGGTACCTCGGCGACCGGGTCAACGGGCGCTGGATGAACCTGCTCGGCGCGGTGTTCCTGCTGCTCATCGTCGCGGCGTCGGTGGCCGCGATCCCACTGGCGATCATGACGGGGATGGGTCCATGAGGGTTCAGCTGGCCAAGCGGCTGCTCGACCGGCAGATCGTCGACGTGGACGGGCGGCTGGTCGGGCGGGTCGACGACATCGCGTTCGCCGTCGACGACGAGGGTTTCCCGTACGTGGACAGCCTGCTCACCGGGCAGGGGGCGCTCGGGGAGCGGATCGGCGGGCGGGTCGGTCGGCTGCTGGTGGCGGTGGCGGACCGGTTCACCGACGACCCGCCGGTGCCGCCGTTGCGCGTACCGCTGTCGCAGGTCGCCCACGTGGACAGCGCGGTGCGGCTGCGCTGCCGGGCGGCGGACCTGCCGCCGTCGCCGGTGGAGGCGTGGCTGCGCCGGCACCTGATCGAGCACATTCCCGGGTCCGGCCGTGCGAGCGGGTGAGCTGCTCGGCCGTACCGCCTACGACCTGCACGGGCGGCGGCTGGGCCGGGTGGTGGACGTGGTGGTGCGCGGCGGGTGGCCGCCGGACCGGCTGCGGATCACCGACGTGATCGTCGCCGGGCACTGGTGGACCCGGGTGATCAGCCGCCTGATCGGCCCGGAGCTGCACCCGTCCGGGCCGTGGCTGCTGCGGATGGTGGCCCGGCTGGTCGGGCGGAGCACCCGTCAGCTGCCCGCCGACGCGGTGCAGCTGCTTCCGCCGGTGCCCGGCTTCCCGTTCGGCCCGCCGACCGGACGCCGCTGAGGCCCGAGTTGCCGGACGCCGTCCGTCAGCGGCGCGCTTCGTCGAGTTCCGGGGCGTCGGCCGGCTCGCCGGCGTCGTCCGCGGCGTCGTCGTCCGGGGAGTCGTCGCCGCGGCCGCGCCGGCGGACCCGCACCTCGGTGATGGCCCGCTGGTCGACGTCGGCCACCGCCAGCTCCCAGCCGTCGACGGTGACCTGCTCCCCCGCCACCGTCGGAATGTGCCCGAGGCAGATCAGCACCAGCCCGGCGACGGTGGTGTAGTCGCCCGCCGGCCGGTTCGGCAGCTCCACGCCCAGGTCGGTCAGGTCGTGCACCGGGAACGTGCCGGGCAGCACCAGCGTGCCGTCCGGCTCGGTGCGCACGGAACGCAGGTCGCGGTCGGTCTCGTCGTAGATCTCGCCGACGATCTCCTCGAGGATGTCCTCCAGCGTGACGATCCCGTCGACCGCGCCGCGCTCGTCGACCACGAGCGCGATGTGCTGGCGTTCGGCCTTGAACTGGCGCAGCGCGTCGACCACCGGCAGCGAGTCGGGCAGCAGCATGGGCGGGCGGGCGATCTCGTCGACCGGCCGGTCGTCGGAGACGCCGACCAGGTCACGCAGGTGGATGACGCCGACCGCGTCGTCCAGGCCGCCGTGGCGGACCACCGGCGCCCGGGAGTGGCCGGTCGCCGCCAGGACCAGCCGCGCGGCCTCGGCGGTGGTGCCGCTGTCGAGCGTGAAGACCTGCAACCGGGGTACGAGCACAGCCCGCAACTGCCGGTCCGCGATCTCCACCGCACCGGCGATGATCGTCCGCTGTTCCTTGGTGAAGCCGTGGTTGCCGGCCACGATGTCGCGCAGCTCGTCCGGGCCGATCTCGTCCGGCTCGGCCTTCGGGTCCAGGCCGAACAGGCGTACCACCAGGTCGGTGGTGGCGCCCAGCAGCCAGACGGCGGGCCGGGTGATGCTGGAGAGCAGGTCCAGCGGGCGGGCCACCAGCAGCGCCCACCGCTCGGCCGACTGCATCGCGATCCGCTTCGGGGCCAGCTCGCCGAAGACCAGCGTGACGAACGTGAGCACCAGCGTCACCGCGACGATGGCGACGGTCTCGGCGGCGTTGCCGAACACGCTGAGCAGCGGCACCAGCGGCCGGGCCAGCGAGACCGCCGCGGCGGCGGACGCGAGGAACCCGGCGAGCGTGATGCCGATCTGGATCGTGGCCAGGAACCGGTTCGGATCCTTCGCCAGGCGGGCCAGTGTCCGTCCGCCCCGGCCGCTGCGCTCCAGCCGCTGCACCTGGCTGTCCCGCAGGGACACCAGGGCCATCTCGCTGCCGGCGAACGCCGCGTTGAGGATCACCAGCACACCGACCAGGGCCAGCTGGCTCCAGTAGCTCTGCACGACCGGTTATCTCCCTCGACCCGATCCGGGCCGGCCGACGGCCGACCCACCGGCCGGCAGATCCGGTCGGCGTGGCCCCTCTGTGCCCCGCGGGCCCGCCGCTGAATCATGACCGGCCCCGGTGTCACCCGCCGGGGGCCGGGGCTCAGGCCGGTACGGGCAGGTCGAGCACGTACGCGCCGCCCTCGGGCCGGAATCCGAGCCGGTGGTAGTAGGGGGCGACCATGCCGGGCGGGCTGACCACGCGGCGGAAGCCCCGGTCGGTGAACAGCCGGCTGCGCCGGTAGACGAACTCGCCCGGGGTGAAGTCCCGGAACGGCGGGGTCACGTAGTCCAGGTCGATCTGGGCCACGCCGCCCGGTTCGGCGTGCGAGAGCATCACGCCGACCACCTCGTCGGCGCGTACCACCAGGAACGCCGAGCGGTCGTCGGCGTCGGCGTCCCAGCGGAAGCCCGGGTTGAAGCGGGCGATGTCGGCGGCGTGCACCCGCAGCGTGTGCGCCAGGAAGGCGTCGCCGGTGCCCACCTCGACCACCTGGTAGGTCTGCTCGTCGTGCCGGGTGGCCAGCAGCTTGCGCAGGTACCAGACGTTGATCACGGCGAGCACCACGTTCAGCCCCACCATCGGCCAGACCTGCACGGCGGCGTTGTAGCCGA
Organism: Micromonospora sp. CMU55-4; assembly: GCF_011602315.1. Lineage (NCBI taxonomy): Bacteria > Bacillati > Actinomycetota > Actinomycetes > Micromonosporales > Micromonosporaceae > Micromonospora > Micromonospora sp. CMU55-4. Next base: position 6,221 of record NZ_JAAOLH010000005.1, read on the forward strand.
TCAGGATGAGGCAGCCGACCAGGTTGAGCGCGCGCAGCCGCAGGATCCGGGTCTGCAGCAGGGACCAGACCAGCAGCGCGGAGCCGGCCCAGCCGACGAGTTCCAGCCAGTTCACCCGGGGAGACTAGCGGTCTGCCTGGTCAGGCCCCTCGGCGGGCAGCTCCAGCACGTACTCCTCGACCTCGGCGCCGCGCGCCGGGGCGTACCCGGAGTCCTCGCCGACCACGACGAAGCCGCACTTGCGCAGCACCGCGAGCGAGGCGGCGTTGTCCTTCGCGGCGCGGGCGTGCAGCGGCCGGTGCGGCACCTCGCGCAGCAGCGCGCGCAGCGCCGCGGTGGCGTGGCCGCGCCCCCAGTACGCCGCGTCGATCCAGTAGCTGACCTCGGTCTGCTCGCCGACCGGGAACGCCGCCACCCGCCCGACCAGCCGGCCGTCGACGGTGACCGCGCGGTTCACGATGCGCGCGTCGGCGCGGATGCGCGCCCAGTGCGCCTCGAACGCGGCCCGGTCGGACGGGTCCTTCGGGCCGAACGCGGCCATCCAGTTCGCCTGCGGGTCCTGCTCGTGGGCGAAGAAGGCGGGCAGGTCGTCGTCGCGCACCGGGCGGAGCAGCACCTCGTTTGTCACGGCCGGAACGATACGGGCCCCCTCCGACACGGTCGGGACCTCCGGCCCGGTGTGTGTCCCGTCCGGCCCTGCCGCACGGCCGGCCGGCCCGGTTACCAAGGAGGTGCAACGACGCAGTCGAGGAGGCCGGACCATGTCGAAGTACGTCTACGACTTCATCGAGGGTGACCGCAGCCAGGCCGACCTGCTCGGCGGCAAGGGCGCCAACCTCGCCGAGATGACCCGGCTCGGGTTGCCGGTGCCGCCCGGGTTCACCGTCACCACCGACGCGTGCCGGGCGTACCTGGCCACCGGGGCGCCGCCGGCCGGGCTGTACGAGGAGATAAACGCGCACCTGCGGGAGGTGGAGGCGCGGCTGGACCGGTGGCTGGGTGACCCGCGTGACCCGCTGCTGCTGGCGGTGCGCTCCGGCGGGCGGTACTCGATGCCGGGGATGATGGAGACGATCCTCGACATCGGGCTCAACGACACCACGGTGGCGGGGCTGGCCGCCCGCACCGGCGACGAGCGGTTCGCGTGGGACTCGTACCGGCGGCTGATCCAGATGTTCGGCCGCACCGTGCACGGCATTCCGGGCGACGAGTTCGAGCACGAGCTGGCCGCGCTGCGGGCCACCGCCGGGCCGGGCGGGCCGGGCGCCGGGCAGCTACGCGACCTGGTCGACACGTACAAGAAGATCTTCGCCCGGCACGTCGGGCACGACTTCCCGCAGGCCCCGCACGAGCAGCTGTTCCTGGCCGTGCGCGCGGTGTTCGAGTCCTGGCACTCGGAGCGGGCCCGGATCTACCGGCGGCAGGAGCGCATCCCGGACGACCTGGGCACCGCCGTCAACGTGATGGCGATGGTGTTCGGCAACCTCGGCCCGGACTCCGGCACCGGGGTGGCGTTCACCCGCGACCCGGCCACCGGCGCACCCGGCGTGTACGGCGACTACCTGAGCGACGCGCAGGGCGAGGACGTGGTGGCGGGCATCCGCAACACGGTGCCGCTGACCGAGCTGGCGAACCTCGACCCGGTGAGCTTCCACCGGCTGCGGGAGATCATGGCGACGCTGGAGCGGCACTACCGCGACCTGTGCGACGTCGAGTTCACCATCGAACGCGGGAAGCTGTGGATGCTCCAGACCCGGGTCGGCAAGCGCACCGCGGCGGCGGCGTTCGTGATCGCCGCGCAGCTGGCCGAGGAAGGGCTGATCACGGCCGACGAGGCGCTCACCCGGGTCACCGGCGCGCAGCTCGCCCAGCTGATGTTCCCGGCCTTCGACGTCGCCGGCGCGCCCGAGCCGCTCGCCGTCGGCGTCGGCGCCTCCCCCGGCGCCGCGGTCGGGCGGGTGGTCTTCGACTCGGCCGCCGCGGCGGCGTCCACCGGGCCGGTGATCCTGGTCCGGCCGGAGACCAACCCGGACGACCTGCCCGGCATGATCGCCGCGGTCGGGGTGCTCACCTCGCGCGGTGGGAAGACGTCGCACGCCGCCGTGGTGGCCCGCGGCATGGGCCGGACCTGCGTCTGCGGGGCCGACGCGCTGACCATCGACGTGGAGCGCGGCGAGTTCACGGTGGGCGAGCAGGTGGTGCGCGCCGGCGAGGTGATCTCGATCGACGGCACCAGCGGGCGGATCTGGCGCGGCGAGGTGCCGGTGCAGCCGTCCCCGGTGGCCCGGTACCTGACCGGTGAGCTGCGCCCGGAGGCCGACCCGCTGGTCGCCGCCGTGCACCGGCTGCTCGGGCACGCCGACGCGGTGCGCACGCTCGGCGTCCACGCCAACGCCGACACCCCGGACGACGCGCGGCGCGCCCGCGAGCTGGGCGCCGAAGGGATCGGGCTGTGCCGCACCGAGCACATGTTCCTCGGCGAGCGCCGGGAACTGGTCGAGCGGCTGATCCTGGCCGACGGCCCGGCCGAGGTCGGCGCGGCGCTGGACGAGCTGCTGCCGTTGCAGCGGGCCGACTTCGTCGGGCTGCTCACCGCGATGGACGGGCTGCCGGTCACGGTCCGGCTGCTCGACCCGCCGCTGCACGAGTTCCTGCCTCCGCTGGCCGAGCTGACCGCCCGGGTGGCGGGCGCGCAGGCGCGCGGCGAGGAACCGGGCCACGACGGCGTGCTGCTGGCGGCGGTTCGGCGGATGCACGAGACGAACCCGATGCTGGGGCTGCGCGGCGTGCGGCTCGGGCTGGTGGTGCCGGGTCTGTTCGCGATGCAGGTGCGGGCGCTGGCCGAGGCGGCCGCGCAGCGGGTCCGGGCCGGCGGTGACCCGCGCCCGGAGATCATGGTGCCGCTGGTCGGGGACGTGCGGGAACTCGCCGCGGTGGCGGACGAGGCACGGCGGGTGCTGGCCGAGGTGCCGGGCGCGCCGGAGATCCCGATCGGCACCATGGTCGAGACGCCCCGGGCGGCGCTGACCGCCGGGGACATCGGCGCCGAGGCGCGCTTCTTCTCCTTCGGCACCAACGACCTGACGCAGATGACCTGGGCGTTCTCCCGCGACGACGTGGAGGGGGCGTTCTTCTCCACGTACCTCGAACGGGGGATCTTCCCGGTGTCGCCGTTCGAGAGCATCGACGCCACCGGCGTGGGGCGGCTGGTCCGCCTCGCCGTAGCCGAGGGGCGGGCGGCCCGGCCGGACCTGACCGTCGGGGTGTGCGGCGAGCACGGCGGCGACCCGGACTCGATCGGGTTCTTCGCCGCGGCCGGGCTCGACTACGTCTCCTGCTCGCCGTACCGGGTGCCGGTGGCGCGGCTGGCCGCCGGCCGGGCCGCCGTCGAGGCCCGTACCGAGAAGTCCGACTCCCGCTAGGAGGGCAGCGTCATGACCGCCATCTTCAACCCGACCGGTCCGGCGGTGGCGCCGGTCCCCCGCCCGGCGCCACCGCAGGCCGCGCCTCCGCCCGCGACGCCCACCCCCACCCCGGCCGGGCCGGTCGGCCCGGTGCTGGAGCTGCCCGGGGACGCCGCGCTGGTGCCGGTGCACCGCGACGGCCGCCCGGTCGGCGTGTTCGTCGCGGCCGGCGGCCGGGTCCGCTACCGGCGCGTGGTCGAACCCGACCAGCTCGTCGCCGCGGCCACCGGCGCGTTCGCGGTGGCCGCGCTCACCGCCGCCGTGGCGGTGTGGTCGCGGCGCCGTCCGCCGTCGGTCGGCACCGTCACCATGGGGCCGGGCGGCTGGGTCAGCCTGCGCGGCCTGCCGGCGCCCCGGCTGCGCCCGGACGACCGGCCATGGTGGGCGCGCGTGCTGCGGGCCCGCCGCCTGGTCGTCGACAGCTGACCACCCAGGGGTACGGCCGCCGGTACGTCACCGGCGGCCGTACCGCCGTTCTCCCGTCGGCCCTCGGCAGAGGGGCCGTTGGTCCCGGGTCACCGCGGTCCTGCGCCCCTGCCCGGCGGCGCCCGGACCGACGACGCTGAGGGTGAGAACGAGACCGAGGGAGGCCCCCGATGCGCGCCAGTGTCGTCACCGCGTTCGACCGTCCGATGGAGATCACCGAGCGTCCCGTGCCGGAGGTCGGCCCGGGCGAGATCCTGGTCCGTATCGAGGCCAGCGGACTCTGCCACACCGACATCCACGCCGCCCGCGGCGAGTGGCCGGTGAAGCCCACCCCGCCGTTCGTACCCGGTCACGAGGGCGTCGGCCTGGTCGAGCAGGTCGGTCCCGGCGTCACCGAGCACGCCGTCGGCGACCGGGTCGCGCTGCCCTGGCTCGGCTGGGCCTGCGGCACCTGCGCGTACTGCGTGACCGGCTGGGAGACGCTGTGCGAGTCGCAGCGCAACACCGGTTACAGCATCGACGGCGCGCACGCCGAGTACGCGGTGGCGTCGGCCCGCTACGCGGTCCGCGTGCCCGACGGCGTGGACCCGTTCGAGGCCGCGCCGCTGACCTGCGCGGGCGTCACCACGTACAAGGCCGTGAAGGTCGCCGGGGTACGGCCGGGCGAGCGGGTCGCGATCTTCGGCATCGGCGGTCTGGGTCACCTCGCCCAGCAGTACGCGCAGATCTTCGGCGCCGAGACGGTCGCGGTGGACGTGACCGCCGAGAAGCTGGAGCTGGCCACGTCGCTGGGCGCCGCGCACACTGTCGACGCCGCCACCACCGACCCGGTCGAGCGGATCACCGCGCTGGGCGGCGTGGACGTGGCGATCGTGCTGGCCGCCAGCCCCCGGGTGATCGAGCAGGCGCACCGCTCGCTGCGCCGCGGCGGCCGTCTGGTGCTGGTGTCGCTGCCCGCCGACAACGCGATCACCCTGCCCGTCTTCGAGACGGTGCTCAAGGGCATCACGGTGCTCGGCTCGATCGTCGGCACCCGCGCCGACCTGGCCGAGGTCTTCGCGCTGCACGCCGCCGGCCGCACCCGGGTCGTCTACGAGACCCGCAAGCTGGACGACATCAACGACGCGGTGGACGACGTCCTCGCCGGCCGGGTCGCCGCCCGGCTCGTGCTCCAGCCCTGAGCCCCGCCCCGGTCCCCGCACCCGCGGGGACCGGGCCACCGCCGACGCTCCGGAGAGGGACCGACATGACCGCCACCGAACCCCTGGCCCCCTGGCGCGGATTCCACGCCGGCGCGTGGCAGGAGACAGTCGACGTGGCCGACTTCGTCCGCCACAACCACGAGCCGTACACCGGGGACGCCTCGTTCCTGACCGGGCCGACGCCGCGCACGCTGGCGGTGTGGGACCGGCTGCGGGACATGTTCCCGGAGGAGCGGCGCCGCGGCGTGTACGACGTCGACGCGGCCACCCCGTCGACGATCACCTCGCACGCCCCCGGGTACATCGACCGGGAGCGGGAGCTGATCGTCGGGTTGCAGACCGACGCGCCGCTGCGGCGGGCGATCATGCCGGCCGGCGGGCTGCGGATGGTGGAGACGGCGCTGCGCGCGTACGGGCGTGAGCCGGACCCGCGCGTACACGAGATCTTCACCCGGTACCGCCGCACGCACAACGACGCGGTGTTCGACGCGTACCCGGAGACCGTGCTCGCGGCCCGGCGCTCGCACGTCATCACCGGCCTGCCCGACGCGTACGGACGCGGGCGGATCATCGGCGACTACCGCCGGGTCGCGCTGTACGGGGTGGACCGGCTGATCGAGGAGCGCCGCGCGCTCAAGGCGGCGCTGGACGACCGGCGCAGCACCGACGACGTGATCCGCGACCGGGAGGAACTGGCCGAGCAGATCCGCGCGCTCGGCGAGCTGAAGGAGATGGCCGCCTCGTACGGCTTCGACATCTCCCGCCCGGCCGTCACCGGCGCGCAGGCGATCCAGTGGCTCTACTTCGCCTACCTGGCCGCCACGAAGGAGCAGAACGGCGCCGCCATGTCGCTCGGCCGCACCGCCGGGTTCCTCGACGCCTACCTGCGGCGGGACATCGCCGAGGGGCGGCTGGACGAGAGCGGCGCGCAGGAGCTGATCGACGACTTCGTGATCAAGCTGCGGATCATCCGCTTCCTGCGCACCCCCGAGTACGACCAGCTCTTCTCCGGCGACCCGACCTGGGTCACCGAGTCGCTCGGCGGGATGGGCGCGGACGGCCGGCCGCTGGTCACCCGCACCACGTTCCGCTACCTGCAGACGCTGTACAACCTCGGCCCGGCGCCGGAGCCGAACCTGACGGTGCTCTGGTCGCCGCGGCTGCCCGAGGGGTTCAAGCGGTTCTGCGCCCAGGTGTCGCTGGACACCAGCGCCATCCAGTACGAGAACGACGAGCTGATCCGCCCGGCGTACGACGACGACACCGCGATCGCCTGCTGCGTGTCGGCCATGCGGGTCGGCCGGGACATGCAGTTCTTCGGCGCCCGGGCGAACCTGGCGAAGGCGCTGCTGTACGCGATCAACGGCGGCCGCGACGAGCTGTCCGGGGCGCAGGTCGCCCCGCCGGCCGCGCCGGTCGGCGGCGAGACGCTCGACTACGACGAGGTGCTGGCCGCGTACGACCGCACGCTGGACTGGCTGGCGCAGACGTACGTGGACGCGCTGAACGTGATCCACCACCAGCACGACAGGTACGCCTACGAGCGGCTGGAGATGGCGCTGCACGACCACCCGGTGCGCCGGTTCATGGCCACCGGAATCGCCGGCCTGTCGGTCGCCGTGGACAGCCTGTCGGCCATCCGGTACGGCCGGGTCAAGGTGCTGCGTGACGAGTCCGGGCTGGCGGTCGACTACGCGGTCGAGGGCGAGTTCCCGACGTACGGCAACGACGACGACCGGGCCGACGAGATCGCGGTGTGGCTGGTCGAGACGTTCGCGGAGAAGCTGCGCCGGCAGCGCACGTACCGCGACGCGGAGCTGACCATGTCGGTGCTCACCATCACCTCGAACGTGGTGTACGGCAAGCACACCGGCAACACGCCGGACGGGCGGCGCGCCGGTGAGCCGTTCGCGCCGGGGGCGAACCCGATGAACGGGCGGGACACGCACGGCCTGGTCGCGTCCGCGCTGTCGGTGGCGAAGCTGCCGTACGACGCGGCCCGCGACGGCATCTCGCTGACCGGCACCGTCACGCCGGACGGCCTGGGCCACACCCGCGACGAGCGGATCGCGAACCTGGCCGGGGTGCTCGACGGCTACGCCGACGCCGGCGGGTTCCACCTCAACGTCAACGTGCTGGACCGCGCCACGCTGCTGGACGCGATGGCGCACCCGGAGCGGTACCCGCAGCTCACCGTCCGGGTCTCCGGGTACGCGGTGAACTTCGTGCGGCTCACGCCGGAGCAGCAGCGCGACGTGGTGTCGCGGACCTTCCACGGGTCGCTGTGAACGGCCGCCCGCCCGCGCCGCCGCAGGTGACTGCGGCGGCGCCGGGGTGCGTCACCGGCGCTGTGCACTCCTGGGACACCTCGGTCGGGGTGGACGGGCCGGGCACCCGGTTCGTGGTCTTCCTGGCCGGTTGCCCGCTGCGCTGCCGCTACTGCCACAGCCCGGACACCTGGTACGGCCGCAGCGGCCGCCGCCGCAGCGTGGACGAGATGGTCGCGCTCGCCGGCCGGTACCGCCGGTTCATCCAGGTGGCCGGGGGCGGCGTCACTGTGAGCGGCGGGGAGCCGCTGCTGCAACCGGCGTTCACCCGGGAGCTGCTGCGGCGCTGTCACGTCGACCTGGGCCTGCACACCGCGCTGGACACCTCCGGCTTCCTCGGCGTCCGCGCCGACGACACGCTTCTGGACGCCACCGACCTGGTGCTGCTCGACGTGAAGGCGGGCAACCCGCAGACGTACCGCCGGGTCACCGGCACCGGCCGGCTCGCGCCGACGTTGCGGTTCGCGCAACGGCTGGCCGACCGGGGTACGCCGATGTGGATCCGGTACGTGCTGGTGCCCGGCCTGACCGACGCGGTCGACGAGGTGGAGCGGGTGGCCGACATCGCGGCCGGGCTGGCCACGCTGCAGCGCGTGGAGGTGCTGCCGTTCCACCGGCTCGGTGCGCACAAGTACGCCGAGCTGGGGCTGACGTTCCCGCTGGCGGACACCGAGCCGCCGGACGCCGACCTGCTGACCCGGGTACGCGGTCAGTTCGCCGCCCGAGGTCTCACCGTCACCTGACCGCGCGCCGGTTCAGCTGGCTGCGGCCGTCGGGTAGCCGTAGAGGTCCAGCAGCCGGACCCGGGACGCCTGGAGGCGGTCCACCACCACGCTCATGAACCGGCTGGTGAGCTGGCGGCCGAGCGTGTCGTCGGACTCCATCAGCCGGCGTACCCCGTCGGCGTCGAGTTCGACGGCGGTGCTGCGCTGGGTGGCGACCGCGCCGAACTGCCAGCGGTACGGCGGGAACAGCCAGGACCAGCCGAGCACGCCGCCCGGGCCGATCGTCTCGATGCCCACGTCGCCGCGGCCCGGCACCGGGAAGTCGAGCGCCACCTGGCCGCCGCGGACGAGCCAGAACCGGTCGGCCGGCGCGCCGGCGCGGAACAGCCGGTGCCCGGGGTGCCAGACCACCGGGCGGGCGTACCCGGTGAGCCGGGGCAGCCACTCGTCGGGCAGCCCGGCCAGGAAGGGGTGGACGCGGAGCATCTCCAGCGGGGTCATCGCGCCTCCAGGATCGACAGGAGGGAGCACTGGTTCCCATTCCACCTCGCGAACGGCCCCGGCCGGTAGGGGCCGATGGTCCCGGCCTTGCCGGGCGGATCGACTCTGCCCAGGTGGGAGCCGTCGGCGCAGGCTGAGGGGGAACCGAAGGAGGACGTCATGACCGACAGGACCGGTGCCCCCGTCGTGGTGGGCGTGGACGGCTCCCCGTCCGCGCTGGACGCGGTACGGCTGGCCGCACGAGAGGCGGTGCTGCGGCACCGGCCGCTGCGGGTGGTGAACGCCTTCCTGTGGCCGCTGGTCGGCACGCCGCTGGGCATGGTCGCCCCGGTGCTGCCCGACATCGAGCTGCGCCAGGAGGCCGAGAAGCTGGTCGAGGAGGCGGTGGACGAGGCCCGCAAGGTCGACGCGGAGCTGGCGGTGACCGGCGCGGTGGTCGACGGCGGGCCGGTCGCGGTGCTGCTGCGGGAGAGCCGCGACGCCGCGCTGCTCGTGCTGGGCCACCGTGGCCTGGGCGGCTTCGCCGAACTCCTGGTCGGCTCGGCGGCGGTGCAGCTCTCCGCCCGCGCGGACTGCCCGGTTCTCGTCGCCCGGGGCGAGGCCCGCGCCGACGGCCCGGTGGTGGTCGGCGTGGACGGCTCCGCGCTGTCCGACGAGGCGGTCGGGTTCGCGTTCGCCGAGGCCGCGGCGCGCGACGCCGAGCTGGTGGTGGTGCACACCTGGCTGTACCCGCAGCCGGTGAGCTACCGCGAGGCGTTCGGCGACGTCCTGCCGCTGGCGTACGAGCCGGAGCAGTTGCGCGCCGACGAGCAGCGGGTGCTGGCCGAGGCGGTCGCCGGCTGGACCGAGCGCTACCCGGAGGTCACGGTACGGCCGAAGCTGGTCGCCGCCGCCACGCCGGCCCGGGTGCTGGTCGAGGAGTCCGTCGGGGCGCAGCTGACGGTGGTCGGCGCGCACGGGCGGGGTAGCCTCGGCTCGCTGCTGCTCGGCTCGGTCAGCCACGCCGTGCTGCACCACTGCCACAGCCCGCTGGCCGTCGTCCGGCACCGCGGGGGCCGGGAACGCTGACCCCGGTTCGGCGGTCCCGGCGCCGCCGGGACCGCCACAATGGCCTGAGCCGACCGGAGGGAACAGACCTGATGAACCGACCCGTCGTGGTGGGAGTGGACGGATCGCCGTCCAGCCTGGCCGCCGCCGACCTGGCTGCCGCGACCGCCGTGGCACGTTCCCGGCCGCTGGTGCTGGTGCACGGATACCTGCACCCGCTCGGCTACGGCGTGCCGCTCAACCCGTACGACCTGGGGGTGCCGGCGCCCACCGCGGAGGCGGAGAAGATGCTCGAGTCGGTCGCCGCCGACCTGACCGAGCGGCACCCGGGCCTGCGGGTGCAGGTGCGCCAGGTGGCCGGCGGTCCCGGCGCGACGATGGTCGAGGAGTCCCGCCGCGCCGAGCTGGTCGTGGTGGGCAGCCGGGGCGTGGGCGGATTCGCCGGCCTGCTGCTCGGCTCGGTCAGCGGGCAGCTCGCGCAGCACGGGCACTGCCCGGTGCTGATCGTCCGCCCGGAAGAGCAGCCGATTCCGGTGGACGGGCCGGTGCTGGTCGGCGTGGACGGCTCCGACTCGGCCGCGTACGCGATCGAGCTGGCTGCCGACGAGGCCGAGCGGCGCGACGCGGAGCTGGTGCTGATGCACGTCCGGTCGCCGGAACGCGGCGCGGTGGCGCCCGAGGTCGCGGCGGAGGCGTCCACCGCCGAGCGGGCCGAGGCGGCGGGACTGCTGGCCGAGGCAGCGGAGCGGGTCCGGTCGGCGCATCCGGGCCTGCGGGTGACGGAGCGGTCCGTCACCTCCCCCTCGCCGGAGACCGCGCTTGTCGAGGCCAGCGGCGAGGCGGCGCTCGTGGTGGTCGGCTCCCGGGGCCGGGGCGGCTTCGTCGGGCTGCTGCTCGGCTCGGTCAGCCAGGCAATGGTGCAGCACTCCCACTGCCCGGTGCTCGTCGCCCACCGGCCCGAGCCGGCCGACGACTGAGCCGCCTCGCGGGCGGCGGCCCCGCGCCGGCCCTGTCCGCCGGGCCGCCCGGCGCGAGAGATGTCTTCCGAGCGATATGCCTGAGAGGCATAAATATGCCTCTCAGTCATATCGAGTTTCCGGCGTGGTTTCGCCGGGACGGTAACGCTCGGTAGCGGTCGCCTCCGCGCCGCACCGCCCCCCGGCGTCAGGCCGGGTCGCGGCCGGCGAGCAGGTCGGCGAAGTCGGTGGTGAGCGCGAACGGGTCGGCCGGGCCGGTCGCGGGCGGGCGGCGGTCCACCTGCTCGGCCAGCTCGGCGGCGGCCCGGCGGATCCGGGACCGCAGCGCGCTGTCCCCGTCGTCACCGGCCCAGTCCTCCGGCGCGGCGAACACCGCAGTGGGCAGTGTCGCCGCCCGCAGGTACGTGAACATCGGCCGGACCGCGTGCTCCAGCGCGAGGGAGTGCCGGGCGGTGCCGCCGGTCGCCCCGATGAGCACCGGCTTGCCCGCGAGCGTGTCCCGGTCGATCACGTCGAAGAACGACTTGAACAGCCCGTTGTAGGACGCGTTGAAGATCGGCGTCACCGCGATCAGCGCGTCGGCGGCCGCCACGGCGTCGAGTGTCTGCCGCAGCGCGGCCGGCGCGAAGCCGGTGAGCAGGTGGTTCACCACGTCGTGGGCGTGCTCGCGCAGCTCCACGGTGTGCAGCTCCACGGTCGCGCCGCGGCCGGCCAGCTCGTCGCGGGCGGCCGCGGCGAGCTGGTCGGCGAGCAGACGAGTGGACGACGGCTGGGCGAGCCCGGCCGAGACGACCGCCAGGGTACGACGGGTCATCGCTGCTCCCCGTCGGCCGGAGCGGCGTCGCGGGCGGCCAGCAGGCCGGCGTGGGTGGGCGCCTCGGGCACGTGCGCGGGACGCAGCGAGTCGAACTCCTTGCGCAGCACCGGTACCACCTCCTCGCCCAGCAGGTCGAGCTGCTCCAGCACCGTCTTCAGCGGCAGGCCGGCGTGGTCGATCAGGAAGAGCTGCCGCTGGTAGTCGCCGACGTACTCGCGGAAGCCCAGCGTCCGGTCGATGACCTGCTGCGGGCTGCCCACCGTCAGCGGCGTCTCGCGGGTGAACTCCTCCAGCGACGGGCCGTGCCCGTAGACCGGGGCGTTGTCGAAGTAGGGGCGGAACTCGCGTACCGCGTCCTGGGAGTTGCGGCGCATGAATACCTGCCCGCCGAGGCCGACGATGGCCTGGTCGGGTGAGCCGTGGCCGTAGTGCGCGAACCGCTCCCGGTAGAGGCCGACCATCCGCTGGGTGTGCTCCTTGGGCCAGAAGATGTGGTTGGCGAAGAAGCCGTCGCCGTAGTACGCGGCCTGTTCGGCGATCTCCGGGCTGCGGATCGAGCCGTGCCAGACGAACGGCGGCACGCCGTCGAGCGGGCGCGGGGTCGAGGTGAACGCCTGCAGCGGCGTACGGAACCGGCCCTTCCAGTCGACCACGTCCTCGCGCCAGAGCCGGCGCAGCAGGTCGTAGTTCTCGATGGCCAGGGGGATGCCGTTGCGGATGTCCTGGCCGAACCACGGGTAGACGGGCCCGGTGTTGCCGCGCCCCATCATCAGGTCCACCCGGCCGTCGGCGAGGTGCTGCAGCATCGCGTAGTCCTCGGCGATCTTCACCGGGTCGTTGGTGGTGATCAGCGTGGTCGCGGTGGACAGCAGCAGCCGTTCGGTGCGCGCGGCGATCCAGCCGAGCATGGTGGTCGGCGACGACGGCACGAACGGCGGGTTGTGGTGCTCGCCGGTGGCGAAGACGTCCAGGCCGACCTCCTCGGCCTTGAGCGCGATGGCGGTCATGGCCTTGATCCGCTCACGCTCGGACGGCAGTCGCCCGTTTGTCGGGTCGGGGGTGACGTCACCGACGGTGAAGACTCCGAACTGCATGACCAGCTCCTCGCGTGGGGTCCGGACCGGTCGGCCCGGGATCGCTCCTCACAACATATTTGACGAGTCAACTATTCCGGTGGCCGCCCGCCCCGGCGTGGCCCGGATCACGCGCCTCCCACCGACTACCCTTGCCGCGATGACGTACCCCTGGCTCTCCGCGCCCGCCGCGCAGATCGCGCAGACCGCGCGGACGCTGCTCGGCTGGACCGTGTCGGCCGGCGGCGTCACCGTACGCCTCACCGAGGTGGAGGCGTACGCGGGCACCGGCGAGGACCCGGCGTCGCACGCCCACCGCGGGCCGACGCCGCGCAACCAGGTCATGTTCGGGCCCGCCGGGCACGTCTACGTGTACTTCGTGTTCGGCATGCACTGGTGCGCGAACATCGTCTGCGGGCGCGACGGCGAGGCGGCGGCGGTGCTGCTGCGCGCGGGCGAGGTGGTCGGCGGCGTCGAGACCGCCCGCGAGCGCAGGCCGCGCGCCGCCGACCGGGATCTGGCCCGCGGGCCGGCCCGGCTGGTCACCGCGCTCGGGATCGGGCGGGACGCGAACGGCACCTCGGCTATCGACGGCAGCGGCCCGCTGCTGCTGACGCCACCGGCGATCCCGGTCGACCCGGCGCACATCGTCGCCGGGCCGCGTGTCGGGGTCGCCGCCGCGCACGACCTGCCGTGGCGGTTCTGGCTGGCGGACGAGCCGAGCGTGAGCGTCTACCGGCGGCACACCCCGCGTCGCCGGCCCGCTCCGGCCGCCCCGGTGCGGAACTCGCCGGCCTGAATCGGCCGTTCCGGGCAACCCGGGACACCCCGCGGCGCGTCTGTGGTGGCATGACGCGCCGACCCTTCACCATGCGTTGAGGTCACGGTGTTTTACACGAAGGGCTTTCAACGGGGTGTTGACAACGGGCCATTCTTGGGTGTGGGATGGACGACATGGTCACCGTGGACAACGACCCGTTCACCGCTCCGGATGCTGCCCAGGCACGGGCGCACCGCAACTACGCGGCGCTGCTGCGGATCGCCGAGCGGCACGCCGGCACCAACTCCCGCCGCCGTCGCTACGCCCACCCCGACGTGCCCGACGCCTACGAGGCGGCCACGCTGGTGATGGCGCTCGCCGGGGGCGCCGAGCTGGACGAGGGTGAGGAGCCGGTCGACCAGGCCGACCTGATGGCCGCGCTGACGCTCATCCCGCACGTGCGCTCCGAGGTGGACGCACTGGAGGCCGGGCTGCTCCAGGTGGCCCGCGGCCGGGGCATGACCTGGCAGGCGATCGCCTTCGGGCTGGGGCTGGGCAGCGCCCAGGCGGCCCGGCAGCGCTACGAGCGGCTCACCGTCCGCACCGGCACCGGCGACTGACCGGCGGCGCGCACTGTCACAGCCGCGGGCGAGACTGCGCCGGACGACGGCACGGGAGGACGCGATGACGCGCGAGGAGATGCTCGCCTACTGCCTGGCCAAGCCGGGAGCCTGGCTCGACCGGCCGTGGGAGGGCGACGAGGTGGTGAAGGTGGGCAGCCGGATCTTCGCGTTCCTCGGCTCGCCCGAGGGTGAGGCGCGGGTCGGGGTGAAGTGCGGGGCGTCCCGGGAGGTGGCCGACGAGTGGCTGCACCGGTTCCCGGCCGACGCGCGCCCCTCCCCCTACATCGGCCGGTCGGGCTGGAACACGCTGCGGCTCTCCGGCGGCATCCCCGACGACGAGCTGGTCGAGGCGGTCGACGGGTCGTACGACGCGGTGGTGGCGAAGCTGCCGAAACGCGAGCGCCCCACCGGTTGACCGGTGTGATCCGGGGGCAGGCGGGTGCCTGCCCCCGGATCAGCCGCAGGTCAGCGGGGGACGACCCGCTCGGCGGCCCACTCCCGCCAGCCGGTCAGCTTGTCCGCCGCGGCGGCGAGCTGGTCGGCGACCGGGCCGGGCCCGGTGGAGCCGGGCGTGATGCGGGCGGCCAGCGCCGAACGCACCGACAGCACGTCGCGCACCGAAGGGTCCAGGTGCTCGCTGACGGCGGCCAGGTCGGCGTCGGACACCTCGTCCAGCGCGCAGTCCCGGGCCGCGCAGAGCGCCACCAGCTTGCCGGTGATCTCGTGCGCGTCGCGGAACGGCACGTTGCGCCGGACCAGCCAGTCGGCGACCTCGGTGGCGAGCGAGAAACCCGACGGGGCGCTCGCCACCAGCCGGTCCACCCGGACCGTCATCGTGGAGATCATCCCGGCCAGCGCGGGCAGCAGCAGCTCCAGCGTGTCGACCGCGTCGAACGCCGGCTCCTTGTCCTCCTGCATGTCCCGGTCGTACGTCATGGGCAGGCCCTTGAGCATGGTGAGCACGCTCATCAGGCCGCCGACCAGGCGGCCGGACTTGCCCCGGGCCAGCTCGGCGATGTCCGCGTTCTTCTTCTGCGGCATGATCGACGAGCCGGTGGCGAACGCGTCGTCCAGCTCGACCCAGCCGAACTCCTGCGACGTCCAGAGCACCACCTCCTCGCCGAGGCGGGACAGGTGCACGCCGATCATCGCGGTGACGAACAGGAACTCGGCGACGAAGTCGCGGTCCGCGACCGCGTCCATCGAGTTGGCGAACGAGGTGCGGAAGCCCAGCTCCTTGGCGACCGCCACCGGGTCCAGCGGCAGCCCCGACCCGGCCAGCGCGCCCGCGCCGAGCGGGCTGATCGCGGTCCGCTCGTCCCAGTCCCGCATCCGCTCCAGGTCGCGCAGCAGCGGCTGCACGTGGGCCAGCAGCCAGTGCCCGAACGTCACCGGCTGGGCGTGCTGCAGGTGCGTCATGCCCGGCGCGGCGGTGTCCACGTGCCGCTCCGCCTGCTCGACGAGGGCCTCGGCCAGCTCGACCAGCCGGGCCGCCACCCCGCGGGCGTGGTCACGCAGGTAGAGCCGCAGGTCGGTGGCGACCTGGTCGTTGCGGGACCGGCCGGCGCGCAGCTTGCCGCCGAGGCTGCCCAGCCGCTCCAGCAGGCCACGCTCCAGCGCGGTGTGCACGTCCTCGTCGTCGACGGTCGGGCGGAACGCGCCGGAGGCGCACGCCGCCTCCAGGTCGTCCAGCGCGGCAAGCATCCGGCCCAGTTCGTCCGGGTCGAGCAGGCCGGCGCCGGCCAGGACCCGGGCGTGCGCGCGGGAACCGGCGATGTCGTACGGGGCGAGGCGCCAGTCGAACTGGACACTCACCGACAGCCGCGCGAGCGCCTCGGCGGGGCCGCCGGCGAACCGGCCGCCCCAGAGGCTCGTCCGGTTGGCGGGGGCGCTGTTCTCGGTCAGGCTCTTGTCGTCCACCCCACCCATTGTGGTGCCCCCCATCAGACTCCTCCCATCCGGGCGTCCCGCGCCGCCGCCATCCGGCTGGGCAGGCCCCACAACTGCACGAAACCCTTCGCCAGCGACTGGTCGAACGTGTCACCGGTGTCGTACGTGGCGAGGCCGAAGTCGTACAGGCTCGCCTCGGAACGCCGGCCGGTCACCACGGCCCGGCCGCCGTGCAGCCGCAGCCGCACCTCGCCGCAGACGTGCCGCTGCGCGTCGTCGATGAACGCGTCCAGCGACCGCTTCAGCGGCGAGAACCAGAGCCCGTCGTAGACCAGCTCACCCCAGCGCTGGTCGACGCCGCGCTTGAACCGGGCCAGGTCCCGCTCGACGGTGACCGCCTCCAGCTCCTGGTGGGCGGTGATCAGGGCGAGGGCGCCGGGTGCCTCGTACACCTCGCGGCTCTTGATGCCGACCAGCCGGTCCTCGACCATGTCGAGCCGGCCCACGCCGTGCGCCCCGGCCCGCCGGTTCAGCTCCCGGATCGCCTCGTACGGGGTGACCGTCTCGCCGTCGATCGCGACCGGGACGCCGGCGTCGAACGTGAGCACCACGTCGTCCGGGTCGCGTTCCGACGCCGGGTCCTCGGTGTACGCGTAGAGGTCCTCGACCGGGGCGTGCCAGATGTCCTCCAGGAAGCCGGTCTCCACCGCGCGGCCCCACAGGTTCTGGTCGATCGAGTACGGCGACTTCGCCGACACGTCGATCGGCAGCCCCTTCTCCTCGGCGAACGCGATCGCCTTGTCCCGGGTCCAGGCGAAGTCCCGGGCCGGCGCGATCACCTTCAGGTCGGGCGCGAGCGCGCCCAGGCCGACCTCGAAGCGGACCTGGTCGTTGCCCTTGCCGGTGCAGCCGTGCGACACGATCGTGCCGCCGTGGGCGCGCGCCGCGGCGACCAGGTGCTTGACGATCAGCGGCCGGGACAGCGCGGACACCAGCGGGTACCGGTCCATGTAGAGGGCGTTGGCCCGGATCGCCGGCAGGCAGTAGTCGGCGGCGAACTCGTCGCGCGCGTCCACCACCTCGGCCTCGACCGCGCCGCAGTCGAGCGCGCGCTGCCGGATCACGGCCATGTCCTCGCCGCCCTGGCCGACGTCGACCGCCACCGCGATGATCTCCGCGCCGGTCTGCTCGGCCAGGTACGGAATGGCGACCGAGGTGTCCAGGCCCCCGGAGTACGCCAGCACGACCCGCTCGGTCACGTCGTGCTCCCTTCGACTGTGTCGTCCCGGCGGGCCCAGGCGGCGAGCCGCTCACCCAGCGCCGCCCCGCCGTCGGCCTCCCGGGCCACGACGAGGATGGTGTCGTCGCCGGCGATGGTGCCGACGATCTCGGTCAGGCCGGCCCGGTCCAGCGCGCTGGCGAGGTACTGGGCCGCGCCCGGCGGGGTGCGCAGCACCGCGATGTTGCCGCTGGAGTCGACGCCGTTGAGCAGCTCACGCAGCAGCCGGACCAGCCGGGCCGGCGCGCCCTCGGCGTCG
This sequence comes from Micromonospora sp. CMU55-4, assembly GCF_011602315.1. Taxonomy (NCBI): domain Bacteria; kingdom Bacillati; phylum Actinomycetota; class Actinomycetes; order Micromonosporales; family Micromonosporaceae; genus Micromonospora; species Micromonospora sp. CMU55-4. The sequence goes on from NZ_JAAOLH010000005.1 coordinate 23,591, forward strand.
CGCAGCGGCCGGTGCCCGTCCTCCGGGATCAGGTAGACGCCCCGCCCGTCACCGCCGCGCGCGGTCACCGCCCCCAGTTCCTTCAGGTCCCGCGACAGCGTGGCCTGGGTGACCTGGATGCCGTCCCCGGCGAGCAGGTCGGCCAGCTCGGTCTGCGAGTGGATCGGGGTGTCGCGGATCAGCTCGACGATGCGGGCGTGCCGCGCGGCGCGGGTCAGCGGAGCGGTCATGCGGATTCCTCCAGGAGAAACGTCAGCAGCGCCTTCTGGGCGTGCAGCCGATTCTCCGCCTGGTCGAACACCGCGCTGTGCGGGCCGTCGAGCGCCTCGTCGGTGATCTCCTCGCCCCGGTGGGCGGGCAGGCAGTGCAGCACGATCACGTCGGCGTCGGCGTGGCCGAGCAGCGCGGCGTTGACCTGGTACGGCAGGAACGGCGTGATCCGGTCCAGCCCGTCGGCCTCCTGTCCCATCGACGTCCAGGTGTCGGTGGCGACGACGTGCGCGCCGCGTACCGCCTCGGCCGGGTCGGTGAGCACCTGGACCGAGCCGCCGGTGGTGGCGGCGATCTTCTCCGCGCGGGCCACGATCTCCGGGTCCGGCTGGAACCCGGCCGGGCCGGCGATCCGCACGTGCATCCCGGCGGTCGCGCCGGCCAGCAGGTACGAGTGGGCCATGTTGTTCGCCGCGTCGCCCACGTACGCGAGGATCCGCCCGGCGGTGCCGCCGAAGCGCTCCCGCACGGTGAGCAGGTCGGCCAGCATCTGGCAGGGGTGGTACGTGTCGGTGAGCGCGTTGACCACCGGCACCGTGGCGTGCTCGGCGACCTCGGCGATCCGGTCGTCGCCGTGGGTGCGCAGCACGATCGCGGCGACGTAGCGGGACAGCACCCGGCCGGCGTCGGCGAGCGTCTCGCCGCGGCCGAAGTGGGTGACCTGGGTGTCCACCACCAGCGGATGCCCGCCCAGCTCGGCGATGCCCACGTCGAACGAGATCCGGGTCCGCAGGCTCTGCTTGTCGAACAGCACCGCCACCGACTTCGGTCCGGCCAGCGGCTGGTGGCCGTACCGGTCGGTCTTCATCCGGGCGGCGAGGTCGAGCACGGCGGCCTGCTCGGCGGGCGTGAGGTCGTCGTCGCGCAGGAAGTGGCGGATCATGCGGGAGCCTCCGTCGGGGTCGTGGCGTCGGACGCGGCGTCGTCGGCGGTCGCTGCGGCGTCGGTGGAAGGGTGCGGCGCGGCGGCGGACAGCGCGGCGGGCAGCGCGGCGACGAAGGCGTCGGCCTGCGCCACGGTGAGGATCAGCGGCGGGGCGAGCCGGATCACGTCCGGCTGCACCGGGTTCACCAGGAAACCCGCGTCGCGCAGCGCTGCCGCCGCGGCGGCGGAGACCGGCTGGTCGAGCACGATGCCGAGCAGCAGGCCGGCGCCGCGCACCTCACGGACCAGCGGGTGACCGAGCGCCTCGACGCCGCGCCGCAGCCGCTCGCCGACGCGCTTGACGTGGTCGAGCAGGCCCTCGTGCGCGATCGTGGAGACGACCGCGAGCGCGGCGGCGCAGCTGATCGGGTTGCCGCCGAACGTGGTGCCGTGCGAGCCGGGGGTGAGCAGGTCGGCGGCCCGGCCGAAGGCCAGGCAGGCGCCCAGCGGCAGGCCGCCGCCGAGGCCCTTGGCGAGCGTGATGACATCCGGCTCGACTCCCTCGGCCTGGTGGGCGAACCAGTGGCCGGTCCGGCCGATGCCGGTCTGCACCTCGTCCAGCACCAGCAGCGCGCCGTGCGCGGCGGTGATCCGCCGGGCCGCGGCGAGGTAGCCGGGCGGCGGGACGACCACGCCGTTCTCGCCCTGGATCGGCTCGATGATCAGCATGGCGGTGTCGTCGGTGACCGCCTCGGCCAGCGCGTCGGCGTCGCCGAACGGCACGTGCGTCACGTCGCCTGGTAGCGGGCGGAACGGGTCGGCCTTGGCGGGCTGCCCGGTCAGCGCCAGCGCGCCCATGGTCCGGCCGTGGAAGCCGCCGTGGGTGGCGACCACGTGCCGGCGGCCGGTGAGCCGGGACAGTTTGAACGCCGCCTCGTTGGCCTCCGCGCCGGAGTTGGCGAAGAACACCCGGCCGGGGCGGCCGGCCAGCGCCAGCAGCAGCTCGGCCAGCGCCACCGGCGGCTCGGCGACGAACAGGTTCGACACGTGCCCGAGCGTCGCGACCTGCTTGCTGACGGCGGCCACCACCGCCGGGTGGGCGTGGCCGAGCGCGTTGACGGCGATGCCGCCGAGCAGGTCGACGTACTCCCGGCCGGTCTCGTCGGTCACGACGGCGCCGGAGCCGGAGACGAGCGCCAGCGGCGGCGTGCCGTAGTTGTCCATCATGGTGGCGTTCCACCGCTGCACCAGCGTGCTCATGAGTCGATCACCATGGTTCCGAAGCCCTCCGACGTGAACACTTCCAGCAGCGTGGAGTGGGCGACCCGGCCGTCGACGACGTGCGCGGCGGGCACTCCCCCGCGCACCGCCCGCAGGCAGGCCTCCATCTTCGGGACCATGCCCGACTCCAGGGACGGCAGCAGCTTCGCCAGGTCGTCCGCGGTGATCTCGCTGACCAGGCTGGACGTGTCCGGCCAGTCGGCGTACAGGCCCGGGACGTCGGTCAGCACGACCAGCTTGCGGGCGTCCAGCGCCACCGCGAGCGCGGCGGCGGCGGTGTCCGCGTTGAGGTTGTGCAGCACCCCGTCAGCGTCCGGCGCGACTGTCGAGATGACCGGGATCCGGCCGGCGGCGATCAGGTCGGTGACCGCCGAGACGTTCACCGACTCCACGTCGCCCACCTGGCCCACGTCGACCGCTTCGCCGTCCACGTACGCGGGACGGCGCACGGCGGTGAACAGCCCGGCGTCCTCGCCGGAGAGGCCGACCGCGTACGGGCCGTGCGCGTTGATCAGCCCGACCAGTTCCCGGCCGACCTGGCCGACCAGGACCATCCGGACCACGTCCATCGCCTCCGGCGTGGTGACCCGCAGGCCGCCCCGGAACTCGCTGGCGATGCCGAGCCGGCCGAGCATGGCGGAGATCTGCGGGCCGCCGCCGTGCACCACCACCGGCTTCAGGCCGGCGTAGCGCAGGAACACCATGTCCGCGGCGAACGCCCGCTGCAGTTCCGGGTCGACCATGGCGTTGCCGCCGTACTTGACCACGACGGTGGCGCCGGAGAAGCGGGCCAGCCAGGGCAGCGCCTCGATCAGCGTGGCGGCCTTTGCCTGGGCCCGGGTGAGGTCAGCACTCAGATTCATGTGGAATAGGCCGAGTTCTCGTGTACGTACGCGTGGGACAGGTCGTTGGTCCAGATGGTGGCGGTGTCGACGCCGGCGTGCAGGTCGATCCGGACGGTGACGCCGCGGCCGGTGAGGTCCACCTTGGCGCGGTCCTCGGCGGCGGCGCCGCCCCGGCACACCCAGATGCCGTTGACCGCGACGTCGACGCCGTCCGGCTCGAACACGGCGGTGGTGGTGCCGACCGCGGCGAGGATGCGGCCCCAGTTCGGGTCGTTGCCGAACAGCGCGGTCTTGACCAGGTTGTTGCGGGCCACCGTACGGCCCACCTCGACCGCGTCGTCCTCGCTGGCCGCGCCGACCACCTCGATCGCGACCTCCTTCGTCGCGCCCTCCGCGTCGGCCAGGAGCTGCTGGGCCAGGTCGTGGCAGGCGGCGGTGACCGCGGCGGTCAGCTCCTCGGCGGTCGGCTCGATCCCGGACGCGCCGCTTGCCAGCAGCAGCACCGTGTCGTTCGTGGACATGCAGCCGTCGGAGTCGATCCGGTCGAACGTGATCCGGGTGGTGGCGCGCAGCGCGGCGTCCAGGGCGTCCGGCCCGGCCACCGCGTCGGTGGTGAGCACGCAGAGCATGGTGGCCATGGCCGGGGCGAGCATGCCCGCGCCCTTGGCCATGCCGCCGACGGTCCAGCCCGTACCCTGCGCCACTGTCGTCTTGGGCCGGGTGTCGGTGGTCATGATGGCCTCGGCGGCCGCCGGGCCGCCGTCGCGGGACAGGCCGCGCACCGCGTCGCGTACGCCGGGAAGCAGCTTGTCCATCGGCAGCCGCTCGCCGATCAGGCCGGTCGAGCAGACCGCGACCTCGCCCGCGCCGACGATGAGCCGCGCGTTCGCCGCGGTGATCGCGGCGGCGGTGTGCTCGGCGGTGGCGTGCGTGTCCTGGAAGCCGGCCGGGCCGGTGCAGGCGTTCGCGCCGCCGGAGTTGAGCACCACGGCGCGCACGACGCCGCCGTGCACGACCTGCTGGCTCCACAGCACCGGCGCGGCCTTGACCCGGTTGGCGGTGAAGACACCGGCCACACCGGCGTCCGGGCCGTCGTTGATCACAAGGGCGACGTCGGGCGCGCCGGAGGACTTCAGCCCGGCCGCGACACCTGCGGCGCGGAACCCACGGGGGACGGTGACGCTCACGGGGCCACTCCAAACACGGACAGACCGGTGGTCTCGGGGAGACCCACCATCAGGTTGGCGTTCTGCACGGCCTGGCCGGCCGCGCCCTTGCCCAGGTTGTCGATCGCGCTGACCACGATCACCCGCCCCGAGTCGACGTCCACGGTCGCCTGGAGGTGGCAGGCGTTCGAGCCGGCGGTGGCGGCGGTGTGCGGCCACGCGCCCTCGGGCAGCACGTGCACGAACGGCGCGTCGGCGTAGGCGGCGGCCAGCACCGCGCGCGGGTCGGCGTCGCCGGTGGGCACGGCGGTGACGGTGGCCAGGATGCCCCGGGGCATCGGCGCGAGCACCGGGGTGAAGGACAGGCCGGTCGCGCCGGTGGCCTGCTTGATCTCCGGCACGTGCTGGTGCGCGCCCACCTTGTAGGGCGACAGGTCGCCCATCACCTCGCTGCCGAGCAGGTGGGTCTTGGCGGCCCGGCCCGCGCCGGAGGTGCCGGAGGCGGCGACCACCACCACGTCGTCGGGGCGTACCGCGCCGGCCGCGATCAGCGGCGCCAGCGCCAGCGTGGTCGCCACCGCGTAGCAGCCGGTGCTGGCGACCCGCGACGCGGCGGCGATCTCGGCCCGCTGGCCGGGCAGCTCGGGCAGCCCGTAGGTCCAGGCGCCGGCGTGCTCCCCGCCGTAGTAGCGGGACCAGGCGCCGGCGTCGCGCAGCCGGTGGTCCGCGCCCAGGTCGACCACCTTGACCGTGTCGGGCAGCGCCGCGGCGAGCGCCGCGGACTGCCCGTGCGGCAGGGCCAGGAACACCAGGTCCGCGTCGGCCAGGGTCGCCGGTTCGGTCGCGGCGAAGACCAGGTCCAGGCCGGCGAGCTGCGGGTGTACGGCGGTGACCGGCTGACCGGCCTGGGTGTGCGCGGTGGCGGCGATCAGCTCGAACTCGGGGTGACCGGCGAGCAGGCGCAGCAGTTCGCCCCCGGCGTATCCACTCGCCCCGGCCACCACTGTTCGAATGCCCATACCCACCTCCGCATGACTATGCAGAGAAGGGTACCGGTCGGGGCGACCTCATCGCAAGGTCATACGGCGCGCTGCATAGCCATGAGACGACGTTCACGGGCGGCTCGCGTGCGCGCGGTGTTAAAAGGGGCCCCCTCCTCTACCGGAGGCGTTAAGAGGGGGCCCCTCCTTTCAGGCGCCGCGCAGGGTGGCGCCGAAGCGCTCGGCGGCGACAGCGACCGCCGCGTCGCGCGCCGCCACCGCCTCCTCGCCCGCCAGGGTCCGGTCCGGGGCGCGGAACGTCAGCTTGTACGCCAGCGACTTGCGCCCCTCGCCGAGCTGCTCGGAGGTGTAGACGTCGAACAGGCGGACGTCCTCCAGCAGCGCGCCCGCGCCCTCGACCAGCGCCGCCCGCACCTCGGCGGCCGGCACCGCGTCGTCCACCACGAGCGCCACGTCGATCAGCGCCGGCGGGAACGTGGAGATGGTCGGGCCGGCCACCAGGGGGGCGGCGGGCAGCGCGTCCAGGTCCAGCTCCATGGCGCTGGTACGCCGGGGCAGCTCCAGCGCGGCCAGCACGGCCGGGTGCAGCTCACCGGCGTGGCCGACGACCACGTCGTCCACCACCAGTTCGGCGCAGCGGCCCGGGTGCCAGGGCGCGCGCTCCCCGGCCCGTACCGTCACCCGGTCGGCGGGGATCCCGGCGGCGTCGAGCACGGCCCGGCCCGCCTCGATCGCGTCGGCCCAGCCGGCCGCGCGGCCCGCGCCCCACCAGCCGGCCGGCTCGATCTCACCGGTCAGCGCCACCGCGACGTGCCGCGGCTGGGCAGGCACCACCGCGTCGGCGGCGGCGAACTCCTCGTCGGTGGGCCGCCGGTCCACGCCCATCGCGGGCGGGGCGCCGGCGCCGGGGCGCGGGTGGAAGACGGTGCCGATCTCGTAGATCGCCACGTCCCGCTGGCCCCGTCCGACGTTGCGCCTGACGATGCCGAGCAGCGGGCCGAGCAGCGTGGTGCGCAGCAGCGGCTCCTCCTCCGACAGCGGGTTCGCCAGGCGTACCGCGGGGCGGCGCGGGTCGTCGGCGGGCAGGCCGAGCTGGTCGACCAGTTCCGGCGCGACGAACGGCTGCGCCAGCACCTCGACGTAGCCGCGCTCGGCGAGCGAGCGGGCGACGGCCCGGCGGCGCTGCTGCTGCCAGGTCAGGCCCCGGCCGGGCGGCGCGGTGGGCAGCACCGATGGCACCCGGTCGTAGCCGTCGAGGCGTACCACCTCCTCCACCAGGTCGGCCGGGTCGGTCAGGTCGGGACGCCAGCTCGGCGGCGTCACGGTCAGCACCTCACCCGCGCCGGAGCCGACCCCGGCCGTGCCCGGGTCCTCGGCGAGCCGGTCCGCGCCGCGCGTGACTGTGCAACCGACCTGCTCCAGCAGCTCCACCACGCGGTCCGGCGAGTAGGACACGCCGACCCGCCGCGACGGCAGGTCCACCGGCAGCGTCACCGGCGTACGCGGCGCGACGTGGTCGATGTCGAGCACCTCGTCGCCGGCCGTGCCGCCGGCGAGGTCGGTGAGCAGCCGGACCGCCTTGTCCAGCGCGACCAGCGGCAGCGCCGGGTCGACGCCCCGCTCCCACCGCTTCGCCGCCTCGCTGAACAGCTTGTGCCGCCGCGCGGTACGGCCGACGGTCGCCGGGTCCCAGTGCGCCGCCTCGAACAGCACGTTCGTGGTGGAGGCGAGCACCTCGCTGGTCTCGCCACCCATCACCGCGGCCAGGGAGATCGGACCGGTGTCGTCGCAGATCACCAGGTCCTCGGCGGACAGCGTGCGGCTCACCCCGTCCAGCGTGGTCAGCTTCTCCCCCGGCTCGGCGCGGCGCACCACGAGCGGCCCGGCGATCCGGTCCGCGTCGAAGGCGTGCATCGGCTGGCCGAGTTCGAGCATCAGGTAGTTGGTGATGTCGACGGCGAGCGAGATGCTGCGTACGCCGGCCACGGTGAGCCGCTGCCGCATCCAGCCCGGCGTCTCCACGGTCGGGTCGACGCCGCGCACCATCCGCGCCGCGAACCGGTCGCAGCCGACCGGGTCACGGACCTCCACCGGGTACGCGGGCTCGGCGGTCGCGCCGGGCGCGGGCGCGTCGGCCGGGTCGCGGAACGGCACGCCGAGCGCGTGCGACAGCTCCCGGGCGATGCCGCGCACGCTCAGCGCGTACCCGCGGTCCGGGGTGATCTCCATCTCGACCACGACGTCGTCCAGGCCGACGACGGGCCGGGCGTCGTCGCCGGGCTGGGCCTTGACGTCCTCGGGCAGCACGACGATGCCCGAGTGGTCGTCGCCCAGCCCCAGCTCCTGGGCCGAGCAGATCATGCCGTGGGAGTTGCGCCCGTACGTCTTGCGCGCGCCGATCGCGAACCCGCCGGGCAGCACGCCGCCGGGGAGGATCACCACGACCTTGTCGCCCTGGGCGAAGTTGCGCGCCCCGCAGACGATCTCCTGCGGCTCGCCGGTGCCGTTCGCGGCGCCGACGTCGACCCGGCAGAAGCGGATCGGCTTCTTGAAGCCGGTCAGCTCCTCGATCTCCAGGACCTCGCCGACGACCAGCGGGCCGGTGACGGACTCGCGCAGGTCCACCACGGACTCGACCTCGATGCCGAGGTCGACCAGCGCCTGCTCCAGGTCGCCGGTGGGCAGGTCGGCCGGCAGGTCGACGTACTCGCGCAGCCAACTGACAGAAACTCGCATGACTGTTAAACCACCGTTCCCGTAGCTCAGGCGCCGAACGCGCGGGTGAACCGCACGTCGCCCTCGGCCATGTCCCGCATGTCGCTGACGCCGTGCCGGACCATCACGGTCCGGTCGATGCCCATGCCGAACGCGAATCCGGAGTAGACCTCCGGGTCGATGCCGCAGGCGCGCAGCACCCGCGGGTTGACCATGCCGCAGCCGCCCCACTCGACCCACTGCGGACCGTCCCGGTGCTCCGGGAACCAGACGTCGAACTCCGCCGACGGCTCGGTGAACGGGAAGTAGTGCGGCCGCCAGCGGGTCTTCGCGCCCTCGCCGAACATGGCCCGGGCGAAGTGGTCGAGCGTGCCGCGCAGGTGCGCCATGGTGATGCCTTTGTCCACCACGAGGCCCTCGACCTGGTGGAAGACCGGCGCGTGGGTGGCGTCCAGCTCGTCGGTGCGGTAGACCCGGCCGGGCACCACCACGTAGATGGGCGGCTTGCGGCTGAGCATGGTGCGCGCCTGCACCGGCGACGTGTGGGTGCGCAGCACCAGGCCCGAGCCCTCGGGTGCGATGTGGAACGTGTCCATCAGGCCGCGCGCCGGGTGGTCGGCCGGGATGTTCAGCGCGTCGAAGTTGGTCCACTCCAGCTCGACCTCGGGGCCCTCGGCCACCTCGTAGCCCATGCCGATGAACAGGTCACTGATCTGCTCCATCAGCACGCTCAGCGGGTGGCGGGCGCCACGCGGCCGGCGGTCGTACGGCAGGGTCACGTCGACCCGCTCCTCGACCAGCACCCGCTCGGCCTGCTCGCGCTCCAGGATCTCCTGCCGGGCGGCGTACGCGCTCTCGATGGCGCGGCGGGCCTCGTTGACCCGCTTGCCGGCGTCGGCCTTCGCGGCCGGCGGCAGCGCGCCGATCTCCCGGCGCGCGAGCGACACCGGGGACCGGTCGCCGAGGTGCGCGGGGCGCAGCGCGGTGAGCGCGTCCGGGTCGGTGGCGTCGGCGAACGCCTTCTCGGCATCGGCCACTGCTCCGGCCAGGGCGTCCGGGTCGAGCAGGGCGACCTGCTTCGGGTCGTACGGATCGTTGCGGTAGCTCATGGTGAACGGGCACTCCCTCACGGCGGCGCCGACCCTCACGGGTGGCTAGGCGAGTCTACGGACGCGCGGCTTCGCCGCAGCCCGCCGGTGGGGAGTCGTGCAGGGGGAAGGGTCAGGCCCGCCGCCCGCCGACACCGGCGGGCTGGCTAAACGAACGCCGTGGCGCGTTCATGACGAGGCGGACTCCCCTGCTGTCTCTCGCGCGCCCCGGGGGACACGCAGTGCTCTGGCGGAAGAATACAGGCAGACGGCGGCAGCCGCAGCCAGGTTCAGGCTCTCCGCGCGCCCGTGCAGCGGCACCCGGACCCGGGCGTCGGCGGCGGCGGTCAGCTCCTCGGGCAGGCCGTGCGCCTCCGATCCGAACAGCCACGCTGTCGGCGCGGCCAGCCTTCCCGCGTCGGCGAGGTCGTCCAGGTCGCTGTCGCCGTACCCGGTGGTGGCGAAGATCTTCAGGCCCGCGGCCCGCAGCGCCTCGACGGCGGCGAGCGGGTCGGCGGCGCGCACCACGTCGACGTGGAAGAGGCTGCCGGCGGAGGCCCGCACGCACTTGCCGTTGTAGGGGTCGACCGCCTCGCCCGCGAACACCACGGCGCCCGCGCCCGCCGCGTCGGCGGTGCGCAGCACGGTGCCGGCGTTGCCCGGGTCGCGGATCCCGGCGAGCACCGCGACCAGTCGCGGTCCGCGCGCCACGGCCTGCGCCAGGGGTACGTCGAGGTGCCGGCACACCGCCACCAGTCCCTGCGGCGCGACCGTCTCGGCCAGCGCGGCCAGCGCGTCGTCGGTCACCTCGGAGACCGGCACGTCGGCCCGGGCGGCCGCGGCGGCGAGGTCGGCGTACCTGTCGAGCGCCGCCGGGGTGCCGAACAGCTCGACCACGGTGCCGGCGCGGGCCAGCGCCTCCCGGACCGCCTGCGGCCCCTCGGCCAGGAACCGGCCGGCCTGGTCGCGGTCGCGCCGGCGATGCAGCCGGCGGGCCGCCACGACCCTGGGGGTACGCGGGGTGAACGGTCCGGGAACGGCGTCGAGACGCCTCCCCTGCGGATGTGACTGCATGGGAGACGCCTCGATCTGCCGTACGGGGTGGGTCAGGCGGCCTGAGCCGCGGCGCCACCGGTGCCCTCGGCCGCCACGGCGGCGCGGGCCAGCTCGACGATCGCCGCGAACGAGGCGGCGTCGTTGACGGCCATGTCGGCCAGGATCTTCCGGTCGACCTCGATGCCGGCCAGGCGCAGGCCCTGGATCAGCCGGTTGTAGGTCAGGCCGTTGGCCCGGGCGCCGGCGTTGATCCGCTGGATCCAGAGCTGCCGGAAGTCGCCCTTGCGGTCGCGACGGTCCCGGTAGGAGTACTGCATCGAGTGCAGCACCTGCTCCTTGGCCTTGCGGTACAGCCGGGAGCGCTGACCGCGGTAACCGCTCGCGGTCTCCAGCAGGGTACGACGCTTCTTCTGGGCGTTCACAGCCCGCTTGACGCGTGCCATCTCAACTCCTTCTTCGGTTCAGGTGGCTCGCGTCAGCGGCCGAGCAGCTTCTTGATGCGCTTGACGTCGGCCTTGGCCAGCTCGACGGTGCCGGTCAGCCGACGGGTCTGGGTGCTGGGCTTCTTCTCCAGGTTGTGGCGAAGGCCGGCCTGCTGGGCAACGATCTTGCCCTTGCCGGTCACCTTGACCCGCTTGCCCATACCCGTGTGGCTCTTCATCTTCGGCATTGGAACGTCTTCTCCCCTGTTACTGGCCGCTGGTCTCAGCGGTCGTACCGGTCTCGCCGGCTGCTGCGGTGTCGCCGGCCGCCGGGGTCTCGCCGGCCGGAGCGGCCGGTTCCTCCGCGGCCCGGTCGCGCGGTCCACCGCGGGACGCCGTGGCGGCGACCGCGGAGGCCTTGACGGCCCGGTGCGGAGCGAGAACCATGATCATGTTGCGGCCGTCCTGCTTCGGAGCGGCCTCGACGTATCCCAGGTCCGTGATCTCGGACTCGAGCCGGCGCAGGAGCCGGTAACCCAGCTCCGGGCGGCTCTGCTCCCGACCGCGGAACATGATCGTCACCTTGACCTTGTCGCCGGCCTTGAGGAACCGCACCACGTGACCCTTCTTGGTCTCGTAGTCGTGCGGGTCGATCTTCGGCCGGAGCTTCATCTCCTTGATGACGGTCTGCTGCTGGTTACGCCGCGCTTCGCGCGCCTTGAGTGCGCTCTCGTACTTGAACTTGCCGAAGTCCATGAGCTTGCACACCGGCGGGCGCGCCATCGGCGCAACCTCGACCAGGTCCAGGTCGACGTCCGCGGCCAGCTGCAGGGCGCGCTCAAGCGGGACGATGCCCACCTGCTCACCCTCAGGGCCGACCAGTCGGACCTCACGTGCCCGGATCTGCTCGTTCACGCGTGGTTCGACGCTGATGGGGCCTCCTCGAGTCGAGTCTCCTACGGTGCCGACTCCGCGGGCTCCCGGGCGGGAGCCGACCCGGAAAGCAGAAGGCCCCGGCGTATGCCAGGGCCCACTCGACCGGTCGGCACGATCACAGGATCGCGCATCCGGCGCCGGGACGTGCCCGAAACCGGGGACCGGACCCGGCCACCGTGGCGGCGACTCGGGTGGGAGCGGGCGCTCCGCTTCACGACCGCCCGCGCGTCAGGGACGGGGGCAGTCTGGTCGACTCCGCAACACTACACCCTCGGCCCAGGCCCACCCAAACCGGGCTCGCTGGTCAGCGGGGTGCCGACTGGCCCGCGGACAGCGCCGCCAGATGCGCCTGGTGCAGCCGGCGCAACGCGCGGACCGCCTCGACCGCGCTCTCCTTGTCGGCGGCCTGCAACGCGACCATCGGCAGCAGGTCGTCGTCGTGCAGCTCCAGGCTGGCCCACGGGGCGCCCCTGTCGAACCGGACCCCGCGGATCACCTCCCACGGCAGCTCGTACGAGCTGAACACGTTGCGCACCCGGACGCCCTTGGCGTCGGCGACCACGCGCGGGCGGGTGAACAGCAGGAAGCCGAGCGCACCGAACACGCCCAGGCCGATCATGGCGAACTGGTCGCCGCGCTGGAACGTGCCGTAGCCGTTGCCGGTGGCGCCCGTCAGCGACGTCGCGACGAGGCTGAACACGACGAACAGCGTGACGGCCGACACCCAGCACACGACCCGGACGCGGCGGGGTCGCACGGTCACCACGGAATCGCTCACCCGACCAGTCTGCCATCCGGTTCGCGCGCATCTTCGGCCGCCACACGGTCCGGGCCGCGCCGGCGCAGGCTGGTGACCACCACGGCGAGCAGCGTGAGCAGGGCGCCGGCCAGCACCGGCAGCCGCACGCCGGGCCCGCCGGGCAGGACCAGGTCCAGCAGCAGCGCGCCACCGAGCTGCCCGGCCACCAGCGCCAGGCCGGTGCGCAGCACCCCGGCGGCGCGTACGCCGACCAGCAGGGAGAGCACGATGCCGACGCCGAGCAGGCCGCCGACGTAGAGCCACCACTGGCCGGGCCAGCGGGGCTGGCTCGCGAGCGCGCCGGTCAGCGCCGCCACCGCGCCGATCACCACGGTGCTGACCGCGAAGTTGACGGCGAGCCCGGCGGCCGGGCCCACGGTGGCGGCGACCCGGCCGTTGAGCGCGGACTGCGTCGCCACCGCCAGCCCGCCCAGGACGCAGAGCAGCACCAGCCCGACCGCCAGTTCGCCGACCGGGCGGCCGAGCTGGGCGAGGGCGACCGCGCCGACGCCGAGCACCGCCCCGCCGACGCGGGGCACGGTGAGCGGCATCCGCCCGGTCGCGGCCAGCCCGGCCCGGTCCACCGCCAGGCCGCCGAGGCTGCCACCGGCCACCTGGGCGATGGTGAACACCGCCACCCCGAGCACGGGCACCACCACCGGCGCGACCAGCACAATCACCGCGCCGCCCACCCCGCCCAGGTAGGTCCACCAGGGCAGCCCGGAGCGGCGCAACGCGGCCAGCCCGGCGCGCATCGACGGCAGCGCCACGATCCCGGCCAGCACCAGCAGGCAGCCGCCGAGGTTGTTGACGACCGCGCCGAGGACCGGGGCGCCGGTCCGCTCCCCCATCTCGGCGTTGACCACGCCCTGGGCGGCGGAGGCCACGCCACCGGCCACGACCACCGCGAGCGCGGCCGGGAGTGGCAGCGGCCTCACAGGCGGCAGGCGTGGATGTTGGTGACCAGGATCGCGCGGGCGCCCAGCTCGTACAGCTCGTCCATGATCCGGTGCACGTCGTCGCGGAGCACCATCGCCTGCACCGCGACCCAGCCCTCCCGGTGCAGCGGCGAGACCGTCGGCGACTCGATGCCGGGGGTCAGCGAGCTGGCCCGGTCGAGCAGGCCGGCCGGCACGTCGTAGGCGAGCATCACGTAGCGCCGGGCGACCAGGACGCCGTGCAGCCGGCGCAGCAGCTGCTCGTGCTGGGTGCCGCCGGGCGTGCCGGCGCGGCGGACCAGCACCGCCGAGGAACGCAGCAGCGGCTCGCCGAACACCACCAGGCCGGCCTGGCGCAGCGTCGCGCCGGTCTCCACCACGTCGGCGACCACGTCGGCCACGCCGAGGCGGATGGCGTTCTCCACCGCGCCGTCCAGGCGGATCACGTCGGCCTTGACGCCCAGCTCGGCCAGGTGCCGCTCGACCAGACCCGGGTACGCGGTGGCGATCCGGTGCCCGCCCAGATCCCGGACGTCGTCCACGTCCTGCGGGCGGGCGGCGAACCGGAAGGTGGCCTGGGCGAAGGCGAGGTCCACCACCTCCTCGGCCGGAGCGCCGGAGTCGATCAGCAGGTCCCGCCCGGTGATGCCGACGTCCAGGTCACCGGAGCCGACGTAGGTGGCGATGTCCTTGGGGCGCAGGTAGAAGAACTCGATGTCGTTGGGCTCGTCCCGGCAGACCAGGTCCTTCGGGTCGGTGCGCTGGCGGTAGCCCGCCTCGCGCAGCATCTGGGCCGCCTTCTCGGCCAGGGCGCCCTTGTTGGGTACTGCGACACGCAGCATGGGAGTGCTCCTTCGTTCGATCGGATGATCAGCGGACGGGCACTCACAGATGTCGGTAGACGTCCTTCAGTTCCAGACCGGTCGCGAGCATCAGCACCTGCGCCTGGTAGAGCAGCTGGGAGATCTCCTCGGCGGCCCGCTCCGGGCCCTCGTGCTCGGCGGCCATCCACGACTCGGCCGCCTCCTCGACGACCTTCTTGCCGATGAAGTGCACGCCCTTCGCGAGCGCGTCGACCGTGCCCGAGCCCGGGGTGCCGGCGGCGGCCTTGGCCTGCAGCTCGGCGAACAACTCCTCGAACGTCTTCACGGAAGGCGATTCTTCCAGCCGCTGCTGGTGACGGGCCGGGTGGGTCAGGCGAAGCCGACGCGGTGGGCGGACTGGGCGTCCAGGCCGCGAATCGCGAGGGCGGCGTCCAGCGCGGCCACCGTCGCCGACCAGCCCTTGTCCTCGGCCGAGCCGGGCAGCCCGGCCCGGTCCCGGGCCTGCTCGACGGTGTCCACCGTCAGCACCCCGTGCGCCACCGGCTTGCCCTCGTCCAGCGCCACCCGGGTCAGCCCCTCGGTGACCGACTGGCAGACGTAGTCGAAATGCGCCGTCGCGCCGCGTACCACGACGCCGAGCGCGACCACCACGTCGAAGCGGCGGGCCATCGCCTGGGCCACCACCGGCAGCTCCACCGAGCCGGCCACCCGGGCCACCACGGCCCGCGCCCCGCACGCCTGCGCGGCGGCCACCGCCCGCTCGGTCATGTGGTCGGTCAGCTCGCCGTGCCAGCGGGCGGCCACCACGCCGACAGTCATGCCGGCGGCGTCCACCGCGCTCACGCCCGGCTCCCCGAAACCCGCCATCGCCCTACGCTCCGATCTCGTCACCGGCTACCGGGCGGCCCATCGGCGCCTCGGTCACCTCGTCCAGTCCGTCCAGCAGGTGACCCATCCGGTCCCGCTTGGTGCGCAGGTAGCGCACGTTCTCCGGGTTGGACCGCACGGGCAGCCCCTCCCGGCCGGTCACGGTGAGCCCGTACCCCTCCAGCCCGGCCCGCTTGGCCGGGTTGTTCGTCAGCAGCCGCATCGAGCGGACGCCCAGGTCGTAGAGGATCTGCGCGCCGGTGCCGTAGTCGCGGGCATCGGCCGGCAGGCCCAGGTCGAGGTTCGCGTCCACCGTGTCGCGGCCCTGGTCCTGGAGCTGGTACGCCTGCAGCTTGTGCAGCAGGCCGATGCCCCGGCCCTCGTGCCCGCGCACGTAGAGGACCACGCCGCGGCCCTCGGCCGCGACCCGGGCCAGCGCGGCCTGCAACTGCGGCCCGCAGTCGCAGCGCAGCGAGCCGAACACGTCGCCGGTGAGGCACTCGGAGTGCACCCGCACCAGCACGTCCCGCCCGTCGCCGAGGTCGCCCATGACCAGCGCGACGTGCTCGGCCGGGTCGTGCTCGGCGCGGTAGCCGAGCGCCTTGAACACGCCGTACGGGGTGGGCATCCGGGCCTCGGCGGCCAGCTCGACCTGCTTCTCGGTGCGCCGCCGGTAGGCGATCAGGTCCGCGATGGTGACCAGCGTCAGGCCGTGCTCGGCGCAGAACTTCTCCAGGTCCGGCAGGCGCATCATGGTGCCGTCGTCGTTCACCAGCTCGCACAGCACCCCGGCCGGGCGCAGCCCGGCCATCCGGGTCAGGTCCACCGCCGCCTCGGTGTGCCCGGGTCGGCGCAGCACCCCGCCGGCGCGGGCGCGCAGCGGCACCACGTGGCCGGGCCGGGCCAGGTCGGTCGGGTCGGTGGCGGCGTCGGCGAGCAGCCGGATGGTGTGCGACCGGTCGGCGGCCGAGATGCCGGTGCTGACGCCCTCCCGGGCGTCCACCGTCACGGTGTATGCGGTGCCGCGCCGGTCCTGGTTGGTGTGGTGCATCGGCGGCAGGTCGAGCCGGTCGCACTCGTCCTCGGTCAGCGGCACGCAGATGTAGCCGGAGGTGTAGCGGACCATGAACGCGACCAGCTCCGGGGTGGCCAGCTCGGCCGCGAAGATCAGGTCGCCCTCGTTCTCGCGGTCCTCGTCGTCGACCACGACCACGGGGCGCCCGGCGGCGATGTCCGCCACCGCCTGCTCGATCGATCCGAAAGTGGTCATGCCACTGCCTCCGAGTACGTCGCCGGGATCGGGGCGGGCGCGGTCGCGACGGCCCGGGAGGTGCGCCACCAGCTGTACAGGCCGGCCGCGCAGAACGCGCCGTAGACCAGGTACATGGCGGCCGACGGGTAGAAGCCGCCGCGCAGCAGCAGCGGTACGCCGACCGCGTCGACGGCGATCCAGATCAGCCAGAACTCGACCCAGCCGCGGGCCATGCCGTACGTGGCGAGCAGGCTGCCGACCAGGATCCAGGCATCAGGCAGCGGCCCCCACGAGCCGAGCGCGGCGAGCACCGGGTACGCGGCGGCGGTGCCGACGACGGCGGCCACGAGCAGGCCGAGCCGCTCCGGCCAGGTGGCCCAGCGCGGCACCACGGCCGGCTCGTCCCCGCCACCGGCACGCCGGTTGCGCGACCAGCGCCACCAGCCGTACACGCTGACGGCGAAGAAGAAGACCTGCCGGCCGGCCTGGCCGTAGAGGTCGTGCGCCTGCGGGGTGACGAAGACGCCGCCGAGGAACACGGTGAGCAGCAGCGCGTTGCCGATCATGCCGACCGGCCAGGCCCACACCACCCGGCGCAGTCCGAGCAGCGCCGAGGCGAGCCCGAAGCCGTTGCCGACGATCTCCCGGACCAGCACCGGCGAGCCGGCCACGTGCACCTGGGCGTCGAGCAGCCAGCCGAGCGGGCCCATCACCGCACGCTTCCCGCGCCGCGGTCGCCGAGCAGCCGTTCGACGTACTTGGCCAGCACGTCGACCTCCAGGTTGACCGGGTCGCCGACCTGCTTCGTGCCGAGCACGGTGAGCTTGAGCGTGGTGGGGATCAGGCCGACCGAGAACCAGTCGTCGCCCGCCTCGGCGACGGTCAGCGACACGCCGTCGACGGTGATCGAGCCCTTCTCCACCACGTACCGGGCCAGCCCGTCGGGCAGCCGGAACCGGACGGTCTCCCACTGCGCGGCCGGCTCCCGGGCGACGATCTCGCCGACGCCGTCGACGTGGCCCTGCACCAGGTGCCCGCCGAGGCGGCTGTTGAGCGCGGCGGCGCGTTCCAGGTTGACCGGGTCGCCGGGGCGCAGCGCCCCCAGCGCGGTGCGGCGCAGCGTCTCGCCCATCACGTCGGCGGTGAACACACCGCCGTCGACGTCGACAACGGTCAGGCAGACGCCGTTCACCGCGATGGAGTCGCCGTGCCGGGCGTCCGAGGTGACGAGCGGGCCACGGATGGCGACCAGGGCGGAGTCGTCGCCGGTCTCGGTGCTCCGGACGATCTCGCCCAGTTCCTCGACGATGCCGGTGAACATGTCAGGCCTCCCTCTTCCGGGGCAGCGCGGTGATCCGCAGGTCGGGACCGACCCGCGTAACGTCGGTGATCTCCAGATCGATGGCGTCGGCGATGGTGCTCACGCCGGCGTCGAGCAGCGCGGTCGGGCCGGCGCCGAGCAGCTTCGGCGCGACGTACCCGACGATCTTGTCGACCAGGCCGGCGGCGAGGAACGCGCCGGCCAGCGTCGGCCCGCCCTCCAGCAACGCGGCCCGCACGCCGCGGTGGTGCAGCTCCGCGAGCAGCGCCGCCAGGTCGACCCGGCCGTCCGGCCCGGCGCCGACCTCCGCGGCGGTGGCCACCCAGGTGCGGGCGGCGCCGTCGCGGACCCGGGCCTCGGCCGGGGTACGCCCCGAGCTGTCCACCACGACCCGCAGCGGCTGCCGGATGGCCATGGTTCCGTCGCGCAGGTTGCGGGCGGTGAGCCGGGGGTCGTCGGTGAGCACGGTGCCCACCCCGGCGAGCACCGCGTCAACGGTGCCGCGCAGCGCGTGCACGTCGATCCGGGCCGCCTCGGAGGTGATCCACATGCTGGTGCCGTCGGCGGCGGCCGAGCGCCCGTCGAGCGTGGCCGCGTACTTCCAGATCAGGTACGGCCAGCCCCGGCGCATCGAGGTGAGCCAGGCGACGTTGCCGGCCTCGGCCTCCTGGGCGCGTACCCCGAGGGTCACCTGGACCCCGGCGGCGCGCAGCGTGGCCGCGCCGCCGGAGGCGACCGGGTTGGGGTCGGGCACGGCGACCACGACGCGGGCCACCCCGGCGGCGATGAGCGCGTGGCTGCAGGGGCCGGTGCGGCCGGTGTGGTCGCAGGGCTCCAGGGTGACCACAGCGGTGCCGCCGCGGGCGCGGGCGCCGGCCTGGGCCAGCGCGACGATCTCGGCGTGCGGGCCGCCGGCGTAGGCGTGGAAGCCCTCGCCGACGACCTCGCCGTCGGTGTCGAGCAGCACGCAGCCGACGACCGGGTTGGGGCTGGTGGCGCCGAGGCCGCGCGCGGCCAGTTCGATGGCACGACGCATCGCCTCGTCGACGGAGACGCTCGCCATGGCCGTCTGTCCTCCCGCTCGCCGGTCGCGCGCGGGCGGGTTCGGGAGCAGCGGCCACAAAGCCGCGGACACGCGGCGGCGGAGAACCCGGGGACGGCGTCGCCGACCCCGGGGAGCCCACGCGGCGGCTGAGGGTGCTCAGCGGCCGGCAGGGGCCTCCCCCGTTCCGCGCGCTGTCTCCCATCCGGACTGTCTGGGGGCGGACGAGCCGCACCCCAACCGTCGGCCCCGGATTCTCACCAGGTCCACCGTCCGGCCGAAGCCGTCCGGGTCGCGGGCTTACCACGGTCGGACCGTGGATCACCGCCGGTTCGGAATTTCACCGAGCCCCGCCAGCGCGTGGTGGGTATACGGGAAGTCTTACACGTTCCGCCCGGGTGCGCGCCACAGAGGCGAGCTACCTCACAGGAGCGCTCAGGTGACGCCGCGCCGGCGGTCCACCGCCACGTACGAGCCGGGCTGGCTCTTGGCCACCGTCTTCATCTCCGAGGCCACCGCGATGGCCTCCAGCGGGTCGGTGAACCGCTTGCCGGAATCGGACAGCGACACCCCGATGGAGAGCGTGACGAGCGCGGCGCGGCGGATGTTGCCGCGCCGGTCCTTCAGCTCGACGAAGCCGCGTTCCCGGTCGGTGGCGTCGTAGAGCGCGTCCGCGGCCTTCTCGAAGTCGACAACGGCCCGGCTGGTCAGCGGCCGGACCTGGCTGGGCGCGCAGACGATCACGAAGTCGTCGCCGCCGACGTGCCCGAGGAACGCCGGCGGCAGCCCGATCGACACCACCGCCCGGTGCAGGCTGCGGGCCAGCGCCGAGATGAACTCGTCGCCGCGCACGAAGCCGTACCGGTCGTTGACGCTCTTGAACCGGTCGATGTCGATGTAGCCCACGGCGTAGTCGACGCCGTTGCGGACCCGGTCGCTGATCTCCCGCCGGATCCGGCTGTTGCCGGGCAGGCCGGTCAGCGGCGAGACCTCGCGGAACTCCTTGTTGCGCCGCAGCGTGGAGTTGACCCGGGCCACCAGCTCCAGCGTGTCGAACGGCTTGACCAGGTAGTCGTCGGCGCCGACGCTGAGCCCGTTGACCTTGTCCTGGGTCATCCCCTTGGCGGTCAGCATGATCACCGGCAGCGCGGAGGTCATCGGGTCGGCGCGCAGCCGCCGGGTCAGCTCCAGGCCGTCGACGCGCGGCATCATCAGGTCCACCACCGCCAGGTCGGGCCGCTGCCGCTCGATGATCTCCAGCGCCTCCTGGCCGTCACTGGCGTGCAGCACCTCGAAACCGTGCAGGCGCAGGTTGAACTCGACGAAGCGGGCGATGTCCTCGTCGTCGTCGACGACCAGGATGACGTCGGGGCGCTCGCCGGCCGCGTCCATCTCAGGCCCCGGTCATCGCACGTTCCGCCAGGCCCCGCAGGCGGCGTACCGCCTCCGCGGGATCGTCGGCGCCGTAGACGGCGGTGCCCGCGACGAACGCGTCGGCCCCGGCCGCGGCGGCCTGCTCGATGGTGTCCGCGGCGATGCCGCCGTCGACCTCGATGCGCAGCTCCAGGTGGCCGCTGTCGACGTGCCGGCGGGCGGCGCGCACCTTGTCCAGCAGCTGCGGCAGGAACCGCTGGCCGCCGAAACCGGCCTTGATCGTCATGATCAGCAGCGTGTCGAAGCTCGGCAGCAGCTCCAGGTACGGCTCGATCGGGGTGTCCCGGTCGATCGCCAGGCCCGCCTTCGCCCCGGCCGAGCGCAGATCCTTCGCGAGCGCCACCGGGTCGTCGCACGCCTCGGCGTGGAACGTGACGTTGTACGCCCCGGCGTCGGCGTACCCGGGCGCCCAGCGGCGCGGATCGGTGATCATCAGATGCACGTCGAACGGGATCTCGGTCACGGCGCGCAGGCTCTGCACCACCGGCAGCCCGATGGTCAGGTTGGGCACGAAGTGGTTGTCCATGACGTCGACGTGCAGCCAGTCGGCGGCGGGCTCCACGGCACGGACCTCGTCGGCGAGGCGGGCGAAATCGGCGGCCAGGATGCTCGGCGCGACGATCGGCGGCGGTACGGTCACCGGGCCAGTGTACGAACGCGGTGATCCGGAGGTCGCGGCACGGCTCCCGGAGCGACAGGTGGTGAGCCTTCCGTCACCCGTGGTGCACCATCGGGCCGTCCGGAGCGGAAAACGGCACGAATAGTCGTCGGTGACTAGCCGATCGATTGAAAGATGACGAAACTCCTACAGGGACGGTCACGTATGCTGCACGCCCGGGCGCGGGGGACGCCGGTCGGGCCTATGGCGACCGGCTGCCATCTCTCCCGGAAGGGGCGGACGATGCGACGGTGGCTCCACGTGCTCGCGCTGGCCGGCGCCGCGACTGCGGTGCTCGCCGGCTGCGCTCAGACACACCGGGCCGATGGCGACCTGATCGACGACTGGGCGGCGCTGCCGGCGCCGCGGCTGTTCGTACCGGCGACAGACGCGTGCCTGCCCCGGCTCACCACGGTGGTGGCCGCCGCCACGTACGAGACCGTCGACTGCGCGGGCAGCCACCTGGCCGAGACGGTGCACGTCGGCACGTTCACCGGGCCGGAGACGCTCGGCGACCGCCCCGAGCCGGGCACCCCGGCGCTGCGGACCGCGCGCGCCGAGTGCGACCGGAGCGCCCGGGAGATGATCGGCGGGGACTGGCACGCCGCCCGGCTCACGCTGAACATCGCGCTGCCGACGGTGGCCGCCTGGGGCGCCGGCGCGCGCTGGTTCCGCTGCGACCTGGCCGAGACCGACAGCATCGACAACACCCGTCCGATCAACCGGGTCGGCAGCCTGCGCGGCGCGCTGGTCGGCGACAACCCGCTCGTGCACAGGTGCTTCGACCCGAAGCTGATCGGCAAGAACCTCAACTACATGGCCCCGGTGCTCTGCACCGAGCCGCACCGCGCGGAGTTCGTCGGCGTGTACGAGGAACGCGACATGAGCTGGGCGGAGTTCACCAAGGGCGCGCCCGCCACGCACCGGCGCTGCATGACGCTGATCGCCCAGTTCGCCGAGGTGCCGGACAACGCCGAACTGCCGTACCGGGCCGGGTCCATCTACTACCCACCGTCGCAGCGGGAGTGGGAGGAGGGCGACCGGGGGGTGCGCTGTTTCCTGTGGAGCGACGACCGCAAGCTCAACC
This sequence comes from Micromonospora sp. CMU55-4, assembly GCF_011602315.1. Classification (NCBI taxonomy): domain Bacteria; kingdom Bacillati; phylum Actinomycetota; class Actinomycetes; order Micromonosporales; family Micromonosporaceae; genus Micromonospora; species Micromonospora sp. CMU55-4. The sequence continues at coordinate 45,457 of NZ_JAAOLH010000005.1, forward strand.
GATCGGTGCGCGGCGCCGGTCCTGAGGGGCTCCCGGTGACCTGATCGGCTGCCGTATGCTGCACCGCCGAGGCGTACCGGGGGGCCGGTCGGCTCCGGACGCACGGGGAGGTCTGTCGCGATGCGGCGTTTGTGGGTGGCGGTCACCGTGTCAACGGTGGCGGCGCTGGCGCTCGGCGGCTGCGCCGCGCCGGCCGGAGTGGACCGCGACCTGACCGACGACTGGCCCGCGTTCGCCGCGCCGGTCGGCTTCGTGCCGAGCACCGGGGCCTGTCACCCCACCGTCGCCGACGTCGGCTACCTCAGCGGCTACCAGCCGGTCGACTGCGCCGCCACCCACCGCGCCGAGACGCTGCACGTCGGCACGATGAGCGGCCCGGAGGCGGAGCGCTCCGCCCCGCCGCGCACCGGCTCGGCCGGTATGCGCGCCGCGCACGGCGACTGCGCCCGCCAGGTCACCCAGGCCCTCGGCGGGGACTGGCGCTCCGGGCGGCTGCGGCTGTCGGTGGTCTTCCCCTCGGCGCTCGCCTGGTCCGGCGGGGCCCGCTGGTACCGCTGCGACGTCGCCGAGGTGACCGATCTGGACCAGGGCGACGTGGCCGAGCGCACCGGCAGCCTGCGGGGCGCGCTGAAGCCCGGCTCGAAGCTGGCGCTGGGCTGCTTCAACCCGAAGATGAGCAAGGACGACGTGCAGGAGATGCGGCCGGTGGCCTGCACCGCGAAGCACCACGCCGAGTTCGTCGGCGTCTACCAGGCGCCGGACATCAGCTACGCCGAGTTCGAGCGCACCCCGCTGCGTACGCACAAGGCGTGCCGCGGGCTGATCGCCAAGTACGCGAAGCTGCCCGACGACGGCAACATGCAGTACCGGGCCGGCACCATCATCTACCACCCGTACGCGGAGCAGTGGCGCGACGGCGACCGGGGCGTGCAGTGCTTCCTCTGGGTCTCCGACCGGACGCTGACCCGCTCGGTGAAGGGCGCGGGCGCCAAGGCGCTGCCGATCACCTGAGCCACGGGCGGGGCGGGCCGCGCCCACCCCGCCCGTGTCCGCTCAGCCGACCTGCAGCGTCACGTCGTCCACGACGAAGCTGGTCTGCAACGACGAGTCCTCGACCCCGGTCCACTTCAGCGTGACCGTCTGCCCGGCGTACGCGGCCAGGTTGAAGGTGCGCTGGGTGTAGCCGGTGGCCTTGTTCAGGTTCGAGTACGTGGCCAGCGTGGTCGAGCCGACCTGCACGGTGAGCTTGTCGTACGCGGTCGAGCTGGTCGTCTCGGCCGAGTCGATGTGCAACCAGAACGAGAACGTGTAGCTGCTGCACCCGGACGGCAGCGTGACCGACTGGGACAGCGTGTCGGTACGCGAGGAGCCGTACCCGTTCAGCCACGCCTTGTACGACCCGGTGCGGGCCGCCTGGCTGGAGCTGTTGGTGATCACGCCGGAGCTGGCCGTCCACGGCGTGGTGCCGGACTCGAAGCTGCTGTTGCCGATGAGCTGGCCGCCGGTGCAGCCGCCGCTCCCGCCGGTCACGGTGATCGTGTAGCTGGCGGTGCGGGTGGCCGAGCCGGTGCCGGTCACGGTGAGCGTGAACGTGCCGGTGGTGGCCGTCGACGAGGCGCTGACGGTCATGGTGGACGAGCCGCCCGAGGTGACCGAGGACGGGCTGAAGCTCACCGACACGCCGCTCGGGGCGCCGCTGGCGGACAGCGCCACGGTCTGCGCGCTGCCGGAGGTGGTGGCGGTGCTGACGGTGGCGGTGGTGGAGCCGCCCCGGGCGACGCTGCCGGAGGTGGGGCTCACCGAGACGGAGAAGTCGTTGGCGGGTGTGCCGCCGCCGACCGCGAGCGCCCAGATCGTGTACGCGACGCCGTCCGCGGCCCGGTTCAGAATGGTCGTGTTGATGTTGCTGGTGTTGTCGCAGGAGCGGTGGTAGCAGCCGTCGTACGCCGCGCCCGCGGTGCCGCCCCACTTGCTGGCCTGCGCCGACGTCTTGGTGTAGCTGGCGCCCGCCGCGTAGCCGGAGGTCTGGATGCCGGCGTTGGCGAACGAGTAGTCGTCGGAGCGGCCCTGACCCTCGGTGTTCTCCTCCGGCGAGATGCCGAACGAGTCCCAGTACGCCTTCAGCGGCGCCGCGGTGGCCGAGGTGATCCGGTTGATGAAGTAGCCGCCGTTCGGCGAGCCGACCATGTCGAAGTTGTAGTAGCCCTTGATGTAGCCGCGCTGGGTGGAGCTGAGCTGGTTGACGTAGTGCTTGGAGCCCTGCAGGCCCTGCTCCTCGCCGTTCCACCAGGCGAACCGGACCCGCTTGGTCATGGTCGGGTTCTGCGCGGCCAGCACCAGCGCGTTCTCCAGCAGCACCGACGAGCCGGAGGCGTTGTCGTTGATGCCCGGCCCGGCGGCCACGCCGTCCAGATGCGCGCCGAACATGACGACCTGGTCCGACGGGCCCTGCGGCCACTCGGCGATCAGGTTGTTGCCCGGGTAGGTGCAGGTGGAGCAGTTCTGCTCGGTGACCGTGTAGCCGGCCGCCTGGAGCTTGCCCTTCACGTAGTTGACCGACGCGGTGTAGCCGGCCGAGCCGGCGCGCCGGTTGCCGCCGTTGCTGGTGGCGATGGAGTTGAACTGGGTGAGGTGGGCCTGGATGTTGCTGAGGGAGACGTCCGGCGCGGCGAGCGCGGCGACGGCCGGGGCGGGGGCGGCGGCCGGCGCGGGCGCGGCGGAGGCGGTGCCGGCCAGGCTCGCCGTCGTCAGGGTGGCGACGAGGGCGAGCGCGAGGCTCGTGGTCGGCGTTCTGCGTCTCATGGAGACTCCTCGTGGGGGTTCGGCGGGCGGGGTGCCGGGACCGGTGGTCGAAACAGTTACATGCATCGATCGGACAGTCAACGGGCTGTCACATCCCACCGGCCCCCTCCCCCCACCGGGATGCCGCACACGCTCCATCGCTCCCCATTTCTCCGCATGACGAGCAAGGAGTTCGTGTCCGGGCACGGCGGACACGAACTCCTTGGTCGACTGCGAGAGGTGGGTCAGTTCCGGCGCAGGACCGCCAGGAACATGGCGTCGGTGCCGTGACGGTGCGGCCACAGCTGCACCGTGGGGCCGTCCCCCAGGCCCGGCATGCCGGCCGGCAGCAGCGGCCGCGCGTCGACGAAATCGACGCCGAGGCCGCAGCGCCGGGCCGCCTCGGTCACCGTCACGTGCGTCTCCACCACGTGCGGCGAACACGTCACGTACGCAACCAGGCCACCCGGCCGGGCCGCCCGCAACGCGGCGGTCAGCAGCTCACGCTGCAACCGGGTCAGCGGCGGCAGGTCTGACGGCTGGCGACGCCATCGCGCCTCCGGCCGGCGGCGCAGCGCGCCCAGCCCGGTGCACGGTGCGTCGACGAGCACCCGGTCGAAGTGCCCCTCCGGCAGCTTCGGGTCGCTGCCCACGCTGCGCCCGTCGGTGTTCAGCACGGTCACCGGCAGCCCGCGGGTGGCCTGCTCCACCAGCCGCGCCCGGTGCTCGGCCACCTCGACCGCCGTCAGCCGCGCGCCCCGCGTCGCGGCCAGCGCGCCGAGCAGACCGGACTTGCCGCCCGGACCGGCGCACAGATCCAGCCACCGGCCGTCCGGGCCGTCCAGCGGCGCCGCCGCCAGCGCGTCCGCCACCAGCTGGGAGCCCTCGTCCTGCACGTGCGCGCGGCCGTCGGCCACCGCCGCCAGGTCGCCCGGCGCGCCGCCGGGCAGATAGACCGCGTACGGCGAGAACGCGCCGGGCGCGCCGCCCACCTCGTCGGCCAGCGCCACCGGGTCGGCCAGGCCCGGCCGGGCGCACAGGTGCACCGGCGGGCGCTCGTTGTCCTCGATGAGCAGCCGGGTCGTCTCGCCCATGTCGCCGCCGAGCGCCTCGGCGAACGACCGCACGATCCACTGCGGATGGCTGTACGCCAGCGCGAGGTGCCCGACCGGGTCGGTCTCCTGCGCCGGGGCGAGCTTGGCCACCCAGGCGTCGGCGTCCCGGCTGGTGATCTCCCGCAGCACCGCGTTGGCGAACCCGGTCGCGCCCGGCCCCACCGACCGGACCAGGTCCACGGTGGACGACACCGCGGCGTGCGCGGGCACCCGCATGTGCAGGATCTGGTACGCCCCGAGCCGCAGCGCGTCGCGCACCGGCGGGTCGATGCGCTGCACGTCCCGCCCGGCCGCGTCGGTCACGATCGCGTCGAGCGTGCCGGTGTGCCGCAGCGTGCCGTAGGTCAGCTCGGTGGCGAACGCGGCGTCCCGGCCGGTCAGCCCCGCCTCGCGCAGCATCGCCGGGAGCACCAGGTTGGCGTACGCGTCGTCGCGGTGCACCGCCGCGATCGCCTCGTAGGCGACCTGCCGGGGCAGGTCCACGGCCGGACGGACCGGACGCCCGCCCCGCCGGTCGCCACCGAACCGGTCCCCGCCGCGCCGGTCGCCGCCGGGCCGGTCGGAGCGCTGCCGGTCGGAGCGCTGCCGGTCGCCGAACCGCTCGTCGCCGCGCTGACGCTCGCCACCAGGCCGGTCGCCGGCGCGCTGGCGGTCGCCGTATCCCCGCTGACGCTCGCCCTCGACGGGCCGGTCCTCGCGCGACGGCCCCGTCACGCGAACACCTCGCCGGCGGTGACCCGGGCGCCGCGCGCCCAGTCGCCGGCGGGCATGGCCTTCTTGCCTGCGGCGCGCACCTCGCCGAGGCGCACCGGCGTGGTGGCGGTGCCGACGAGCACACCGGACTTCGTCACGTGCAGCTCCCCCGGCTTCAGCTCCGGGCCGTCGGCCACCGGCGTGACCGGACCGAGCTTGACCCGGTCGTCGCGGAACGTCGTCCACGGGCCGGGCGCGGGAGTGCAGGCGCGGACGCGCCGGTCCACCGCGAACGCGGGGTCGCCCCAGCGGACCCGGGCGTCCTCCACCGTCAGCTTCGGGGCGAGCGAGACGCCGTCGACCGGCTGCGGCACGGCGCGGGCGGTGCCGGCGCCGATCGCGTCGAGCACCGCGACCAGCAGCCCGGCGCCGGAGTGCGCGAGCCGCTCCAGCAGGTCGCCGGAGGTGTCGGCGGGGCGGATCTCGTCGGTGACCGTGCCGTAGACCGGGCCGGTGTCCAGCCCCTCCTCCAGCTCGAAGACGCTGGCCCCGGTCACCTCGTCGCCGTGCAGCACGGCGTGCTGGACCGGCGCGGCGCCGCGCCAGGCGGGCAGCAGCGAGAAGTGCAGGTTGATCCAGCCGTGCCGGGGGATCTCCAGCGCCACCGGCGGCACCAGCGCGCCGTAGGCGACCACCGGTACGCAGTCCGGCGCCAGCTCGCGCAGCCGGTCGAGGAACTCCGGCTCGCGCGGGCGGGCCGGGGTGAGCACCTCGACGCCGTGCGCGTCGGCCCACGCGCCCACGGGCGAGCGGACCAGCCCCCGGCCGCGCCCGGCCGGGGCGTCGGGGCGGGTGACCACGGCGAGCAACTCGTGCCCGGAGGCGGCGATCGCGTCCAGGGCCGGTACGGCGACGGCCGGCGTGCCGGCGAAGACCAGGCGCATCCGGGTCACCGCCCCAGGCCGAACGGGTTGCCGGCGGCGTGCGGGCTGAGCTTGACCGTGGGCGGGGCGGCCTGGTCGTACCACTCGGCCTGCCGGATCGCCTTCATGGCCTCCTTGCGGCCGGCCGGGTCGAGCCGGTCGACGAAGAGCACGCCGTCGAGGTGGTCGGTCTCGTGCTGCACGCAGCGGGCCATCAGGCCGGTGCCGACGATCTGCAACGGGTCGCCGTAGCCGTTGAAGCCCTTGGCGATCACGTTCTGCCGGCGCTTGGTGTCGAAGTAGAGCCCGGGGATGGACAGGCAGCCCTCCGGGCCGTCCTGCTCCTCTTCGTCGGGGAACTCCAGCACCGGGTTGACCAGGTGGCCGAGGACGTCGTCGACGTCGAAGGTGAACACCCGCAGGCCCACCCCGAGCTGCGGCGCGGCGAGGCCGGCGCCGCTCTGCTCGCGCATCGTGTCGGTCAGGTCGGCGATCAGCTTGCGCAGCTCGGCGTCGAAGTCGACGACCGGGTCGGCCGGCGTGCGCAGCACCGGATCGCCGAACAGACGGATGGGCTGGACGGTCACTCGGCGTGGCTCCTTGTCTGGGTCGAACGATGCGCGTCCAGTCTACGGAGTCGGCCCGGCCGCCCCGGGTGGCGTACCGGGAACGGTGACCGGGGACGCCTCCCGGCCGACGCGCACCGGCAGCGTGGCGTGACCACGAAGCGTGAGCCGGACGCGCCGCTCGGGCCGGCCCGCCACGGCGAGGCCGGGCAGCCGGCGCAGCAGCAGCGGGAACGCCACCTGCGCCTCCAGCCGGGCCAGCGCCGCGCCGAGGCAGTAGTGCGGCCCGGCGCCGAAGGACAGCGGGTGGACCTGCGGACGCCACGGGTCGAAGCGCGCCGGCTCCGGATAGCGGCGCGGATCACGGTTGGCCGCGCCGAGCATCACGATCACCCAGCTCTCCGGCGGCAGATCGACGTCGCCGTACCGGGCCGGCGCGGTGCTCATCCGGGACGTGAGCTGCACCGGCGAGTCGTAGCGCAGCAGCTCGTCGACGTACCCGGGGGCGAACTCCGGGTGCTCGGCCAGCGTCGCCGCCGCGCGCGGGTGCTCCAGCAGCGCCACCAGGCCGTTGCCGAGCAGGTTGGTGGTGGTCTCGAAGCCGGCCACCAGCAGCACGATCAGGTTGGCCAGCAACTCGTCGCCGGAGAGCCGGTCACCGCCGTCGTGCGCCTGCACCAGCGCGCTGGTCAGGTCGTCGGCCGGCGCCCGGCGGCGCGCCGACACCAGCTCGGTGAAGTAGGCGCGCAACTCGCTCGCGCCCCGGTCGGCGACCGCCAGATCCTCTTCGGTGATCTCCGGTTCCAGCACGCCGGTCAGGTCGGTGGCCCAGCGCCGGAACAACGGCCGGTCCGCCGCCGGCACGCCGAGCAGCGCGCAGATCACCCCGACCGGCAGCGGGTACGCGAACCCGGCCATGAAGTCGACCGGCCCCTCGGCGGCGAGCATCGCGTCGACCAGCTCGTCGGCCTGCGCCCGCACCACGTCGTGCATGGCGGCGATCCGGCGCGGGGTGAACGCGCCCGCCGCCAGCCGCCGCATCCGGCTGTGGTCGGGCGGGTTGGTGCGCAGCATCGACCGGGAGATCGACAGAATCGCCGGGCTCTCCCGCCAGCCGGGCATGAACTGGTCGCGCAGCGCGTCGTCCAGCACCCCGAACCGGGCGTCGCGCAGGATCGCGTCGGCCTCGGCGTACCCGGTGACCACGAAGAAGACCGGGCCGGCCTGGACCACCGGGCCGTGCGCGCGCAGCAGCTCGTACGTCGGGTAGGGGTCGACACGACCCTCGGGGGACATCAGCAGCGCGAGCGCGTCGGCAGGATCCACGGTCCGCCTCCCCAGGCGTCGGAGACCCCCATCATGCTCCGCGCCGCCCGAGGGTGGTCAACCCGTCACGGCGAGACGGCGGTATCCACCGCGGTCAGGCGCCCGCGCCCGGCTCCCCGGCCAGCACCGGGCCGCCGTCGAGCAGCGCGTGCTCGGGCAGCGGCAGCGTGATGCCGTGGGCGTCCTCCCAGTCGTGGATCAGCCCCGGCCGGGCCTGCGTGGTGAAGAATTCGACGGCGCTCATCCCGCCGACCACCGGCTCGTCCACCTCGGCTACCAGCCGGGCGGGGACCATCGGCAGGCCGGCGCGCACCGCCGAGCTGAGCCGCCGGTGCCCGTCGACGACGAAGAAGTACTCGCCGGTGTAGCCGATGCTCAGCGGCTCCGGCTCCTCACCGCTCTCGGCCAGCTCGGCGGCGAGGTCGGCGTCCCACAGGCCCCGCAGCGCGGACACGTCCTCGGTGGGGTAGACCCGGGTCGGGTCGAGCAGCAGCAGCGGCTGACCGGCGCGCAGCACGTCCGCGCCGAGGCGGCCCTCGTAGACGTCGATGACGTGCTGGATGACCTGCTCCGGGTTGGCCCGGGTGGTGTCGCAGATCAGGTCGTAGTTGCGCAGGCGGGCCTTGTCGACGCCGTAGCGGACGATGAACCGGCCCCGCTCGCTCTCGCTGCGCTCGCGCAGCTTGGTCCGCGCCTCCTCCAGCGAGGTGTAGCTCTCGGCCGGGCCGGACGGGCGGGCCAGCACGCGCCGGGCCGCCTCGGTCGGCTCGGTGATCATGTGCACCTTGAGCGCGTCGGTGAAGAAGTGCCAGGCCAGGCGGGAGTCCATGACCAGCGACTCGCCGGAGGCGGCGATGTCGCGCTGGAGCTGGTCGACGTAGCCGTCGACCGCCTGGTCCAGCTCGGCGTGCAGGTTGAGCTGCAGAGCGGTCATCTGCCGCTCCTGGGCCATCTGGCGGTAGAGGTCGCCGACGCTGACCCGGCGCAGCCCCAGCCGCTTGGCGATCTCGACCGAGACGGTGCTCTTGCCACTGCCGAGGTCACCGTTGAAGACGATCGACTGACGAACGGTCACGACTGGTCCACCCCTGCTCACCGGCTGACTGACGACATCGAGTGTCGGCCCGACGTGCTCTGGCACCCGCCGCGCCGCGTCCCGCGCGGGGAAACCGCGCGGCTGGGCATGACGGGCGATGCTATCACCGCCCGCTACCCAATTGCCGGACCAGGTGTGCGGCAAACCCCAGCTCACGACCGTGCGCGAGGGGCCGCGTGCGCAGTGTCACGCGGCGGCGGCCGGTCAGAACAGCACGAGCGGATCGACCTGCAGGCGTACCGGATCGGCCGCCTTGCGGGCGCTGCGCTGGCCGGCGGCGGCGTGCAGCGCCTCGGCCAGCGCGGCGGCCCGGGACCGGGGCACCCGCACGAGCATCCGCTCCCGGCCCTCGTCGGCCGGCACCGGCCCGAGCACCTCGGCGCCGTCCGGCAGCCGGGCGCCGTCCAGCAGGTCACTGACCGCCTCGGCGACGCCGGTGACGCTCGCCATCCGCACCGCCGGGGGGAAGCCCAGCTCGCGCCGCTCGGCCAGCTCGCGGGCGGCGAACCAGGCGGAGTCCCAGCGCAGCAACGCCTGCACCGGCGCGAGCGCGCCGTCCGCGACCACCACCACCCGCCCGCCGGCCGTACCGGGCCGGGCCAGCGCGGCGGCGGCCATCCACCGCCGCAGCGCCTCCTCACCGGCCCGCAGGTCGGCCCGGGTCAGCAGCGCCCAGGAGTCGAGCAGCAGCACCGCGCCGTAGCCGCCGTCGGCCACCGGTTCGGCGCCCGGCGTGGCGATCACCAGCCCGGCCCCGCCCGGCACCGTGGCGAGCACCTCCTCCCGCCCCGAGGTCCGCACCGGCACGCCCGGGAACGCCCGGCCCAGCTCCTCGGCCGTGCGCCGGGCGCCGGTGACCGAGGCGCGCAGCCGCCGCCCACCGCACTCCGGGCAGGCGTACGCGGCGGCCACCCGGCCGCACCAGCGGCAGGCGGGCGTGCCCTGCGCCGAGGGCAGCGCGAGCGGCCCGGCGCAGTGCGGGCAGCGGGCCGGGGTCCGGCAGTCGGCGCAGGCCACCGACGGCACGTAACCCCGGCGCGGCACCTGCACCAGCACCGGCAGGTCCGCGCGCAGCGCGTCCCGGGCGCTGGTCCAGGCCAGGCTCGGCAGCCGCGCCGAGGCCGCGCCGGGATCGCGGGCCAGTTGCGGGTCGTCGCCGGTGGGCGCCATGGCCGGGGTACGCGCGCGCACCACCGCCCGGTCGGCCACCACCTCCCGGGCCCAGGACGTCTCCACCAGCAGCTGCGCCTCGGCGCTGCGGGCGTACCCGCCGACCAGGGCGGCGGCGTCGCCGAGCTGCGCCCGGGTGAGCAGCACGTCCCGGGCGTGCGGGTAGGGCGCGCGGGGCTCGGCGTGCAGGTCGTCGCCGTCGTCCCAGATCGCCACCAGGCCGAGCCGCTCCACCGGGGCGAACATGGCCGCCCGGGTGCCGATCACCACTGCCACGTCGCCGCGCCGGGCGGCCAGGAACGCCCGGTAGCGGCGGGCCGGGCCGTCGGCGGCGGTGAGGCGCACGTGCCGCCCCGCGCCGAGGACGGCGGTCAGGGCGGCGTCGAGCCGGTCCAGGTCACGAGCGTCGGCCACCACGACCACTGCGCCCCGGCCACCGGCCACGGTGGCGGCCACCGCGTCGGCGTACCGGCCGGCCCAGTCCTCCCCCGGCAGCGCCGACCAGACCGCGCGGGCGGGCCGGCCGTCGGTGAGCGCCCGCAGCAGCGCCGGCCCGGCCGGATAGTCCCGCCAGCCGCGCGGGTCCACCTCCGCCCGGCCTCCCGGCCTGGCGTCCGCGGGCGCGTCGGGGTCGGCGGGCGCGTCCGCGTCGGCGGTGACGGCCTTCTCGGCGCGGGCGTGCCGGGGCGGCACCGCCAGCCTCAGCACGTCGGCGAGGCTGCCCGCGTACCGGTCGGCGACCGCGCGGGCCAGCCGGGCCACCTCCGGGGAGAGCACCGGCACCGACGAGACGACCTTCTCCAGGTACGCCAGTTTCGGGTGCGCGGAGGACTCGGCGCGCTCCAGCAGCCAGCCGTCGACCAGCTGCCCGGCGAAGCGCACCTTCACCCGTACCCCCGGTTGCGCCTCGGCGTCGAGCGCCTCCGGCACCAGGTAGTCGAACGGGCGGTCCAGGTGCGGCAGGGGCACGTCCACGCAGACGCGCGCGACCGGCGACCCCTGCGCGGGTCGCCGGTCGCGGCGCGTGGCGGCGGTCAGGCTCCCGCGGCCGACTTGAGGTCGGCGGCCCGGTCGGTGCCCTCCCAGGTCAGGTCCGGCAGCTCCCGGCCGAAGTGGCCGTACGCGGCGGTCTGCTGGTAGATCGGGCGGAGCAGGTGCAGGTCCCGGATGATGGCGGCCGGGCGCAGGTCGAACACCTCGGCGACGGCCTTCTCGATCGAGGCGACCGGCACCGTCTCGGTGCCGAACGTCTCGATGAACAGGCTCACCGGGTGGGCCTTGCCGATCGCGTACGCGACCTGGGCCTCGCACCGCTCGGCCAGCCCGGCGGCGACCACGTTCTTGGCCACCCAGCGCATCGCGTACGCGGCCGAGCGGTCGACCTTCGAGGGGTCCTTGCCGGAGAACGCGCCGCCGCCGTGGCGCGCGTACCCGCCGTAGGTGTCCACGATGATCTTCCGGCCGGTCAGGCCGGCGTCACCCATCGGGCCGCCGATCTCGAAGCGCCCGGTCGGGTTGACCAGCAGCCGGTAGCCCTCGGTCTCCAGGCCGAGGCCCTCCAGCTCCGGGGTGATGACGTGGTCCCGGATGTCCGGGGTGAGCAGCGACTCCAGCGAGATGTCGGCCGCGTGCTGGCTGGACACGACGACGGTGTTGAGCCGGACCGGGCGCAGCCCGTCGTACTCGATGGTCACCTGGGTCTTGCCGTCCGGCCGCAGGTAGGGGATGGTGCCGTCCTTGCGGACCGTGGCGAGCCGGCGCGCCAGCCGGTGCGCCAGCGCGATCGGCAGCGGCATCAGCTCGGGCGTCTCGGAGCAGGCGAAGCCGAACATCATGCCCTGGTCACCGGCGCCCTGCGCGTCCAGCGCGCTCTCCGACCCGCCGGTACGCAGCTCGAAGGCGTTGTCGACGCCCTGGGCGATGTCCGGCGACTGGGCGCCGATGGACACGCTGACGCCGCAGGACGCGCCGTCGAAGCCCTTCTTCGACGAGTCGTAGCCGATGCCGAGGATGGTCTCCCGGACGATGGTGGGGATGTCGGCGTACGCCTTCGTGGTCACCTCACCGGCCACGTGCACCTGACCGGTGGTGATCAGCGTCTCCACCGCGACCCGGCTGTGCGGGTCCTGGGCGAGCAGCGCGTCGAGAATGCCGTCACTGATCTGGTCGGCGATCTTGTCCGGGTGGCCCTCCGTGACCGATTCGGACGTGAAGAGACGTGTCACGGCACTCCTAAGCATGTGAAGACTTTTAAAGGTCGCTCGGCGGCAGTTTAGCCATCCTCGTTCCGCCGCGACCCCCTGAACGCGGGCCGACCAACCGTCAGGAACGTGACGGCAACCGCGGACAGACGAGGTCCCAGACGGCGTCGGCCAGGGCCTCCTTGGGCTGCTCGGCCAGCCGGTGCACGGCGCCGTCGGCGCCGATCACGGTGGCCGCGTTGGTGTCGGCGCCGAAGACCTTGTCCACGCCGACCTCGTTGACGACGATCATGTCGGCTCCCTTGCGGGCCAGTTTGGCCCGGCCGTTGGCCTCCGCGTCGTCGGTCTCCGCGGCGAAGATCACCAGCACCTGGCCGGGGCGGCGGACGCGACCCAGCTCGGCGGCGATGTCCGGGTTGGTGACCAGCTCGATGGTCGGCGCGACACCGTCGTCCGACTTCTTGATCTTCCCGGTGGCGTAGCTGGCCGGCCGGAAGTCGGCGGGCGCGGCGGCCATCACCACGGCGTCCGCGTCGACGGCCGCCGCCAGCGTCGCCGTGCGCAGCTCCTCGGTGGTGCCCACCCGGACCAGGTCCACCCCGGCCGGATCGGGCAGCGCCACGTTCGCCGCGACCAGCGTCACCCGGGCGCCCCGGGCCACAGCGGCGCGGGCGAACGCGTACCCCTGCTTGCCGGAGGACCGGTTGCCCAGGAACCGGACCGGGTCCAGCGGCTCGCGGGTGCCCCCGGCGGTGACCACCACGTGCCGGCCGGCCAGGTCGGCCTCGGCCTCGACGCCGCGGGCCAGGGCCCGGCGGGCCACCGCGAAGATCTCCGCCGGGTCGGGCAGCCGGCCCTTGCCGGTGTCCCGCCCGGTGAGCCGCCCCACGGCCGGCTCGATCACCCGGACGCCGCGCGAGCGCAGCGTGGCCACGTTCGCCACGGTCGCCGTGTGCTCCCACATCTCGGTGTGCATGGCCGGCGCCAGCAGCACCGGGCAGCGCGCGGTCAGCAGCGTGTTTGTCAGCAGGTCGTCGGCGAGGCCGTGGGCGGCCTTGGCGAGCAGGTCAGCGGTGGCCGGGGCGACCACGACCAGGTCGGCGTGCTGCCCGAGCCGCACGTGCGGCACCTCGTGCACGTCGGACCAGACGTCGTCGGCCACCGGCTGGCCGGACAGGGCCGCCCAGGTCGGCGCCCCGACGAAACGGAGCGCCGAGGCGGTCGGCACCACCCGGACCCGGTGACCCGACTCGGTGAAGAGCCGGAGCAGCTCACACGCCTTGTAGGCGGCGATGCCGCCGCCGACCCCGAGGACGATCTCGGCGGGCATCGGCGCGGGCGCGGTTACGGCTGGTCGGTCGGCTCAGCGGTGAGCAGGCCCGCGTTGATCTCGCGCATGGCGATGGAGAGCGGCTTCTCCTGCGGGGTGGTCTCCACCAGCGGGCCGACGTACTCCAGCAGGCCCTCACCGAGCTGGCTGTAGTAGGCGTTGACCTGACGGGCGCGCTTGGCGGCGAAGATGACCAGCGCGTACTTCGAGGTGGTCTTCTCGAGCAGCTCGTCGATCGGCGGGTTGGTGATGCCCTCGGGGTTGGTGGCGATGGATCCCACGAATTAAACCTCTGCGTCTCGTGCGCCGCCCGCGGGCGGTCGGGCCGGAGCCAGGAAGGACGAACCGAGCAATCCTACCAGCTCCGCCGCGGCGCGCTCGGTGTGGTCGTGTGCCACGGCGTGGGCGAAGAGGGCCGCGACGTCCGGGTCGGCCCGGTACGCCGGCGGCGCGAGCAGCACCAGCCGGGCGCCGGGCGCCGCCGCCCGTACCGCGAGCGCGCCGCCCAGGTCCAGCGGCAGCAGCACCGGCCGGCCCGCGGCGAGCCGCGCCCGTACCTCGGCCCGGGGCACGCCCCGGCGGTACGGCCCGATCCGGCACCACTCCAGCAGTTCCCCGGCGGCGATCAGCTGGTCGAAGGCGGGCGCGTCGAGGAAGACGCGGTCCACGCCGTCCCGCTCGTCGGGGCGCGGCGGCCGGGTGGTGGCGACCACCGGCACCCAGACAGACGCAAGGCGCGCCCGGACCGCCTCGACCACACTGCTCCGGCCGGCCCCGGAGGGACCGGACAGGACAGTGAGCCGAGCCGCCGAGCGCGCCTCGTCATCCGTGCTCACCGCTTGTTTCTACACGGCGGGCCGTTCAGTTCGCGGCGAACTCCCCGAGCAGAGCCTTGCGCTGCTGCTCGCCGAGGCCGCGCAGGCGACGGCTGTCCGCGATCTTGAGCTTCTCCATGATCTGGGTGGCCCGGATCTTGCCGATGCCCGGCATCGCCTGGAGCACGGCCGAAACCTTCAGCTTGCCCACGACGTCGTCGGACTCGGCCCGCTCGAGGACGGTGGCGAGGGTGGTCTTGCCCTGCTTGAGCTGCTCCTTCAGCTCAGCGCGGGCCTTGCGGATCTCCGCGGCCTTCTCCAGCGCGGCAGCGCGCTGTTCGGGGGTCAGTGACGGGAGCGGCACCAGTTCTCCTCAGGTCCCTAGTACGGCGGGCGGAGCGCCCCACCGCATCTGTGAAACGTGGTGTCGCTGGCAACCAAAGGGGTCCGTGGTTCCCAGCGCGGGGAAAACTAGCGGTCAACGGAGATTTCGGCAACGTGGGCGCGCGATGATCAACGGAAAGTGACCGAGCCGTCAGTCAGCCTACGACGTCCAGGGCGCTCCGGCACTCGGCCAGCGCCCGCTCGGCGGCGGCGCGCAGAGCGTCCGGGTCCGGTCCCGCGCCGAGCACCTCCCGGGAGTACGACGGGAGCACCGACGGCAGCGCGGCGCCGAAGACGGTGCGCAACCCGGCGGGCGTGCCGCCCTGCGCGCCCAGGCCCGGAGCGAGCAGCGGACCGTTCACGGAGCCGAGGTCGTGACCGGTCTCGCCGACCGTCGCGCCGACCACCAGACCGAAGCTTCCGAGCGGCTCCGCACCCCGGTTGAGCTGGGAAATCTCGTCGATCACGGTCTGCGCGACGGTGCGCCCATCGGCCCCGACGGCACGCTGCACGGAGGCGCCCTCCGGGTTCGAGGTGAGGGCCAGGACGAAGACCCCGCCACCGTGCTCGGCTGCGGTGGAGAACATCGGCGCGAGTGAACCTACTCCCAGGTAGGGGCTCGCGGTCACCGCATCGACATACATCGGGCTGGATGGATCGAGGTACGCCGACGCGTACGCGGCCACCGTCGAGCCGATGTCGCCGCGCTTCACGTCAAGCAGAACGAGCGCTCCCAGATCTCGCAACTGTCGGATAGTTGACTCAAGCACCCCGACGCCGCGCGAGCCGAAGCGCTCGAAGAACGCCGACTGCGGCTTGACCACGGCCACCCGGTCCCCGATCGCCTCCACCACGGTGCGGCAGAACCGGTCGAGTCCGTCGACGTCGTCGGTCAGCCCCCAGCCGGCCAGCAACCCGGGGTGCGGATCGATCCCCACGCACAGCGGCCCTCGCTCCGCCACGGCCCGGTGCAGTCGGGCGCCGAACGTCTCCATCGCGTCTCTCCTCTCCCCGCGGCCCCGGGCCGCCTGGGCGTGTCCGGCGACGGCCTTCCCGTCGCGCCCTGTCGAACTCGGCCGGGCTCAGCCGGCCTTCACCGCCGCGGCCACCCCGGCCGCGATCCGTGCCACGTCCGCGGCGTCGCAGACGTACGGCGGCATGGTGTAGACGAGATCCCGGAACGGGCGCAGCCACACCCCCTGCGCCACCGCGGCGGCGGTCGCCCGGGGCAGGTCCACCTCGTGGTCGAGCTGCACCACCCCGATCGCGCCGAGCACCCGTACGTCGGCCACGCCGGGCGCGCCGCGCAACGGCGCCAGGCCGGCCCGCAGGCCCTCGGCGATCCCCGCCACCCGGCCGGCCCAGTCCCCGGCCCGCAGAAGCTCCAGGGAGGCGTTGGCGACCGCGCAGGCGAGCGGGTTGCCCATGAACGTCGGTCCGTGCGCCAGCACCCCGTCGGCGGAGATCGCCCGCGCCACCTCGGGCGTGCAGAGCGCCGCGGCCAGCGTCAGGTACCCGCCGGTGAGCGCCTTGCCGACGCAGAGCACGTCCGGGGCCACCCCGGCGTGCTCGGCGGCGAACATCCTCCCGGTCCGGCCGAAGCCGGTGGCGATCTCGTCGAAGACCAGCAGGATGCCGTGCTTCCGGGTCACCTCGCGCAGTACACGCAGATAGTGCGGGTGGTGGAACCGCATCCCGCCGGCGCCCTGGACCACCGGCTCGACGATCACCGCGGCCAGCTCGTCGGCGTGCCGCTCCACGGCGTCCACCAGAGCCGCCTCGTACGCCGGGTCGGGCGGCGCGTCGAAGCCGGACGGCGGCGCCGGCGCGAACACCTGCCGGGGCAGCACGTCGCCCCAGAGGTGGTGCATGCCGCCCTCCGGGTCGCAGACGCTCATCGGGTGGAACGTGTCACCGTGGTAGCCGCCCCGCCAGGTGCCCAGCCGGCGGCGCTGCGGGCGTCCCCGCGCCCGCTGGTACTGCAGGCACATCTTCACCGCGACCTCGACGCTCACCGAGCCGGAGTCGGCCAGGAAGACGTGTTCCAGGCCGTCCGGGGTCAGCTCGACGAGCGTGCGCGCCAGGCGTACCGCCGGCTCGTGGGTGAGCCCGCCGAACATAACGTGGCTCATCCGCCCGAGCTGGCCGGTCACCGCGGCGTCGAGCGCCGGGTGCCGGTAGCCGTGGATCGCCGCCCACCACGACGACATGCCGTCGACCAGCTCCCGCCCGTCCGCCAGCCGCAGCCGCACCCCTTGCGCGCTGTCCACGACGTACGGCGCGCCGGCGGAGGGCATCGCGGCGTACGGATGCCACACGTGCCGCCGGTCCGCGTCCAGAATCTCCTCAGGCGTCACGTCTCCTCCTTCACCCCTCCCCGCCGCCCCCTCTCTTCCCCCGCGATCTTGCGGTTGCTGCCCCTGCCGCGCCCGGAATGAGGGGGTGTGCCGGGGCCGCGAGTGCAAGATCGCGGGGAAGAGAGGGGTGGGTCAGGGGTGGGTGGTCCGGGTTATGGCTCTCGTCAGGGCGGGGCCGCGGTAGATGAAGCCGGTGTAGAGCTGGACCAGGGACGCGCCGGCGTCGAACATGCGCGTCGCGTCGTCCGGGTCGAGGATGCCGCCGACGCCGATCACAGGCAGCCGCCCGCCGGTCTCCCGGTGCACGAAGGCGACCATCTCCCGGGCCCGTACGGTCAGCGGCCGGCCGGACAGGCCGCCCGTCTCCGCGCCGCGCGCCCGGTCGGCCGGGGCCAGCCCGTCCCGGGCGAGCGTGGTGTTGGTGGCGATGACCCCGGCGGCGCCCCGGTCGAGGCAGACCTCCAGCAGCTCGGCCACGGCCGGCTCGGTGAGATCCGGGGCGATCTTCACCAGCACCGGCTTCTCCCCCACCAGCGCGGCCAGCAGCGCGTCCAGGTGGGACCGGTCCTGAAGCGAGCGCAGCCCGGGCGTGTTCGGTGAGGACACGTTCACGGCGAAGTAGTCACCGTGTCCCTTGAGCGCCCGGTAGGAGTCGAGATAGTCCTCGACCGCCTGGTCCAACGGGGTCACCTTGGACTTGCCGAGCGAGATGCCCAGCGGTACGCCGAGCGGGCGCGGCAACGCCGCCAGCCGGTCGGCGAGGGCCGCCGCGCCCGCGTTGTTGAAGCCCATCCGGTTGATCACCGCTTCGCTGTCGCGCAGCCGGAACAGCCGGGGCCGGGGGTTGCCCGGCTGGGCGTGCGCGGTCACGGTGCCGACCTCGACGAAGCCGAAGCCGAGCGCCGGCCAGGCGGGCAACGCGAGTCCGTTCTTGTCCATCCCGGCGGCCAGCCCGACCGGGTTGGGGAAGCGCACCCCGAACACGGTGCGCGGCGCGGACCGGAAGTACGCCCGTCGCAGCGCCGCGAGAACGGCCGGCTGCCGCGACACCGCCGCGAGCCGTTCCAGGGTCCACTCGTGCGCCCCCTCGGCGTCCCCGCCCGCGAGCGAGAACAGCCGGGGCCGCACCACCTTCTCGAAGATCACGCCCCGGCCCCCCGCCCGCTCTCCCCGTCGATCATGAGGTTGGCGGCGGATTTGGAGATCCACATCGCCGCCAACCTCATGATCGGCGCAGTCAGGCGCGGGGTCACTCGCCCGCCCGGAGGGCGGCGTGCAGGTCCTGCAGGGGGCGGACCTTCAGGTCGCCTCGGATGCGGGCCTCGATGCCCATGACCGCGGCTGCGGCGCCGGGGACCGTTGTCACGCAGGGGATGTCGACGCTCACCGCGGCGCTGCGGATCTCGTACCCGTCCGAGCGGGCGCTCGCGCCGGAGCCCTGCGGCGTGTTCACCACCAGCGCCACGTCCCCGCCGAGGATCAGCGAGACCGCGTCCGCACCCTCACCCGACTCGTAGTGCTTGCGGATCTGCTCGCAGGCGATGCCGTGCCGGCGCAGCACCTCGGCCGTGCCGGTGGTGGCCACGATCTCGAAGCCCAGGTCGGCCAGGCGCTTGATCGGGAAGATCATGCCGCGCTTGTCCCGGTTGGCGACCGAGACGAAGATCTTCCCGGCGGTGGGCAGCGAGCCGTACGCGGCAGCCTGCGACTTGGCGAACGCCTGCCCGAAGCCGGTGTCGATGCCCATCACCTCGCCGGTGGACTTCATCTCCGGGCCGAGCAGCACGTCGATGCCCTTGCCGGAGGGGGTGCGGAACCGCTTGAACGGCAGCACCGCCTCCTTGACCGCGATCGGCGCGTCGGCCGGCATGGTGCCGCCGTCGCCGGTGGGCGGCAGCATCCCCTCGGCGCGCAGCTGCGCGATGGTGGCGCCGAGGGCGATCCGGGCCGCCGCCTTGGCCAGCGGCACCGCCGTGGCCTTCGAGACGAACGGCACGGTACGGGAGGCACGCGGGTTGGCCTCCAGCACGTAGAGCATGTCGCCCTGCAGCGCGTACTGGACGTTGAGCAGGCCGCGCACCCCGACGCCGCGGGCGATCTCCTCGGTGTAACGGCGCACCTGGGCCAGGTGCGAGCCGGCCAGGGTGATCGGCGGCAGCGCGCAGGACGAGTCGCCGGAGTGGATGCCGGCCTCCTCGATGTGCTCCATCACGCCGCCCAGGTAGACGTCGCCGTCGGCGTCCACGAGCGCGTCCACGTCGATCTCGATGGCGTCGTCCAGGAACCGGTCCACCAGCACCGGGCGGTCCGGCGAGATGGCGGTGGCCCGGCCGATGTAGTCGCGCAGCGTGGCGTCGTCGTACACGATCTCCATGCCGCGCCCGCCGAGCACGTACGAGGGGCGGACCAGCACCGGGTAGCCGATCTCGTCGGCGATCGCCTTCGCCTCGTCGTACGAGGTGGCCATGCCGTGCGCGGGCGCGCGCAGCCCGGCCCGGGACAGCACCGCGCCGAACGCGCCGCGCTCCTCGGCCAGGTGGATCGACTCCGGGGACGTCCCGACGATCGGCACCCCGGCGTTCTTGAGCCGCTGGGCCAGGCCGAGCGGCGTCTGCCCGCCGAGCTGGACGATCACCCCGATCACGCCGGGGCCGCCGGCGGCCTTGCCGGAGGAGTCCTCGGCGTGCCAGACCTCCAGCACGTCCTCGAACGTCAGCGGCTCGAAGTAGAGCCGGTCGGCGGTGTCGTAGTCGGTGGAGACGGTCTCCGGGTTGCAGTTGACCATCACCGTCTCGTAGTCCACGGCCCGGAGCGCCTGGACCGCGTGCACGCACGAGTAGTCGAACTCGATGCCCTGACCGATCCGGTTCGGCCCGGAGCCCAGGATCAGCACCTTCGGCCGCGCCGAGGGCGCCACCTCGGTCTCCGAGTCGTAGGTCGAGTAGTGGTACGGCGTGGTCGCCTCGAACTCGGCCGCGCAGGTGTCCACCGTCTTGTAGACCGGCCGTACGCCGAGCCGGTGGCGCAGCGTGCGGACGCCGTCCTCGGCGGCCAGCTCGGGACGCAGCGCGGCGAGCTGCCGGTCGGACAGGCCGGCGCGCTTGGCCCGGCGCAGCAGACCGGCGTCGAGCACCGGCGCGGCCACGATCTCGGCGCGCAGCTCGACCAGCGAGGCGATCTGGTCCAGGAACCACGGGTCCATGCCGCCGGACGCCTCGGACACCTCGGCGATCGACGCGCCCAGGCGCAGCGCCCGCTCGACGGTGTAGAGCCGGCCGTCGTGCGGCGTCCGCAGCGCCGCGAGGGTGTTCTCCAACGTGGCGCCGTCCGGGTCCGGAGTGGTCCAGAAACCCGACGCCTTGGTTTCCATCGAGCGCATCGCCTTGTTCAGCGCCTCGGTGAAGTTGCGGCCCAGGCTCATCGCCTCGCCCACCGACTTCATGGTGGTGGTCAGCTCCGGGTCGGCGCCGGGGAACTTCTCGAACGCGAACCGGGGGATCTTCACCACCACGTAGTCGAGCGTCGGCTCGAACGCGGCCGGCGTCTTGAGCGTGATGTCGTTCGGGATCTCGTCCAGCGTGTAGCCGATGGCCAGCTTCGCGGCGATCTTCGCGATCGGGAAGCCGGTGGCCTTCGACGCCAGCGCCGAGGAACGCGACACCCGGGGGTTCATCTCGATCACGACGATCCGGCCGTCGGCCGGGTTCACCGCGAACTGGATGTTGCAGCCGCCGGTGTCCACCCCGACCTCGCGCAGCACCGCGATGCCGAGGTCACGCAGCCGCTGGTACTCCCGGTCGGTGAGCGTCATCGACGGCGCGACGGTGACGCTGTCGCCGGTGTGCACGCCCATCGGGTCGACGTTCTCGATCGAGCAGACCACCACCACGTTGTCGTGGCGGTCGCGCATCAGTTCGAGCTCGTACTCCTTCCAGCCGAGCACGCTCTCCTCGATGAGCACCTCGTGCACCGGGCTGGCCGCCAGGCCCGAGCCGGCGATGCGCTCCAGGTCCTCGTCGGTGTGCGCCATGCCGGAACCGAGGCCGCCCATCGTGAACGACGGCCGGATGACCACCGGCAGGCCCAGCTCGGCGACCGTCTCGCGGACCTCGTCCATCGAGTGGCAGACCCGCGAGCGCGGCACCAGCGCGGACGGATCCTCCAGGCCCAGCCGTACGCCGGCCTTCGCGACGATCTCCTTGAACAGCTGCCGGTCCTCGCCCCGGTTGATCGCCTCGATGTTCGCGCCGATCAGCTCGACGCCGTACTTCTCCAGCACGCCCGCCTCGTGCAGCGCGACGGCGGTGTTCAGCGCGGTCTGCCCGCCGAGCGTCGGCAGCAGCGCGTCGGGGCGCTCCTTGGCGATGACCAGCTCGACGAACTCCGGGGTGATCGGCTCGACGTACGTGGCGTCGGCGAACTCCGGGTCCGTCATGATCGTCGCCGGGTTGGAGTTGACCAGGCTGACCCGGATCCCCTCGCTGCGCAGCACCCGGCAGGCCTGGGTGCCGGAGTAGTCGAACTCGCAGGCCTGTCCGATCACGATCGGCCCGGAGCCGATCACCAGGACGTGCTTGAGGTCGGTCCGCTTAGGCATTCTTGCGCCCCTCGATCAGCTCTGCGAAACGGTCGAAGAGGTAGTCCGCGTCGTGCGGGCCGGCCGCCGCCTCCGGGTGGTACTGGACGGTGAAAGCGGGGATGTCGACGCCCCGCAGCCCCTCGACCACGTTGTCATTGAGGCAGACGTGTGACACCTGGACACCGCCGAACTCGGTCTGGATCACCTGATCCGGCACCACCGCGCCGTCCCCGGCGCCCGGCACCTGCACCGCGAAGCCGTGGTTGTGGCTGGTCACCTCGACCTTGCCGGTGGCCCGGTCGAGCACCGGCTGGTTGATGCCGCGGTGGCCGTACCCCAGCTTGTAGGTGCCGAAGCCGAGCGCCCGGCCGAGGATCTGGCTGCCGAAGCAGATGCCGAACAGCGGGATCCGCCGGGCCAGCACCTCCCGGGCCAGCGCCACCGGACCGTCGGCGGTCGCCGGGTCGCCCGGGCCGGGCGAGAAGAAGACCGCGTCCGCGCCGGTGGCGAGCAGGTCCTCGATCGTCGACCCGGCGGGCAGCACGTGGGTGGTGACGCCGCGGGCGGCGAGCCGGCGCGGCACGTTGCGCTTGATGCCCAGGTCCACCGCGGCCACCGTGAACCGGTGCTCGCCCTCCGCCTCGACCACGTACGGCTTGGCGGTGGTCACCTCGTCGGACAGGTTCGCGCCGACCATCTGCGGCGAACGGCGCACCCGCTCCAGCAGCGCGGCCGGGTCGTCCTCGACGCTGGAGATGCCGACCCGCATCGCGCCGCGCTCGCGCAGGTGCCGGGTCAGCGCCCGGGTGTCCACCCCGCTGATGCCGACGACGCCCTCGGCGGCGAGCCGGTCCTCCAGCCCGCCGTCGGCGCGCCAGTTGGAGCTGATCCGGGCCGGGTCACGCACCACGTACCCGGCCACCCAGATCCGGTCGGACTCGTCGTCCTCACCGTTGACGCCGGTGTTGCCGATGTGCGGCGCGGTCTGCACCACCACCTGCCGGTGGTACGAGGGGTCGGTGAGCGTCTCCTGGTAGCCGGTCATGCCGGTGTTGAAGACCGCCTCGCCGAAGGTCTCCCCGACGCTGCCGTACGCCTCGCCGTGGAACGTGCGCCCGTCCTCGAGGACGAGAATCGCAGGACGTCTCTTCACTTAACTGCCTTTCCGTCCAGGACCGTCGGCTCGCCGCGCAGGAAGGTCGCCACGATGCGACCCGGCAGCGTCATGCGGGCGTACGGGGTGTTACGACTACGGCTGGCCAGCTCCGCCGGTTCGATGACGCGGCGGGCGGCGGGGTCGACAAGGGTCAGGTTGGCCGGCACGCCGGGCGCCGGGTCGACGCCGTGCCCGGTCAGCCCGGCGATGCGGGCCGGCGTGCGGGACATCCGCTCGGCGATCAGGTCCCAGCGGGGGCCGAACACGTCGAGCGCGATGGACAGGGCGGTCTCCAGGCCGAGCATGCCCGGCCGGGCGTACGCCCACTCGCACTCCTTGTCCTCCACGGCGTGCGGGGCGTGGTCGGTGGCGATGATGTCGATCACGCCCTCGGCCAGCGCCTCCCGCAGCGCGGCGATGTCGGCGGCGGTGCGCAGCGGCGGGTTGACCTTGAAGACCGGGTCGTAGCTCTCCGCCTTGGCGTCGGTCAGCAGCAGGTGGTGCGGCGTGACCTCGGCGGTGACCCGTACCCCGCGCGCCTTGGCCTGGCGCAGCACCTCGACGCTGCCGGCGGTGGAGACGTGGCAGACGTGCAGGCGGCTGCCCACGTGCTCGGCCAGCAGCACGTCCCGGGCGATGATCGCCTCCTCGGCGACGGCCGGCCAGCCGGTCAGGCCGAGGCGGGTGGACACCTCGCCCTCGTGCATCTGCGCGCCCTCGGTGAGCCGGGGCTCCTCGGCGTGCTGGGCGATCACGCCGTCGAACGCCTTGACGTACTCCAGGGCCCGGCGCATCAGCCGCGGGTCGGCCACGCAGTGCCCGTCGTCGGAGAAGATCCGCACCCCGGCGGCGGAGTCGGCCATCGCGCCCAGCTCGGCCAGGCGCTCGCCGGCCAGCCCGACGGTGACCGCGCCGATCGGCTGCACGTCGACCAGGCCGGCCTCCCGGCCGAGCCGCCACACCTGCTCGACCACGCCGGCGGTGTCGGCGACCGGCGAGGTGTTTGCCATCGCGCACACCGCCGTGTACCCGCCGAGCGCCGCGGCCCGGGAGCCGGACTCGACGGTCTCGGCGTCCTCCCGGCCGGGCTCGCGCAGGTGGGTGTGCAGGTCGACCAGGCCGGGCAGCGCGACCAGGCCGGTCGCGTCGACGACCGTGGCGTCGTCGGCGGCGAGTCCCTCGCCGACGGCGGCCACCACGCCGTCGCGGATGAGCAGGTCGGTCGGCTCGCCGCCGACCACACTGACGTTAGTGATGAGGTACGCGGTCACCGGTTGTTCCCTCCGAGCAGCAGGTAGAGCACGGCCATCCGCACGGAGACCCCGTTGGCGACCTGTTCGACGATGGTGGAGCGGGGCGAGTCGGCCACCTCGGGCGTGATCTCCATCCCCCGGTTCATCGGCCCGGGGTGCATGACGATCGCGTGCTCGGGCAGCCGGCGCATGCGCGGCCCGTCGAGCCCGTAGCGGCGGGCGTACTCGCGGGCCGACGGGAAGTAGGAGTCACCCATCCGTTCGCGCTGCACCCGCAGCATCATCACCACGTCCACATCTGGGAGAACGGCGTCGAGGTCGTAACAGACGTCGGTGCCGGGGGCCAGGGCTGCGGCGATGTCGACCGGGATGAGCGTGGGCGGGCCGATCAGGGTGACCTTCGCGCCGAGCGTGGACAGCAGCAGCACGTTGGAGCGGGCCACCCGGGAGTGCAGCACGTCGCCGACGATCGCCACGTGCAGGCCGTCGAGCCGGCCCAGCCGGGACCGCATCGTGTACGCGTCGAGCAGCGCCTGGGTGGGGTGCTCGTGGGTGCCGTCACCGGCGTTGACCACCGACCCGTCGACCCACTCGGCCAGCCGGTGCGGCGCGCCCGAGGCGGGGTGCCGGACGACCACCGCGTCCGCGCCCATCGCCTGGAGCGTCAGCGCGGTGTCCTTCAGGCTCTCCCCCTTGGCCACGCTGGAACCCTTGGCAGAGAAGTTGATCACGTCGGCGCTGAGCCGCTTGGCGGCCGCCTCGAACGAGATCCGGGTCCGGGTGGAGTCCTCGTAGAAGAGGTTCACCACGGTGCGCCCGCGCAGCGCGGGCAGCTTCTTGACCTCGCGCCCGGCCACCGTCGCCATCTCCGCGGCGGTGTCCAGGACCAGGGTGGCGGTGGCGGCGTCCAGGTCGGCGCCGGAGAGCAGGTGCCGGATCATGCGGGAGAGCCTCCGTACAGCCGTACCTCGTCGGCGCCGTCGGTCTCGGCGAGGGTGACCTTCACGTTCTCGGCCAGCGCGGTGGGGATGTTCTTGCCGACGTAGTCGGCGCGGATCGGGAGCTGACGGTGACCGCGGTCGACCAGGACGGCGAGTTGCACCGAGGCCGGGCGGCCGACGTCGCTGAGCGCGTCGAGCGCGGCCCGCACGGTGCGGCCGGAGAACAGCACGTCGTCGACGAGGATCACCCGCTTGCCGTCGATCCCGCCGGACGGCAGGTCGGTCGGGCCGACCGCGCGGGTGGCGTGCCGGCGCAGGTCGTCGCGGTAGAGCGTGATGTCGAGCACGCCGACCGGGACGGTGACGTCCTCGAACGTGCTGATCCGGTCCGCGAGGCGGCGGGACAGCGGCACACCGCGGGTGGGGATGCCGAGCAGCACGGTGTCGGCGGCGCCCTGGGTCTTCTCCAGGATCTGGTGGGCGATGCGGTCGACCACCCGCGACACGTCCGCAGCGGCGAGGATCACCTTCACCGAGGGTTGTCGCGGCGGTGACGAATGGGCAGCCGGTGGGTAGGCCACGGCGGACCTCCTTCCCCGCCTCACGGGACGGGTCGTTAAAGGACGTCTGGGTCGGCTCCGGGGGCCCGCGCGGGGCCCGGACCGGGGCTTCACGCCACGTTACCAGCGGTCACCGGGCCGCCCGCCGCCGGTACTGACCTGCTGGTCAGCCCGGAGAAATGGGGACAAGCCACACGAGCGTCCTAGACGTCGTGGACAGCAACACTTGACCGCGTGTCGCAATCCCCGTACCGTCACGCTCCGTAGCGATAGCTGGGAGAACCCCGAGCAGCACTGGGAGTGTCCGAATGCCCTCTGAATACGCCAAGTCGCTGGGCGCCCGCCTGCGCTCCATCCGCCAGCAGCAGGGCCTGTCCCTGCAGGGGGTGGAGGAGAAGTCGAACGGGCGGTGGAAGGCCGTGGTGGTCGGCTCGTACGAGCGCGGCGACCGCGCCGTCACCGTGTCCCGCCTGGCGGAACTGGCCGACTTCTACCGCGTTCCCGTCTCGGAGCTGCTGCCCGACGGCAGCGGGGTGCGTCACGAGCCCACCAGCAAGATCGTGCTGGACCTGGAGCGGCTCTACGACGAGGCCTCCGAGGACCTGGCCTACGTCGCCCGCTACGCGCGCGCCATCCAGCAGCAGCGCGGCGACTACAACGGCCGGGTGCTCTCCATCCGCGCCGACGACCTGCGCGCCCTCGCGATCGTCTACGACGCCTCACCGTCGGGGCTGATCGAGCGGCTGACCGAGCACGGCGTGCTGGTCGCCGACCCGCGGGCGTTCTTCGCGTCCTGACATCACGTACGAGAAGGGCCCGTGTCGGACGGCACGGGCCCTTTCGTCGTCGGAGCGCGGGGCTCAGCGGCTGGCGTACTCGGCGATCCGGCCGAGGATGCCGTTGAGGAACCGGGGCGAGTCGTCCGTCGACATCTGCCGGGCCAGCTCCACCGCCTCGCTGATCGCCACCGCGTCGTCGATCTCGTCGACGTAGAGCAGCTCGTACACGGCGATCCGGGCCAGGTTGCGGTCGACCACCGGCATCCGGTCCAGCGTCCACCCCTCGGCGTAGCTGGCGATCGTCTCGTCGATCCGGTCGAGGTGCGCCGCCACGCCCTCGACCAGCCCGACCGCGTAGCCGAGGTGGTCGGGGCGCGGCTGCTCGATCCGCTCCAGGTAGCCGGCGAGCACCTCGACCGGCGGGCGGTCCCGCAGGTCGGCCTCGAAGAGCACGTCCAGCGCCCGCTTGCGCGCCTTGCGACGCGCGGGCATCTGCTGCTTGGGACCCTCGGCCATCAGGCTCGGCCGAGGTAACGGCCGTCGCGGGTGTCGACCTTGATCTTCTCACCGGTGGTGATGAACAGCGGCACCTGCACTGTGGCGCCGGTCTCGACGGTGGCCGGCTTGTTGCCGCCGGTCGACCGGTCGCCCTGCAGGCCCGGCTCGGTGTAGGTGACCTCGAGCACGACCGAGGTCGGCAGCTCGATGTACAGCGGCACGCTCTCGTGGGTGGCGACGGTCGCCTCGGCCTCGGGGAGGAGGTAGTTGGCGGCCTCGCCGACGGTGCCGCCGGGGACGGTGATCTGGTCGAACGTCTCCAGATCCATGAAGACGTAGTCCTCGCCGTCGGCGTACAGGTACTGCATGGTGCGCTTGTCCACGGTCGCGGTCTCGACCTTGGTGCCCGCGTTGAAGGTCTTGTCGACCACCTTGCCGGACAGCACGTTCTTCAGCGTGGTGCGCACGAAGGCACCACCCTTACCGGGCTTGACGTGCTGGAACTCGACGACGGCCCACAGCTCGCCGTCCAGGTTGAGTACCAGGCCGTTCTTCAGGTCGTTGGTGGTGGCCATTTCCTGCCTTGATCATCAATTGGCGGACAGACCGTCCAAGTCTACTCGCCCTGTCGAATCGGACTCGCACGCTGAGCCAGATGCTGCAGCGCCAGCCGGTAGCCGTCCACGCCCAGCCCGCAGATCACCCCGGTCGCCACCGCGGAGACCACCGAGTGGCGCCGGAACTCCTCCCGGGCGTGGATATTGGAGATGTGCACCTCGACCAGCGGGCCGCGCAGCATCGCGCAGGCGTCCCGCACCGCTACCGAGTAGTGCGTCCAGGCCGCCGGGTTGAGCACCACCGCCGCCTCCTCGTCGGCCGCCGCGTGCAGCCAGGCCAGCATCTCGTGCTCGGCGTCGGTCTGCCGGACCACCACGTCCAGCCCCAACTCCCGGCCGTGCCGCTCGCAGTCGGCCACCAGCTGGGCGTAGCTGGTCACCCCGTACACGTCGACCTGGCGGGTGCCGAGCCGGCCCAGGTTCGGCCCGTTGAGCACGTACACCCTCATGAGCTGATCTCCGCGTACGCGGCGGCGAGCAGGTCGTCCGGCGGCGCCTCCAGGATCGCCGGGCGGGCGATCCCGTCGAGCACCACGAACCGCAGCCGGCTGCCCCGGGCCTTCTTGTCCACCCGCATCGCGGCCAGCAGTTCCGGCCAGGCGTCGGCCCGGTAGCCGGTGGGCAGGTCGAGCGCGGTCAGCACCCGGCGGTGCCGCTCGGCGTCGGCCGCGTCGAGCCGGCCGGCGAGCCGCGCGAGAGTGGCCGCGTAGACCAGGCCGGCCGACACCGCGTGACCGTGCCGCCAGCGGTACCCCTCCACCTTCTCGATCGCGTGGGCGAGGGTGTGCCCGTAGTTGAGCACCTCGCGTACCCCGGATTCGCGCAGGTCACCGGCGACCACGTCGGCCTTCACGCGGACCGCGCGCTCGACCAGTTCCCGCAGCACCGGCCCGGCCGGGTCGAGCGCGGCGGCCGGGTCCCGCTCGACCAGGTCGAGGATCACCGGATCGGCGATGAACCCGCACTTGACCACCTCGGCCATGCCGGCGGCCAGGTCGGCCGGGGGCAGGCTGTCCAGCGTCGCCAGGTCGGCCAGCACGCCGGCCGGCGGGTGGAACGCGCCGACCAGGTTCTTGCCGGCTGCGGTGTTGATGCCGGTCTTGCCGCCCACCGCCGCGTCGACCATGCCGAGCAGCGACGTCGCGACCGGCACCCAGCGCACGCCGCGCAGCCAGGTCGCGGCGACGAAACCGGCCAGGTCGGTGACCGCGCCGCCGCCCACCCCGACCACCGCGTCGGTACGGGTGAACCCGGCGTCGCCGAGCCGCTCCCAGCAGGCCGCCGCCACGTCGACGTGCTTGCCCGCCTCGGCGTCCGGCACCTCGATCAGCAGCGGCGTCACGCCGCCCTCGCGGACCGCGTCGGCGAGCCGGTCGGCGAGCGCCTTGAGCGGCGGCGCGTGCAGGAAGGCCACCCGCTCGGCGCCCGCCAGCAGCACCGGCGGCGGGTCCAGCAGGTCACGTCCCACCAGCACGTCGTACGGCCGCTCGCCGCCGACCGGGATCCGGGTCACCTCGTCCATCGCGGGCAGCCTAGTCCAGCGCGCCGCCCCCGCGCGGCCGTTGTCCACTGGCTGGGTGTTTGTCCGGCCACATCGCGGGTAGGGCGGCCGGAATGAGTGAGACGACGGCACACGCGACCCGACCGGAGTCCGCGACGAGCATCCGGCTGCCCGCCACGATCCTCGGCGTCGGGCTCGGCGGCTTCGTCGACGGCATCGTCCTGCACCAGGTCCTGCAGTGGCACCACATGCTCAGCAGCACCGGCAGCGACCGGATCGGCGTCCGCGAGTACCCGGTGGACACCGTGCCCGGCTTGCAGATGAACACGCTCTGGGACGGCCTATTCCACGTGGTCACCTGGGTGGCGGTGCTGACCGGCCTGGCCCTGCTCTACTCCCGGGTCACACACTCGCGGGGCCGGCTGTGGCGCTCGCCGATGCTGTGGGGCTGGGCGCTGATCGGCTGGGGCCTGTTCAACCTGGTCGAGGGCGTCGTCGACCACCACCTGCTCGGCATCCACCACGTCCGCGGCGGCCCGAACCAGCTCTGGTGGGACCTCGGGTTCCTCGCGCTCGGCGTGGTGCTGATCGCTGTCGGCTGGACGATCCAGCGCCGGGCCCGCACGGTGGACCTCTGCGCGCCGGAGCGCCGGTGAGCCTGGCTCACGCCGGGCACGCCGACGGCGGCTTCCCGGCGATCGCGCTGATCCCGGCGGCGCTGTTCTGGGCGTACCTGGCCGCCGCGCTGCGGCTGCGGGACCCGGGCGGGCCCGGCTGGCCGCACGCCCGGACGGCGAGCTTCGGGCTGGGCGCGCTGCTGCTGGCGGGCGGGCTGGCGTGGCCGGCCGGCGACTTCGTCGGGCACATGTGGCAGCACCTGCTGATCGGCATGCTCGCGCCGCTGGCGCTGGTGCTCGGCGCCCCGGTCACGCTGCTGCTGCGCACGCTGGACCGGCGTACCGGCCGGGCACTGGTCCATCTGCTGCGGCATCCGACAGCACGGGTGCTCGGCCACCCGGTGACCGGCCTGCTGCTCACCGCGGGCGGGCTGTGGCTGCTCTACCTCACCCCGCTGTACCGGGCCACGCTGGACAGCCCGGCCCTGCACACGCTGGTGAACGTGCACTTCCTGCTCAGCGGCTGCCTGTTCGCCTGGTCGATCGCCGGTCCCGACCCGGGCCCGCACCGCCCGCGCGTACCGGTGCGGCTGGTGGTGATCGGGGTCGGGGTGGCCGCGCACGCCACCATCGCCCAACTGCTCTACGCCGGGCTGTTCGTGGACGTGCCGGCGACCGCCGCCGAGCTGCGGGCCGGGGCCACGCTCATGTACTACCTGGGTGACCTGGCCGAGATCGCGCTGGCGCTGGCGCTGCTCGCCACCTGGCGACCGGAGCGGAGCCCTCGCCGCAGGGCGGCCGGGGCCGTTGCGGCAAATGCCTGACCGGCCCGTCCCGACACGTTTCCCACGCACCCATGGCGTTCCACCCACCGACGCCATCGACGCCGACTGGAACGCCACGGGTGCCATAACGCTCGGGAGACACCCAAGGCGTTCCACCCACCAACGTCATCCACGCCGGGTGGAACGTCATGGGTGCCACGACACCCCGGAGACACCCACCGCGTTCCACCGAGGGCGGGAGCCGGGCGCGGCAGTGCGGGTGTCAGGGCTTGAGCAGCGCGGCGATCTCCGCGGCCAACTCCTCCGGCGTACGCCCGTCCGTCACCACGGTCGCGGTCGCCACCTCGGCGTAGAGCGGGCGGCGCTGGTCCATCAGGTGCTTGAGCGTGGCGCGCGGGTTCAGCGCGAGCAACGGACGCCCGGCGCCCAGACCGACCCGCTTGACCGCGTCCGGCAGCTCCACCGACAGGTGCACCACGGTGTGGCCGATCAGCGCTGCCCGGTTCTCCTCGGCCAGGACCGCGCCGCCGCCGATCGCGAGCACGCCCGCGTGCGACGCGAGCGCCGCCGCCACGGCGGCCCGTTCGAGGGTACGGAAGTGCTCCTCCCCCTCGTCCACGAAGATCTCCGGAATGGGCTTGCCGGCGAGGTTCTCGATGTCGGCGTCGGTGTCCCGGAAGTCGACGCCGAGCGCCTCGGCCAGCGCCGTGCCGACAGTGGTCTTGCCGGCACCGGGCGCACCGACCAGCACGCAGATCGGCCGGGTGCTCACCGGATCACCAAGCTGTCGAGGTAACCGGTCAGGTTGCGGCGCATCTCGGCGACCGAGTCGCCGCCGAACTTCTCCACCGCCGCCTCGGCCAGCACCAGCGCGACCATCGCCTCGGCCACCACCGCCGCCGCCGGCACCGCGCACACGTCGGAGCGCTGGTTGATCGCGGTGGCCGGCTCGCCGGTGGTCACGTCGACCGTGGCCAGGGCCCGGTTCAGCGACGAGATGGGCTTCATGGCCGCCTTCACCCGCAGCGGCTCACCGGTGGTGATGCCACCCTCCAGGCCACCGGCCCGGTCGGTGATCCGCCGCACGCCGGTGGCGGTGGGCACGATCTCGTCGTGCGCCTCCGAGCCGCGCGAGCGGGCCTGCTGCCAGCCGTCGCCGATCTCCACGCCCTTGATCGCCTGGATCGACATGAGCGCGGTGGCGAGGCGCGCGTCGAGCTTGCGGTCCCACTGCACGTGGCTGCCCAGGCCCGGCGGCACCCCGTACGCGAGCACCTCGACCACGCCACCGAGCGTGTCGGCGGCCTTCTTCGCGGCGTCGACCTCGGCGACCATCCGGGCGCTGGCCTCGGCGTCGAGGCAGCGCAGCGGGTCGGCGTCGATGCGCGCCGCGTCCTCCGGCGTGGGTCGCAGGCCCAGCTTGACCGCCACCGGGCCCAGCTCGACCACGTGGGAGACGATCTCGACGCCGAGCGCCTGACGCACCAGCGCCTTGGCGACGGTGCCCACCGCAACCCGGGCGGCGGTCTCCCGGGCGCTGGCGCGCTCCAGGATCGGCCGGGCGTCGGTGTGCCCGTACTTCTGCATGCCGGCCAGGTCGGCGTGACCCGGGCGGGGACGGGTCAGCGGCGCGTTGCGGGCCTGACTCGCCAGCTCCTCCGGGTCGACCGGGTCGGCGGCCATCACGGTGCGCCACTTGGGCCACTCGGAGTTGCCGACCCGGATCGCCACCGGGCTGCCGAGCGTCACGCCGTGCCGGAGCCCGCCGATGATCTCGACCTCGTCCTGCTCGAACGACATCCGGGCACCCCGGCCGTAGCCGAGCCGGCGCCGGGCCAGCTCGCCGGAGATCTCCCCGGTGGTCACCTCGATGCCGGCGGGTACGCCCTCCAGCATCGCGACGAGGGCGGGTCCGTGCGATTCACCTGCAGTCAGCCAGCGCAACACGACGGTCAGTGTGTCACGCCCGGTGGTCACCGGCGTACGCCGCCCGCCGCATCCCGCCCACCGGACGCGAGCGATCCGAGCAAGGGGGCAGCGGCAGCGCGCCGACATGAGGTGATCCGTGCGGCTGAGGACGTGTGGCACGGGCGGTCAAGCGAATCACCCGCCGGGCGTCTGGCTCCCTCGGGGCTGCGGAGAGGTGTCCGACGAAGCGACGGACACCTCTCCGCTACCGCGATCCGTCCCGAAATCCCTGGAACTCACGCGTCAGTCGATCAGGCAGTGAAGCTCGTCAGCACCACGACGGCTTCGAGGAGTAGTAGACCACCGACCACGTGTCGTTCGAGTTGTAGAAGAGTGCCGAGTACCGGCCGTTTGCACGCTTGAACGCGGCAACGCCGTTCGAACCGTTGTAGTAGACATAGCCGTTGCCCTGATCGGTCAGCCGGTTGTCGGCCTTCCCGAAGGTGGCGGGTCCGACCTTCCCGTCAGCGGTGAGGCCGTTCCGGCTCTGCCAGGTCTTCGTGGCCGCCAAGGTCTTCGGACCGAACGAACAGTCGACGTCCACAGTGCTCATCAGCCCGTCCGCGACCAGAACCTTCTGCCAGAGCCCTACAGCGCCGCTGTTCGCATAACTCGTCGTGCTGAGCGTCCCCTCGTCACCCCAGTCATCGGTCACTGCGTCGACGCCGCTGATGTAGCCGGCGGAGGCGGATGCTGAAGCGGACGATGCTCCCCCGAAAGCACCGAGCATCGCCGCTGCGGTCATTAGAGCAGTACCTACCGCGGTCCCCGTTCGTCTGCGCAAGATTCTTCCTTCCCGCACACAGAGCCATTGACGCTCTGTAACAGCCTACGCACGTATAGAACAATATGATCACAGGCTGGCCGCGTGGGGAAGGGCTTGCTTCGAAGTAGGTGGATACGCGCCGACGGGTCTACGCCACCTGTAGTCGGTGAGACCCGATGGCGGTTGACACCAGGCTCCCCGGTTCAGCGATTGCTCAAACGGTCGTTACTCAAGGCGTCGGCCATCGCGGCGCGTGGGGCGGTGACGCCGGTGAACTGCTCGAACTGGCCGTACGCCTGGGCAAGCAGCAGGTCCAGCCCGGAGACCACCCGGCACCCGGCTGTCAGCGCCGCCGCCGCGAGCGGCGTGGGCCACGGATCGTAGACGACGTCGAAGAAGACCGACTCCGGTCGCCAGTCGAAGTTGTCGGCGAGCGGGTCGGCCACGCCCTTCGGCACCGTGGAGATCACCAGGTCGGCGCGGGCGTGCGCGGGCGCGCCGTCCCACTCGGCCCCGGCCAATGGCACGCCGGCCGCCGCCGCGACCGGGCGCAGCTCGTCGACCGCCTCCGGGCGGCGGGCCACCACAGTCACCTCGGCCGCCCCGATCCGGGCTGCCGCCGCGATGGCCGCCCGGGCGGTGCCACCGGCGCCGAGCACGGTGACGACCGCCCCGGCGACGCAGCCCGCGCCGGTGAGCACCTCGACCATGCCGGTGACGTCGGTGTTGTCCGCGTACCAGGTGCCGTCGGCGCGTCGTACCAGCGTGTTGGCGGCGCCGACGGCGGCGGCGGCCGGTGAGACCTCGTCGGCCAGCGCGAGCGCCGCCTCCTTGCCCGGCATGGTCACCGACAGCCCGGCCCATTCCGGGCCGAGGCCCGCGACCAGGCCGGGCAGGTCGTCGGCGCCGGCTTCGATCTGGGTGTACGACCAGCCGCTCAGCCCGGCCGCCGCGTACCCGGCGGTGTGGATCACCGGGGAGAGCGAGTGGGCGATCGGCTTGCCGACCACCGCGGCGCGGCGGGGATCGGCCATCAGATGATCCCGGCCTCGCGCGCCTTCTGCTCGTTGCGTTGGTGCTCGGCGTAGGTCTCGGCGAACGCGGAGCGCCCGTCCTTGCTGATCGCCACGAAGAAGAGCCACTTGCCCGGCGGCGGGCTGAGCGCGCCCTGCAGGGCGTCCTTGCCCGGGTTGTTGATCGGGGTGGGGATCAGGCCGCGCAGCTTGCGGTTGTACGGGTTCTTCGGGTCGTCCAGCTCGGCGGCGGTCATGTCCTTCGACGCCTTGGTCGGCCGCCCGGTCAACTCCAGGTAGTAGTTGACGGTGACGTCCATCTCCAGACAGCCGCAGTCGAAGTTGCCCTTGTAGACCCGGTTGTAGGCGACCTGAGCGACCTTGCCCAGGTCGACCTTGTTGCCGGCCTCGGCCTGCGCGAGCGAGGCGACGATCAGCGCCTCGTACGGGGTGATGCCACCGCGGTCCTGCTGCACCTTCTCGGCGTACTGCATGTTCGAGGTGACGGTGAGGAAGTTGTTCACCATCAGCTTGAGCACCGTCTCGGCGGTGGCCTTCGGCGGGATCTCGTAGGTGTCGGGGAACAGGAAGCCCTCGATCGACGGCTTGACCTTCTTGCCGTCGGAGCGCTTGAACCACCAGTCCGGCACGCCGAGCGCCTCCGGATCCTTCGCCGCCGCCTCGAAGTCCTTGACCGGGATGTCGGTCTTCTCGGAGAGCCGCTTGTAGACCGTCTTCGCGGTGAGCCCCTCGGGAATGGTGATCCCGTTCACGATCCGGTTCTTCAGGTCCAGCATGGCCGCGACCGCCGCGTCGCCGCTCATCTGCTTGCGCAGCTTGTACGTGCCGGGCTGGATGTTCTTGCTGCGCGAGTTCTCCTCGGCGGCCTCGATGAACGCCTTGGTGCTCTTCACCACGTCGGCGGCGACGAGCGCGTCGGCCATGTCGGCGAGCAGCGCGCCCTGCTTGATCTCGACGGTCACCTGGCCGGTGCCGGAGCCGTCGTAGTCGGGGGTGACGAAGTAGTTCTGGACCCGGTCGAAGCCGTAGAACGCGCCGCCGCCGATGCCGCCCAGCAGGATCAGCGCGAGCGCGAGGGCGAGCAGGGTCTTGCCCCGGCCGCCGCCGGACTTGCCCTGCCGTCGGCGTACCGCGCCGCGCCGGTGCCGGCCCTTCTCCCCCCTGTCCTGCTCGTCGAAGCCCAGATCAAGGTCGTCGATCATTGCGTCCGCCTCCGCTGTGCGTCCAGCCAGCTCTGCAGAATCTCCACCGCGGCGGCCTGGTCGACCACCGCCCGTTGGCGCTTTCCCCGGACGCCCCGTTCGGCCAGCCTACGACTCGCGACGACGGTAGACATCCTCTCGTCCGTCAGCGTCACCGGAATCGGCCTCATTACATCAGCCAATCGGCTGGCATAGGCTGATACGTTCACCGCCGCGGGGCCGTGCTTTCCGGCGAGGTTGACCGGCAGGCCGACCACGATCCCCACCGCCTCGTGCTCGGCGGCGAGCCGGACCAGCTCGGCCATGTCGGCGGGCACCGCGTCCGGTTCGGCGGTCAGGTCGCGGGCCAGCGTGACCAGGGGCGTGGCGAGGATGCCGTGCGGATCACATCGGGCCACACCCACCCGGACCTGGCCCACGTCGACGCCCAGCCGGACGCCACGGGACAGCTCGGCCACTATCGGACACCTCCCCGCCGGTACGGGCCAGGGCGGACCGGGTGGTCCGCCCTGGCGTCGATCGGTGCGCTCATGCCGTGCCGATCGGGCATGCGCTCACGGCCCTCGCTCCGCTCGGTGCATTCGCTCATGCCGTACCGGCGACCGCCTGCTCGACGGTGACCAGCAGGTTCGGCGCCTCCGCCGCGGGCAGGCCGCCGCCCTGGGCCAGGTCGTCGCTGCCGCCGCCCCGGCCGGAGAACGCCGCCTTCACGAGGTCCTTCGCGCTCAGGCTCCGGCCCCGGGCGGCCTGGTTGACGGCCACCACCAGGGACGCCTTGCCGTTGGCCCGGGCCGCCACCGCGACCACCGCCGGGCGGGCCGGGTCGATCCGGCCCCGGATCTCCTGGGCGAGGGTCCGCACGTCGTTCGCAGCCGCGCCCTCGGGGGCCTCGGTGCCGACGTACGCGACGCCGCGCACGTCCTTGGCCTGCGCGGCCAGGGCGCCGGCCCCGCCGAGCACGAGCTGGGCGCGCAGCTTCTCCAGTTCCTTCTCCGCGTCGCGAAGCTGGGTGACGGTCTGCTCCACCCGGTCGGCGACCTGCTCCCCCGGCACCCGGAACAGCTCGGCCAGCCGGGACACCAGCAGGTGCTCGCGGGCCAGGAAGCCGAACGCGTCCATGCCGACGAGCGCCTCGATCCGGCGTACCCCGGAACCCACCGACGCCTCGGAGAGGATCTTCACCAGGCCGAGCTGGGCAGAGCGGGCCACGTGCGTACCGCCGCACAGCTCCCGGGCGTAGTCGCCGACCTCGACGACCCGGACCCGCTCGCCGTACTTCTCGCCGAACAGGGCCATCGCCCCGATCCGGCGCGCCTCCTCCTGGCTGGTGACGAACGCGTGCACCTCCAGGTCGGCCAGCAGCACCTCGTTGACCTGCTGCTCCACGTCGTGCAGCACGCTCGGCGCCACACCCGTCGGGGTGTTGAAGTCGAACCGCAGCCGGCCGGGCGCGTTCAGCGAACCCGCCTGGGTGGCCGACTCGCCGAGGAAGTTGCGCATCGTCTGGTGCACCAGGTGCGTCGCGGTGTGCGAGCGGGAGATCGCCCGGCGGCGGGACACGTCGATCTCGGCGTACCCGGTCTCCCCGGAGCGCACCTCGCCGCGCACCACCTTGGCCCGGTGCACGATCAGGCCGGGCACCGGCTGCTGCACGTCGAAGACCTCGACCTGGCCGCCGCCGACGGTGATGAGCCCCTGGTCGGGCTGCTGCCCGCCGCCCTCGGCGTAGAACGGGGTGGTGTCGAGCACCAGCTCGATCGTGTCGCCCTCGACCGCGGCGGAGATCGCGGCGCCGCCGGACAGCAGCGCGCGCACCCGCGACTCGCGGCTCAGCTCGGTGTAGCCGGTGAACTCCACCGGCCCGCCGCCGTCGAGCACCGACCGGTACGCCGACACGTCGGTGTGCCCGGTCTTGCGCGCCTGCGCGTCGGCCTTGGCCCGGCTGCGCTGGTCGGCCATCAGCCGGCGGAAGCCCTCCGCGTCGACCTGCAGCCCCTGCTCGGCCGCGATCTCCAGGGTCAGGTCGATCGGGAAGCCGTACGTGTCGTGCAGCTGGAACGCCTTGTCACCGGAGAGCGCCGCCTTGCCGGCCGACTTGGTCTCCGCGATCGCGGTGTCCAGGATCGTGGTGCCGGCGCGCAGCGTGGCCAGGAACGCGTCCTCCTCGGCGTACGCGTACTGGGAGATCCGGCCGAAGTCCTCGGCCAGCTCCGGGTACGACGGCGCCATGCAGTCGCGGGCCACCGGCAGCAGCTCCGGCAGCGCCCGGTCCTGGTAGCCCAGCAGCCGCACCGCCCGGATCGCCCGCCGCATGATCCGGCGCAGCACGTAGCCCCGGCCCTCGTTCGACGGGGTCACCCCGTCGCCGATCAGCATCAGCGAGGTGCGCACGTGGTCGGCGATGACCCGCAGCCGTACGTCGTCCGGGTGCGACTCGTTCGCCGCGTGACCGGAGTGCACGCCGTAGCGCTTGCCGGTCAGCTCGGCGGCCTTGTCGAGGATCGGGCGGACCTCGTCGATCTCGTAGAGGTTGTCCACGCCCTGCAGCAGCGAGGCCATCCGCTCCAGGCCCATGCCGGTGTCGATGTTCTTCGCCGGCAGGTCACCGAGGATCGGGAAGTCCTCCTTGCCGGTGCCCGGGCCGCGCTCGAACTGCATGAAGACGAGGTTCCAGAACTCCAGGTAACGGTCCTCGTCGACCTCCGGACCGCCCTCGCGGCCGTAGGCCGGGCCGCGGTCGTAGTACAGCTCGGAGCACGGGCCGCACGGGCCGGGGATGCCCATCGACCAGAAGTTGTCGGCCTTGCCGCGGCGCACGATCCGCTCGGCCGGCACGCCGGTGGCGCGCCAGATGTCGTACGCCTCGTCGTCGTCCAGGTAGACCGTGGCCCAGATCCGCTCCGGGTCCAGCCCGAAACCGCCCGCCTCGACCGACTTCGTCGCCAGGTCCCAGGCGAGCGGGATCGCCCCGGACTTGAAGTAGTCACCGAAGGAGAAGTTGCCGTTCATCTGGAAGAACGTGCCGTGCCGGCTGGTCTTGCCGACCTCGTCGATATCAGGCGTCCGGATGCACTTCTGCACGCTCGTCGCCCGCGCGTACGGCGGGGTCTGCTGGCCCAGGAAGTAGGGCACGAACTGCACCATGCCCGCGTTGATGAACAGCAGGTTCGGGTCGCTGATGGCGGGCAGCGGAGCGGACGGCACCACGGTGTGCCCGTTCGCCTCGAAGTGGGCGAGGAACCGCCGCTTGATCTCCGCCGTCTTCATCGCTGGTGGTCCTCCGGGAAAATCTCTCGGTCGCCGATGCGCGGGTCCTCCCGCAGCTCGGCGAACTGGTCGTCGTACACCTCGCCGCGGGCGAAGGCCTCGTGGATCTCCTGCTCACGCTCGGCCATGCCGACCCGGACGTCGTCCACGAACGCCCGCAGCGACTCGACCAGACCGCCGGCGGACTCGGACAGCCCGCTGGCGATGCCGGCCGGGGTGTACGCCTGCGCGGTCCGGGTGGCCTTGCGCACCACCAGGACGCCCACGGCCAGCCCGATGCCCAGCCAGAACAACCGCCTCATGCTCTCATCCTCCCGCGTACGCCGGTCGGGGTCAGCGGTTGCCGCGCTTGGCGGCGCGACGCTGCTG
Organism: Micromonospora sp. CMU55-4; assembly: GCF_011602315.1. NCBI lineage: Bacteria > Bacillati > Actinomycetota > Actinomycetes > Micromonosporales > Micromonosporaceae > Micromonospora > Micromonospora sp. CMU55-4. The sequence goes on from NZ_JAAOLH010000005.1 coordinate 84,106, forward strand.
CTTGATGGTGTCGCGCACCTCGCGCTCGGTCTCGGCGTGCCGGCGCGCGGAGGCGGCGCGGCGCACGCCGTACCCGAACGCGGCCACCTTCACCAGCGGGTTCGCGGCGGCGGCCGAGACCACGGTGGCCAGGTTCGCCACGTTCGCGGTGACGTTCTGCGCGTGGCTGGTCATGGTGTCCACCTTGGCGAGCTGCAGGTTCACCCCGTCCAGCGAGGTCTGCACCTGCTCCAGCGCCACGTTGACGTTCTTCACCGTGGTGTTCACGTCCCCGAGCAGCGGCGCGGTGCGCTCGTTCACCTCGGTGATCATGCGGGTCGTCGCGTCCACGGTGTGCCGCAGCCGCAGGATCGGCACCGCCAGCACGAGCACCAGCATCAGGAACGCGCCGGCCGCGATCAGCGCAGCGATTTCTCCACCACTCACGCGCATGTCCTCCTCAAGCAGTGTCCCGGAACCCGACGCCCCGGAACGCGCGACCGTACCTACCCACTTCGCGCCACGCCGACCCGGTCACCGAGCGCGGACGGGCGTGCCAGCCCCAGACCCTACCGTCCGTGATGAAAGTCGGCTCACGACGGTGAGGGAGTCGCCTCGCCCAGCGGGTCGTCGGTCAGCGTCGGGAACGGATCCTCACCGGTGAGTGACGGATCGGTGGTCGGCGTCGGCCCGGTGCGCTCGTCGTCGATCGCGTTGCGCACCTTCACCGACACCAACGAGCCGGTGCACGTCGCCGCTGCGGGCGCGGCCGGCGCGGAGGGCGCGGGCGCGCCGTCGATCGGCGGCGGCGTGCAGGCCGGGTCGCGTACCCACAGGTCAAGCGTGAGTTCGTCGCGACGCCAGCAGGTGTAGCTGCCCTCGACCTTCTCCTCCGGGCAGCGTTCGACGCTCCACCGCCGCCAGCCGTCCTTGGCCAGCGCCTGCTCGTAGACGGCGACCGTCTGCTCCCATCCCTGCTCCGACTCGACCGCGCGTTCCCGCAGCCGGCAGTCCTGCAGGCACCAGCGGCTGCCGCTGACGTTGTCGACTGTCTTCTTCTCGGCCCAGGCGGGCACGTCGAGCGCGTCGAGGGTGTCGAAGACCGGATCGCGGCTGAGCGTCCGCATGCCGAAGTAGAGCGGTACCGCGCCCAGCAGCAGGAGGCTCACCAGCGCGAGGACACCCATCCGCAGGCGGCGCCGCTCGCGCATCTGCCGCCGCAGCTCGGACCGGGCGCCGCGCAGGCCACCGGCCTCCGCGTCGGTCTCGTCCACGCCGGGACCGGCGGGTCGCGGCGCGGGCATGGCGTCCGCGCCGGGCCGTGGCCCGGCAGCCTCCCCCGGGGGTACGACAGCAGCCGCCCGCGCCACCGCCGGAGCGCCCGGAGGCGGCGCCACGCCGGCCGGGTTGCCCGGACCGCTGCGATCCGGCTCCGGTCCGGGGCCGGCCGCCCGGCCGGTGGTCCGCTCGTCCGGCCCGACCGGTCGCGCCACACCCGCCGCCGCGCGGGCGGCAGGCGCCGGTCCGGCGGCCGCGCCCCGGGCGCCGGGCGCCACCGGTGGACGGGGTCCGCCACCGGGCGGAGGTGCCTCACCGGGCCGGACCGGGCCGGACCCGCCGGGCCCCTGCCGGGGCGGATGCGGGCCGGGACCGCCGGGTCCCTGCCGGGGTGGGTGCGGGCCGGGACCGATACGGCCACCGTCGCCGCCGGGCGGACCGGCCGGACGCGGCGGGCCACCACCGGGACGGCCACCACCGATCGGCACACCGCCCGTGCGCTCGACGTCGCTCTGCGGGCCGCCACCGGGTGGTACGCCGGGGCGGGCGGCGCCCCGGGCCGGGCCGGGGCGGCCGGGGTTCGCGGCCGGGGCGGGCATCGGGGGACCCGCCGGGGGCGCGATCGGGCCGGACTGGTCGGGCCGGACCGGTGCAGCCGGTTGGCCTGCCGCCGCGCCACGCGCCGGCCCACCCGGTCCAGCCGGCGCGGGCCGCCGCGACGGCGTGCCCGGATCGGCCGGTTCGGGGCGGACCGGTGGGACGGCGGCGCCGGTACGGCCGGTCGGCTCGTCGGCCGGGCGGCGGGTCACCGGCATGGCGGGGTCGGTGTGTGGCGCGCGACCGGCCTGCCGCAACCATTCGCCCGGCCGCTGCGGACGCGGGTCGCCGGTGTCGTCAGGCGCCGCGCGACGTCCGGGCCGCGCCGCCTCGGCCGCGGCGCCGGGTTCGGCCGGCCCGTCGGGAGCGGCCCTCCGGCCACCCGGCGCGGCGCGGCGCGGCGCGTTCGCCGGGCCGCCGGACACGGGCGCGCCGGGCAGGTCCGGCGCGTTTCCGCTGCGCGGCACCACCGGCGGGCGGTCCGGTTCCGGGGCGGCCCGGCGGCCACCCGCCGGGGGCACGACGCCCTCCGGCGCGGCGCGGCGGCCGGCGCCGGAGACGGGGCGGGTGCCGGGCGGAACGTCGTCCGGCCGGGCACGACGGCCCGCGCCCGACACGGGCCGGACGCCGGGCGCAACGTCGTCCGGTCGCGCGCGACGGGGCCCGCCGGAGACCGGCTGGACGCCGGCGGTGTCGTCGGGCCGGGCCCGGCGGCCGCCGGGCGGCGAGGTGACGGGCGGGTTGGCCGCGGCCTGGTGCGCGCCCTCCGGCACGCCGGCGCCGTGCCGGCCGCGCGGTGTCGGGGGCCGGTGCTCGCCGTCGACGGGCGGGCGGCCCGGCTCGGCGGGTACCCGGCCGGGTGGCGGCCCGGCGGGCGCGCCGGGCGGCGGCGAGACGCCGGTGACCGGCGGCTGCTGGCCGGTGGGGCCGTCCGCGCCCCGGCGGGCGGGTGCTCCCGCCGGACGACGGGCCTCGGGCACGCCGGGCCAGGGACCGTCGACGGGCGGGCGCGGCGCGCCGGCCTCGGGACCGCCGGGGCGCACCGGCGGCGCGGCCGGGCCGAGCTGGTCGGGACCGCGCCGGGTCACCGGAGGACGCGGACCGGGCCGGCCGCCGGGCATCGGGGGCGGCGCGTCAGCCGGGCGGCCGGGTGGCATCTCCGGACCGGGCCGGGCGGCGCCCGCGTCCGCTGCGGAACGCCCGGCGACAGGTGGTACGTCCGCGCCGGGCCGGACGTGACCGGGCCCGGCCGGTCCTCCGCGGCCCACGCCCGGCGGGGACGCCGGGCCGCCACGACCGGAAACGGGCGGTTGCGTCGGGTCGGTGCGGCCGTCCGGCACCGGCCCGGCCGGTTGGGGACGGCCGGGGGGCGGGGCGGCGGGAGACGACGGACCGGGCCGGGCGGACGACGGAGGCGCCGCCGGGCCGGGCCGACCGGAGACGGGTGGCTGCGGGCCCGGGTGACCGGCCAGGGGCGGCTGCGGGCCCGGGTGACCGGACGCGGGCGGCTGCGGACCCGGCCGGCCGGGTGGTTGCGGGCCCGGCGCCGGGGGCCGCGGAGCGGACCGGGCGGGCATCCCCGGCCCGGCGGCGGGCGGAGGCATGCCGGGCCCGGCGGCCGGACCCGGTGCTGCTCCCGGCCGGCCCGGCGCGGGCGCGGAGGAATCCCCCTCCGGTCCGAGTTCGCCGCCCTGCTGCTTGGCGGTACGCAGATCGTCGATCCAGCCGAGTTCCTCGCCGACGACGGTCGGGTCGAGCTCGGGCTCGGCCCGGCCGCGTCCCCACCGGCGGCCCTTGGCCCGCGGATCGCGCCGCTCGTCGGGGCCGTCCGCCGGCCGCTCCGGACCACGCGCCATCACTACTGACCCCCCTCGGCGGCGTCGCTGCCGCCCTCACTCGCCCCGCTGGCCTGCTCGCCGCCGCCCACCCGGGCCCCGTTCACGGCGGCCGGGGCGCCGGCCTCCGCCCGGGTCGCCGGTGCCGGCAGCCCACGGACGATCCGGCGCAGCAGCGGCAGCCGGGTGGCCACCGCCCGCTCCGCGCCGTGCCCACTGGGCTGGTAGTAGTCGGTCCCGACGAGGTCGTCCGGAGCGTACTGCTGGGTGACCACCCCCCGGTGGTCGTCGTGCGGGTAGCGGTAGCCGGCCCCGTGCCCGAGTCCGCGCGCGCCGGAGTAGTGGGCGTCGCGCAGCCCGCGCGGCACCGGACCGCCGCGACCGGCGCGTACGTCGGCGACAGCGGCGCCGATCGCGGCGGTGGCCGAGTTCGACTTCGGCGCGGTGGCCAGGTGGATGACCGCCTGGGCCAGGTTGAGCTGCGCCTCCGGCAGGCCCACGTACTCGACCGCGTGGGCGGCGGCGGTGGCCACCGTCAGCGCGGTGGGATCGGCCATGCCGACGTCCTCGCTGGCGAAGATCACCAGCCGGCGGGCGATGAACCGGGCGTCCTCGCCGGCCACCAGCATCCGGGCCAGCCAGTGCAGCGCCGCGTCCACGTCGGAGCCGCGCATGCTCTTGATGAACGCGCTGGTCACGTCGTAGTGCGCGTCGCCGTCGCGGTCGTAGCGCACCGCCGCCACGTCGACCGCCTGCTCCGCCACGGCCAGGTCGATCCGGCCGGTGCCGAGCGCGGTCGCGGTGGCCGCCGCCGCCTCCAGCGCGGTGAGCGCCTTGCGCACGTCGCCCCCGGCGAGCCGGACCAGGTGGTCCTCCGCCTCCTCGGCCAGCACCAGCGCGCCGCCGAGGCCGCGCTCGTCGGCGACCGCGCGGCGCAGCAGCCCGCGTACGTCGTCGTCGTCGAGGGCCTGGAGGGTGAGCAGCACGCACCGCGACAACAAGGGCGAGATGACCGAGAAGTACGGGTTCTCCGTGGTCGCCGCCAGCAGCGTGACAGTACGGTCCTCGACGGCGGCGAGAAGCGAGTCCTGCTGGGTCTTGCTGAACCGGTGCACCTCGTCGATGAACAGCACCGTCGGCGGGCCGCCGGAACGCCGCTGCCGCCGTGCGGTCTCGATCACCGCGCGGACGTCCTTCACGCCGGCGGTCAGCGCGGACATCGCCACGAACCGCCGGTCGGTGGCCCGGGCCACGAGATGCGCGATCGTGGTCTTGCCGCTGCCCGGCGGCCCCCAGAGGATGACCGACATCGGCGCCGCGCCCTCGACCAGCTGACGCAGCGGCGCGCCCGGTGCGAGCAGGTGCTCCTGCCCGACCAGTTCGTCGATGCCGGCCGGCCGCATCCGCACCGGCAGGGGCGAGTCCGCCCGGGCGTCGGTGAAGCCGTCGGCGCCGCTCGCGCCCGCGGGTGCTCCGGCGGGCTCGCCGAGGGTGAAGAGGGCGTCCGATTCCATCACGAGAACAGTACCGGGCCGGGCCGACGGCGCCGGAATCGCGCCGCCGACCCGACCCGGGTGGTCGTTTCCGGTCAGCCGCGACCCGGCCGCCGGCCCCGGTACCAGCGGCCGCCACCGCCACCGCGCGGGCCGGAGCCGACGCCGGCCAGGTAGAGCGAGAGCAGCAGGAAGCCGATGAGCATGAGCGTCGAGGTGCTGAACAGATCGGGCGCGCCGAGGTCGGTGTTCATGAAGTCGAGCAGCAGCGCGAAACCGAACACGATGGCCGCGAGAATGGCGAGCATGTCGTTCCTCCGGTGGGGGTTCCCAGCAGGTCGGCGACGGATGTACCCAATCGGTCTGTTCGTCAATCTCCACCCTGGAACAGGAGATGGCCGTCCTCCGATACGGGCTGCGGGTGCTCGTAGGCTGGCGCAATGATCACTGTCGACGAGGCGCTGACCGGGCGCGGGGCGCTGCTCGCCGCGGCCGGCGACCACCCGTACGCCCGGCACGCGCTGCGGGACGACCAGGCCGTACGCGGATGGCGGCACGGCGGCGCGGTCGGGTGGCTGCTCCCGCCGGGCGAGTGGTCGGCCGGCGGGGCGGTCGGCGCCCCCGGCCCGGCGCTCGACGTCTTCGCCGCCCACCGGGCGGACGGGACGCTGCGAGCCGGTCAGTCGATCAACCTGCCCCACGCCGACCCGGACGAGGTGGCCGCGCGGCTGCCGGTGGCCCGGCTGATCGAGTGGGACTTCCTCTGGACCACCGCGCCGCCGCCGCACCAGCCGGAGCAGGAGCGGGTGGAGCGGCTCACCGCTGCCGACCGCCCCGCCCTGACCGCGCTGATCGAGGAGGCGTTTCCGAGCACCACCTCCCGGCCGGGCGAGCCGGGCATCGTCGACTGGTACGGGATCCGCGACGGGGACCGCCTGCTCGCCTGCGGCGCGGATCGCAGCCGCGCCGACATCGGCTTCCTGGCCGGGTTGACCGTCGCACCCGGGCTTCGCGGGCGAGGGCTGGGCGCGGCGCTGACCGCCGGCATGACGGGCGCGCTGTTCGCCCGGTACGACACGGTGGCGCTGGGCGTCTACCCGGACAACCTGGGCGCGATCCGGCTCTACCGGCGGCTCGGCTTCACCGCCACCGAACGCCGCACCTCGATCAAGCTGGCCTGACGCTGCCGGCACCCGGCCAGGGCTGCGATCGGAAGCGGGCGCGTCGAACCGGTGAGTGGAACGTCATGGGTGTCAAACGGGAGCCGAGACACCCATGACGTTCCACCCGCGGGGCGGTGACCCGCACGGCGATGCCGGGAACGTTGCTGCCGACAACGCCGGCACCACTCGGCCGCCGCCGGGCGACGCCCGCCGTCGGGACGCCGGGACGCCGGGACGGCCCAACCACTGCCGGACGACGCCCGCAGGACTCAGTCGCGGCCGGGTGACGCCGGCACGACCACCGGCCCGGGCCCGCCAGTGACGGCAGCCGCGTCCGCGCCGACGGCGGCGCCACGGTCCGCCGCGTCGAGGGGCGGCTCGGACGCCAGGCCGGCGTGGCCGGGGCCGCCGCCCGTCACCTCCGGCGTCACGTCGACCGCCGAGGGGGTACGGCGGGCGGCGCGCCAGGCCGGCAGGTAGAGCGGCGCGGCCACGGCGAGCACCACCCCGCCGACGATCATGGCGGTGCTGACGCTCGTGGCGTCGGCCAGCGCGGTGAGCGTGACCGCGCCGAGCGCGCCGGCCGGCTGGCCGGCCATCGAGTTGAGCGACAGCACGCTGGTGCGGTACGGCCCGTCGACCTGCCGGTGCAGCAGTCCCATGTGCAGCGGGTTCGACGCGCCGTGCACGGTGTAGCAGGCCAGGTACGCGATGAGGATGCCGACCGGCCCGGCCAGCAGGCCCATGCCGACCACTGTGACGCCCTGGAGGATCCGCATCAGCGCGGCGGCCGGGGCGGCGCCGAGGCGGCGCAGCAGGAACGGGGTGAGCGCGGCGCCGGCGGCGTTCGCGAGCCAGGCCGCGGTGCCGGCGGGGCCGAGCAGCGCCGCGGCGCGGGCCGGGTCGTCGAGCACCTCGGCGAGGCGTACCGGCAGCAGCGACTCGAAGGTGACCATGCCGAAGCCCCAGAACAGCTCGACGGCGACCAGGGCCGCCAGCACCCGGTTTCGGCGCAGCAGCCCGACGGCCTGCCCGACCATCCGGGGCGCGTCGACCACGGAGGCGCGCAGCGCGGCCGGGCCGGACGCGGGCCGCCGCTCGGCCATCAGCGCGAGCAGCGCCACGATGGACACGGCCTGGAGCACGGCGGCGACGATCACCGGCAGCGCGAGGGCGCTGACCGGGCCGACCGGGCCGAGCGCGACGAGGCCGCCGCTGAGCAGGGCGCCGGCGCCGATGGCGACACCGATCACGGTGCCGGCCCAGCCGAGGCCGCGTTCGTACTCGGCTTTCGGGTCGGCGGCGAGCGTCGCGTCCACGTACCAGGATTCCATCGGGCCGCTGTCGAGCGCCCGGTAGACGCCCTGCAGCGCCCAGACCAGGAAGAACATCCAGAACGAGTCGGCCACCGCCATCAGCGCCAGCGAGCCGAGGCCGATGGCCCAGGCGGCGACCAGCACGGGTTTGCGGCCGAGCGCGTCGGCGAAGCCGCCGGTGGGCAGTTCCAGCGCCAGCACGACGAGGCCCTGGGCGGTGGCGACCAGGCCGATCTGGGACAGCGTGAGGCCGCGCTCCTGCATCAGCAGGATCATCACCGGCATGAGCAGGCCGCTGGGCAGCCAGCGCAGGCCGTACAGCGTGAGGTAGCGGATCCGGATCTGGCGTACGGACAGCGCGGTCACGGCTTCTCCTCGGCGGGTGGCGGGGTGGACCGGGGGAACGCCGCGTCCATCGGGAGGGCGGCGAGGTAGAGCTGCACCGTCTCGGCGTCGGGGTCGTCCGGGTCGGTCTCGTCGCGGTGCCGCTCGAAGACCGCGAAGACCTCCTCCTGGATCGCCTTGAGGCGGTCCACCGGAATCCGCATGAAGAAGTCGCCCATGCCGAACGCGTCACGCCAGGCCGGCGACCACCGGTGCCGCTGGGCGAACCAGCGTTCGGCGTGCCCGGCGAAGAAGCGGACGTAGTCCGCCTCGACCCACTCGATGGCCGCCCGCGAGTCGGGGTCGTCGTCGAAGTCGCTGGACTCCCAGCTGGTGACGTCGTGCGCGGCCCGCCAGTAGCGCTGCCGGCCGGTGCCGAGGCTCGGGTCCTCGACCACGAGGCCGACCTCGGCGAGTTGGCGCAGGTGGTAACTGGTCGCGCCGCTGTTGGTGCCGAGCGCCTCGGCGAGGGTGGTGGCGGTGGCCGGGCCCACCACGCGCAGCGCCCCGATCAGCCGCATGCGCAGCGGCTGGGCCAGCGCGCGGACCTGACGGTGGTCGATGCGTACGGTGCGCTTCTTCTCCTCCATGAGATGCACAATATCTGTGCACACTTTCCATGCACAAGATACTTGCAAAGAATCTGTGCAACTAGCCGTACAGCTCGGTGATCCCCCGCAGCCGGGTCCGCAGCAGGCCCGCGGCGCGGGTGGAGTCCAGCACCACCTCGCCCGGTCGGCGCAGCCCGGCGGCGGCGATCGTGGTCGTCCGCAGCCCGCCCGTATCCACCCCGTCGTGCCGGGCCACCAGCAGCCCCAGCTCGGCGCGGCTCACCGCGTCCGGCCCGGCCACGTTCAGCAGCCCGGCATAGTCGCCCGGCACCAGCTCCAGCACCGCGGCGGCGAGGTCGGCGACGTGCACCGGGCAGCGCAGCTCGTCGGTGAACAGCGTGGCCCGCCCCGCGAGGGCCTCCCGGCAGAGATGGATCTGCTTGCTGCCCTCCCCCACGATCAGCGAGGTACGCACCAGCGCCGCGCCCGGATCGACCGCCCGCACCGCCGTCTCCGCCGCCGCCCCGTACGCGTGCAGCGGCGTGGGCACGTCCTCGTCCGCGTACGGCGCAGGCCGCCCGGCGTGCAGCGCGTCGCTGGACAGGTGCACCAGCCGGGCGTCCACCTCGGCGGCGGCCACCGCGATGTGGGCCGCCCCGTCCGCCGTGACCGCCCAGTCGTCGTACCGGTAGGGGGTGGCGACGACCGCGTCGGGGCGTACCCGGGTCAGCAGCTCCCGCACGGCGGCGCGGTCGGTCACGTCGAGCCGGTGCGGCGCGACGCCGGGCACCGCGACGGCGGCGCGGTGGTACGTGCCGGCGACCCGGTGCCCGGCGGCGACCGCCTGCCGGCACACCTCGGCGCCGAGGAAGCCGCTGGCTCCCACCACGAGCAGGTTCATGTCGTCTCCCCCGAAGATCGAAAAAGGCCCGCGTCATCATGACGCGGGCCAGTTCCGGAAAGCGAGGATCAGACGGGGTCGGCCACCGGGGCGGCCGGGCCGGCGGTGCCGGCGTGCGGACCGGCCGGGGCCTTCGGCTTGGCGTCGATGCCGGCCTCGGCGCGCTGCTGCCCGGTGATCGGGGTGGGCGCGCCGGTCAGCGGGTCGAAGCCGCCGCGGGTCTTCGGGAACGCGATGACCTCGCGGATCGAGTCGGCGCCGGCCAGCAGCATGCAGACCCGGTCCCAGCCGAACGCGATGCCGCCGTGCGGCGGGGCGCCGTACTTGAATGCCTCCAGCAGGAAGCCGAACTTGTCCTGCGCCTCGTCGGCGGTGATGCCGAGCAGGTCGAACACCCGCTGCTGTACGTCGCCGCGATGGATACGGATCGAGCCGCCGCCGATCTCGTTGCCGTTGCAGACGATGTCGTACGCGTACGCCAGCGCCCGGTCCGGCGCGTCCTCGAACCGGTCCACCCACTCGGCGTTCGGCGAGGTGAACGGGTGGTGCACGGCGGTCCAGCCGCCCTCGTCGGTGCGTTCGAACATCGGCGCGTCGACGACCCAGCAGAACGCCCAGGCGCTCTCGTCGATCAGGTTCGACCGCTTGGCGATCTCGATCCGGGCCGCGCCGAGCAGCTCCTGCGCCTCGCGGGTGTTCGTGCTCGCGGCGAAGAAGATCGCGTCGCCGGGCTTCGCGCCGACCGCGTCGGCCAGACCGGACAGGTGCGCCTCGGACAGGTTCTTCGCCACCGGGCCGCGCGGCTCGCCGGTCTCGGCGTCCAGCACCACGTACGCCAGGCCGCGCGCGCCGCGCGCCTTGGCCCAGTCCTGCCAGCCGTCCAGCTCCTTGCGGGTCTGCGCCGCGCCGCCGGGCATGACCACCGCGCCGACGTAGCCGCCCGCGTCGATCGCGCCGGCGAACACCCGGAACTCGGTGCCGCGCAGGTAGTCGGTCAGCTCGGTCAGCTCCACGCCGTAGCGCAGGTCCGGCTTGTCAGAGCCGTACCGGGACATGGCGTCGTGCCAGGTGATGCGCGGGATCGGCCGGGCGATCTCGTAGCCGGCGAGGTCCTTCCACAGCGCCGAGACGATCGCCTCGCCGAGGTCGATCACGTCGTCCTCGGTGACGAACGACATCTCGATGTCGAGCTGGGTGAACTCCGGCTGCCGGTCGGCACGGAAGTCCTCGTCGCGGTAGCAGCGGGCGATCTGGTAGTACCGCTCCATGCCGCCGACCATGAGCAGCTGCTTGAACAGCTGCGGCGACTGCGGCAGCGCGTACCAGCTGCCCGGCTGCAGCCGCACCGGCACCAGGAAGTCGCGCGCGCCCTCCGGGGTGGAGCGGGTCAGCGTCGGCGTCTCGATCTCCAGGAAGTCCCGCTCGTGCAGCACACCACGGGCGATCTGGTTGGCCCGCGAGCGCAGCCGCATGGCCTTCGCCGGGCCGCCCCGGCGCAGGTCCAGGTAGCGGTACTTGAGCCGGATGTCGTCGCCGGCCTCGATCTGGTCGTCCACCGGCAGCGGCAGCGGCGCGGCCTCGGAGAGCACCTCCAGCGCGGACGCGGTCACCTCGACCTCGCCGGTGGGCAGGTCCGGGTTCTCGTTGCCCTCGGGGCGGCGGGTCACCTCGCCGGTGACCTTGACGCAGAACTCGTTGCGCAGCGCGTGCGCGTCCTCCTCGCGGAAGACCACCTGCACGACACCGGAGGCGTCCCGCAGGTCGACGAAGATGACACCGCCGTGGTCGCGCCGGCGGGCCACCCACCCGGCGAGCGTCACCGTCGAGCCGGCGTCCGCGGCGCGCAGGCTTCCGGCATTGTGGGTACGGATCACGGCTGGCGTCTCCTCAATCTGGTCCACTCACTGCTCCCCCGCATTCTGTCAGGGCGGGCGGGCCCGCTCCCGGGCACCCGTCGAGCCGGTCCGCCCCGGCGGTGGCGAAAGCGCCGTGCGGGCCGGGTCCGGCGGTCTACCGTGGCCGGGTGCGTGCCGTACCGAGCTGGGCCGTGGTCACCGCGGCCGCCGCGCCCGCGCTGCTGGTGGCGGGCTGGACGGTCGCGGGCGCCCGCCAGGGGCCGGGGTACGACCCGGTGCGGGACACGATCAGCGAGCTGGCCGGCGAGGGCGCGACCGATCCGTGGCTGATGGGCGGCGCGCTGGTGCTGCTCGGCTGCTGCTACGCCGCCACCGCCGCCGCGCTGCACGCCGCCGGGCTGCCCAGCCGCTTCCTGCTCGCGGTCGGCGGGGTGGCCACCGTCGCGCTGGTCGCGTTCCCCCGCCCGCAGGTTGGTGGCTCCCCGGCGCACGGCGTGGTCGCGACGGTGGCGGTGCTCGCGTTGTCGCTGTGGCCGGCCGGGACGGCGCTGCGGCTGCCCCGCAGAGTCCCGCGCGAGGTGGCCGCCTCCCCGGCCGGCACGCCGCCGTGGGCGTTCCGCCGGCCGGTGGCGCTGGCCGTGACGGCGGCGCTGCTGGCGTTGTTCGGCTGGTCGGTGGCGGAGGTGACAGGCGGCTCCCGGACCGGGCTGGCCGAGCGGGTGGCAGCGCTCGCGGTGACGCTCTGGCCGCTGGCGGCGGTGCTGTCGGCGCGGCGGGCCCACCGGCACTGGACGGCCCGGCCGTCGGACCCGCCCCGCCCGGACGGGCCGCCGATCGGTCCGGGCCGTCTTGGAGCGGGCGCCTGAGCGGGTACGCGGAACGGGCCGCCGGTCGCCCGGCGGCCCGTTGGATGCGATGCGTGGATCAGAAGACGCTCACGCCGTAGACGCTGAGCGGCTCGGTGACCGGCTGGAAGTAGGTGGTACCGCCGGAGGAGCAGTTGCCGCTGCCGCCGGAGGTGAGGCCCAGGGCGGTGGTGCCGGCGAACAGCGAGCCGCCGCTGTCGCCCGGCTCGGCGCAGACGGTGGTGCGGATGAGACCGGAGACGCTGCCCTCGGCGTAGTTCACGGTCGCGTTGAGCGCGGTCACGCTGCCGCTCTTCACGCCGGTGGTGCTGCCGGAACGGCGGACGGACTGGCCGACGTAGGCGTTGCCGGCCGAGGTGATGTCCTGGGTGCTGCCGTTGTAGAGCGAGACGTTACCGGCCGCGTTGGCCGAGTTGCTGTGCCGGACGATGCCGTAGTCGTTACCCGGGAAGCTGGTGCCGGTCCGGGTGCCGAGCACGGTGGTGCGGCTGGAGTTGGAGTACCAGGTCGAGCCGATGTTGGTGCAGTGCCCGGCGGTGAGGAAGTAGTACGTCGAGCCGCTGCGCACGTTGAAGCCGAGCGAGCAGCGTCCGCCGCTGGCGTAGATCGCCTGGCCGCCGGAGATCCGGGTGCTCAGCACGCCGGCCTCGGCCTCGATGCGGATCGCGCCGTTGTGCCGGGCGGCGGCGGCCCTGACCCGCTCCAGCTTGGCGCCGGTGACGGTGCTGTCGATGGAGACGACGACCTGGTTCGTGACCGGGTCGGTCCACCAGGCGGTGCCGGGGATGCTCGCGGAGCGCTCCAGCTCGCTGGTGGCGGCGTTCAGCTTGTCCGCGCCGCGCGTCACGATCTTCGGGATGGCGCCGGCGGCGCGGACCTGGCGGGCGGTGGCGGTGTCGGTCACCGTGACGATCATCTTCCCGCTGGCGTCGGCGTACGTGCCGGCCGCCCGGGCGCCGAGCTTCTCGACGAGGGTGGCGGCGGCGTCCGGCGAGAGGGCCGCGGGGGCGGCCTGCGCGGGGGCGCTGAGCAGCGAGCCGGTGACCAGGGTGCCGGCAACGGCGACTGCGGCGGCGCGGCGGAGCGTGGACCTCGTGGGTCGCATGTAACAACCTCCGAATGGGGGTGAACGGGCGCTGTCATGGGGGCGCGCCCGAGGACAACCCGGGCGACCTGGGGAAACCGCCCGGGTGCCCAAAGTATTCACACATTTAAGATCGTAAACAAGACATGGCTTTGCCCGGATTCGCACCAGCGCCCGATGTAACGCCCCAGCAACAACATCGACTCAAGGTGTCAGAGCCGGGGATCGACCCGCGTCGACGTGCTGGGGGGCAGGCGCGGCGAACGGTCAGGCGCGCGGGCGGTCAGGCGCGCGGGCGGTCAGGCGCGCGGGCGGTCAGTCGCGGCGGTGGGCGCCGGGGCCGGGACGGGGCAGCACGTCGCGCGCCTCGGTGATCTCGTGCCCCTCGGCGCAGCGCAGCTCGACCCGGACCTCGGCGCCACAGTCACGATGCGCCACGCTCAGCGGGGAGCCCTCCGGGTCGGCCAGGTAGCGGTCACCCCAGCCGAGCACGGCGACGAGCACCGGCCACAGGTCCAGCCCCATCTCGGTGAGCCGGTACTCGTGACGCGGCCGGCTGCCCGGCTCCCGGTACGGCTCGCGACGCAGCACCCCGCGCTCGACGAGCATGGCGAGCCGGTTGGTCAGCACCTGGCGCGGGATGCCGGTACGCACCCGCATGTCGTCGAAGCGGCGTACGCCGTTGAAGACCTCGCGCAGCACGACCAGGGTCCACCGCTCGCCGAGGACCTCCATGGCGCGCGCGATGGTGCAGTTCTCCACCGACCAGTCCAGTGCCGCGGGTCTCATCCGACCAGGCTAGGTCTGATTGACAGACTCAGCAACGCGCTGCCAGGCTGAGTCCATGACGCAGACGCAGGAACGCTCGCGCACGTTCACCTGGTCCGACCCGGCCGCCGGGGCCGCCCACCTGGGCCGGCGCAGCGGCCTGGAACTGATGCGGGCGATGATCGCCGGCGAGCTGGCCGCCCCGCCGATCATGCACCTGATCGACATGTCCCGGATGGAGGCCGAGGAGGGGCGCGTGGCGGTCGAGCTGCTGCCGCAGGAGTTCCACTACAACCCGCTCGGCACGGTGCACGGCGGCGTCCTCTCCACGCTGCTGGACACCGCCGCGGCCTGCGCCGTGCACACCACGCTGCCGCCCGGGGTCGGCTACACGTCGCTCGACCTCAACGTGAAGTTCCTGCGCCCGGTAACAGTCGACACCGGCACGCTGCGCTGCGAGGGCACTGTGCTCCAGCGGGGCCGCCGCACCGCCCTGGCCGAGGCCCGCCTCACCGACCCCGCCGACCGCCTGGTGGCCCACGCCACCTCAACCTGCCTGATCTTCCCCCTCCCCTGACCACCGCACCCCGCGCCCCCGCCGCGCCCGGCGCGCCCGGCGCGCCCGGCGATCTTGCGGTTGCGGCCCCCGCAGCGCCGGTTTCGCGGCATTCGCGGGGGCCGTGAGTGCAAGATCGCGCGGGAGAGAGGGGGGTGGGGTCAGCGGGTTGCGGCCAGGCGGGCTGCTCGGGCTGCGCGCTTCTCCTCGAAGCGGGACGCCTGGGTCTCCAGCATGTCCAGGTGGGCGGCGATCTGGTCGCGGGCGGCCTCGCCGTCGGCGTTCAGGCCGGTCACGTCGAACAGGTTCCACTGACGCAGCACCGGCATCACCACCTCGTCACGGTGCTGGCGCAGGTCGTAGATGCCGGCCAACGCGATCGCCACCGACTTGCGGGCGAAGCCGTCGATGCCCACGCCCGGCATCTGGAAGTTGGCCAGCACGTCGGCGACCGCGCGCATGGCCTGCGACGGGGCCAGCTCGAACGCCGCGCCGAGCAGGTTGCGGTAGAAGACCATGTGCAGGTTCTCGTCCGCCGCCACCCGGGCCAGCAGCGCCTCGCACGTCGGGTCGCCGGTGGCCCGGCCGGTGTTGCGGTGCGAGATGCGGGTCGCCAGCTCCTGGAACGACACGTACGCCAGCGAGTGCAGCATCTCCTGGTCGTGGACGTTCTGGTAGCCCGCCGACATGTGCACCATGCGGGCCCGCTCCAGCGCCACCGGGTCCACCGCCCGGGTCACCGTCAGGTAGTCGCGGATCGCCGTGCCGTGCCGCCCCTCCTCGGCGGTCCACCGGTGCACCCAGGTGCCCCACGCGCCGTCGCGCCCGAACAGGGTGGCGATCTCGTGGTGGTACGAGGGCAGGTTGTCCTCGGTGAGCAGGTTGACGATCAGCGCCGTCCGGGCCACGTCGGGCAGCGTCGAGTCCTCCGGTGACCAGGCCTCGCCGCCCAGCGGGCCGTCGAAGGTGCGGCCCTCGCTCCACGGCACGTACTCGTGCGGGAACCACTCCTTGGCCAGCGACAGGTGGCGGTCGAGGTTCTTCTCGACCACCGGCTCGAGTTCGGTGAGCAGAGCGGTCTGGCTGAGCACGGTCACGACGTTCTCCCTACGGTGGCGTAACTTACGCCACCGTAGGTCCAAACGCCTTCAGACGCCAGTGCCGGCCGGGCCGACCAGCGGCTTCAGGTCCGCCCGGGGCGGCGTCCACTCGCCCGCCGAAGCGGCCACCTGCTCACCGGAACGGATGTCCTTGACCTCGTCGCCGTCCGCGCCGGGGAACCAGACGTACGGGATGCCGCGCCGCTCGGCGTACCGGATCTGCTTGCCGAACTTGGCCGCCGACGGGGACACCTCGGTCGGCACACCGCGCGACCGCAGCGCCGCCGCGACCGCGTCACTGGCCGCCCGGTCCTCCTCGGCGGTGACCGCCACCAGCACACAGGTCGGCACCGAACGGGACACCGACAGCGCCTCGGCGCCGAAGAGCAGGCCGAGCAGCCGGGTCACCCCGATCGAGATGCCCACCCCGGGGAACCGGACGTTGCCGGAACTGGCCAGGTTGTCGTACCGGCCGCCGGAGCAGATCGACCCGAACCGCTCGTAGCCGATCATCTGCGTCTCGTAGACCGTACCCGTGTAGTAGTCCAGGCCCCGCGCGATGCGCAGGTCGGCCACGCAGAGGCCGGGCGCGTGCGCGGCGGCGGTCTCCACCACGGCGGCCAGCTCCGCGACGCCCTCGTCCAGCAGCGGATCGCTCACCCCGAGGCCGCGCACCGCGTCGGCGAAGGAGGCGTCCGGCGCGGAGATCTCGGCCAGCGACAGCACGGCCTTGGCCTGCGCCTCACTCGCCCCGGCGGTGCTCGCCAGCAGCTCCGTCACCCCGGCCGGGCCGATCTTGTCGAGCTTGTCCACGGCGCGCAGCGCCGCCTCCGTGTCGGTCAGCCCGATGCCCCGGTAGAAGCCCTCGCAGATCTTGCGGTTGTTGACCTGGATACGCACCGGCGGGATCGGCAGCGACCGCAGCGCGTCACCGATTACCAGCGGCATCTCCGCCTCGTAGTGCGCCGGCAGCGTGTCCCGGTCGACGATGTCGATGTCGGCCTGGAGGAACTCCCGGTAGCGGCCCTCCTGCGGGCGCTCACCCCGCCACACCTTCTGGATCTGGTAGCGGCGGAACGGGAACTGCAGCTTGCCGGCGTTCTCCAGCACGTAGCGGGCGAACGGCACGGTCAGGTCGAAGTGCAGGCCGAGCGCGTCGTCACCGGCCGGCCCGTCGGCGTCGGCCTGCAACCGGCGCAGCAGGTACACCTCCTTGGAGGTCTCCCCCTTGCGCAGGAGCTGGTCCAGCGGCTCCACCGAGCGGGTCTCCAGCGGCGCGAAGCCGTACAGCTCGAACGTGGCGCGGATCCGGTCGAGCACGAACTGCTCGATCATCCGCTGCGCCGGCGTCCACTCGGGGAAGCCGGAAATGGGCGTGGGCTTGCTCATCACGAACTCCTTGAGAACCCGCGCGGGCGCGGGTGAGGGTCTAGAGGCCTCGGGTGGGCGCGGCCGGGCGCGCGCCGCCGGTGCCCGCCACCTCGACGAGGTACGGGTTGGTCGCGCGCTCGCGGCCGATAGTGGTCGCGGGGCCGTGGCCGGGCAGGACGACTGTGTCGTCGGCCAGCGGGAGCACCTTGTCCCGCAGGCTGGACAGCATCCGGGGCATGCTGCCGCCCGGCAGGTCGGTACGGCCGATCGAGCCGGCGAACAGCACGTCACCGGAGAGGCAGATCTGCTCCGCCTCCCAGGGCGAGCCGGCGCCGGGCAACCGGAACAGCACCGACCCGCCGGTATGGCCGGGGGCGTGGTCGACGGTGATCTCCAACCCGGCCAGCGACAGCGTCGCGCCGTCGGTCAGCTCGGCCACGTCGTCCGGCTCGGCGTACGGCAGCCGGCCGCCGAACAGCTGGGTCAGGTCCATCGACAGCGCCTTGCTCGGGTCGGCCAGCAGCTCCCGGTCGTCCGGGTGGACGTAGGCGGGGATGCCCCGCGCGCCGCAGACCGGGGCGACGGAGAACGTGTGGTCCAGGTGGCCGTGGGTGAGCAGCACGGCGGCCGGGTGCAGGCGATGCTCGGCGAGCACGGCGTCGAGCCGGTCGAGCACCCCGATGCCGGGGTCGACCACCACGCACTGCTCCCCCGGAGCGGTCGCCACCACGTAGCAGTTGGTGCCGAAGGCGTCCGCGGGAAAGCCGGCCACGAGCACGTCGCTCCCCTTTCCGTCCGGTCGTCGTCTGCTTGCAGCCTAGTCGTAGCGGCGAGCGAGTTCCGCCCGCCACCGGGCCCGTCCGCCCCGGCCGGGCTGAGATGACGGGACCTCGTACACGACATTCACAGTCGCTACCCGTACACTCTGGCGGGCGTGTGGCGTGGCGCACCCCGACCGGAACGGCGGCCGGCGCCCGGCGCCGGCGGCGATTCAGGCAGAGGAAGGGGAGCGCACGTGGCTTCCAGCAGGGACCGGCAGCGCAAACTGGCGCGGGCCAAGCTCGACCGGCAGCTCGCCCGGCGGGCGGCGGCCGCGAAGCGCCGCCGGCAGATCCGGGCCGGTGTGGGCGCCGCGGTGGTGCTCGTGCTGATCGTGGCCGGTTCCGCCTGGGCGCTCGGCGCGTTCGACTCGGAGCCGGAGAAGCAGGCCGCCGAGGACGTCTGCCTCTGGACCGCGCAGGACGGCGCCGTCAACACCAACCTCAAGGACGTCGGCGAGCCGCCCACCACGGGCCTGCCCACCTCGGGCACCCGGCCGATGACGATCACCACCAACCAGGGTGGCCCGATCACCGTCGAGCTGGACCAGACCGACGCGCCGTGCGGCGCGGCGAGCCTGAGCTACCTGGCCGGCCGCTCGTTCTTCGACAACACCACGTGCCACGAGATCACCGCCGAGGGCGCGCTGCGCTGCGGCGACCCGACCGGCACCGGGCTCGGCGGACCGACCTACTCGTTCTTCGACGAGAACGTGCCGGCCGCGCCGGAGCCCAGCCCGTCGGCCTCCCCGGCCCCGGGGCAGCCGGCGACGTACCCGAAGGGCACGGTCGCCATGATCGGCAACCCGCCGGGTAGCAACGGCAGCCAGTTCCTGATCTTCTTCAAGGACGCCAGCCCGGAGAAGCCGGCCTACTCCGTGGTCGGCAAGGTCACCGGCGGGCTCGACGTGGTGGAGAAGATCGGCGCCATGCCGACGGAGGACAATGGCAACGGCGCCAAGGTCAAGCCCAAGACGCAGATCCTGGTGCAGAGCGTCACCGTCGGCGAGCCGGGCGCGGCTCTGGCCGACAGTCCCGCGCCCTCGCCGAGCGCCAGCGCGGGCTGACCGACCCAGAGCCGGCGGCAGCCCGCCGGCTCACCCACACGTGACCGGCGGCGCGCGCGCCGACCCCAAACGCAGCAGGTGAGGAGTGACCGTGACGTCCACCAGAGACCGCCAGCGCGCGGCGGCGCGGGCCAAGCTCGAGCGGGAGATGGCGGAGCGGGCCGGTAAGGCCCGCAAGCGCCGGCAGACCCAGGCGATCGTCGGCGCCGCGGCCGTGCTGGTGCTCGTCGTTGCCGGCACGGTGTGGCTGGCCACCTCGCTCGGCGGCGACGACGACGAGCAGACGGGCGGCACGACCACTGCCGACGCCGTGCAGTGCGCGTACACGGAGGTGCCCAAGGAGGGCCGGCCGCCGCAGATCAAGGACATCGGGCTGCCGCCGACCCAGCAGACCGGCAAGGGCACCCAGACGATGACGATCGACACCAACCTGGGCCCGATCACCGCCAAGATCGACCGCGCCGCCGTGCCCTGCACCGCCGGCAGCTTCACCCACCTGGCCAGCAAGGGCTTCTTCGACAACACCAAGTGCCACCGGCTGGTGACCGAGGGCATCAAGGTCCTGCAGTGCGGCGACCCGAGCGCCACCGGCAAGGGCTGGCGGGACACCGACGGCACCGGTGGGCCGAGCTACAACCTGGCCGAGGAGAACCTCCCCACCAACAAGCGCCCGCCGTACCCGGAGGGTGTCATCGCGATGGCCAACTCCGGGCAGCCGGGCAGCACCGGCAGCCAGTTCTTCATCGTGTACGGCGACTCGCCGCTCGACCCGAACTACACGGTGCTGGGCACCATCACCGGCGGCATGGACGTGGTGAAGCAGGTCGCCGCGGCCGGTGACGACGGCGCGTTCGCCAAGCAGGCCGGCGGTGGTCACCCGAAGAAGGAGATCACCATGACCAAGGTGACGATGAGCCCGGTCGAGGGCGGCTGACCGCACCCGTACGACGACGAAGCGCCCGCCGGCTGTGATCACAGCCGGCGGGCGCTTTCTCGTACGTGGTGGCTCAGGCCCCGGAGGTGACCCGGTACGCGTCGAACACGCCGTCGACCTTGCGCACCGCGGCCAGCAGGTGGCCGAGGTGCTTCGGGTCGGCCATCTCGAAGCTGAACCGGCTCACCGCCACCCGGTCGCGGGTGGTGGTGACGGTCGCGGAGAGGATGTTGACCCGCTCCTCGGACAGCACCCGGGTCACGTCGGCGAGCAGCTTGTGCCGGTCCAGCGCCTCGACCTGGATGGCGACCAGGAACGTGGACGCCGAGGTGAGCTTCCAGCTGACCTCGACCACCCGCTCGGGCTGGGCGCGCAGGTCCTCGGCGTTGGCACAGTCGTCGCGGTGCACGCTGACCCCGCCGGAGCGGGTGACGAAACCGAACACCGAGTCCGGCGGCACCGGCGTGCAGCAGCGAGCCAGCTTGATCCAGACGTCGCTGACGCCGCGGACCACCACGCCCGGGTCGGCGCTGCTCTGCCGGCTGCGCGGCGGCCGGGTGGCGACGGCGGTCTCGGCGATGTCCTCCGCCGCGCCCTCCTCGCCGCCGTAGGAGGCCATCAGCTTCTGCACGACCGACTGCGCGGAGACCTGGCTGTCGCCGACCGCCGCGTACAGCGACGCCACGTCGGCGAGGTGCAGGTCCCGCGCGATCGCCATCAGCGCGTCCGAGGTGAGCATCCGCTGCAACGGCATGCCCTGCTTGCGCATCGCCTTGACGATCGCGTCCTTGCCGGCCTCGATCGCCTCCTCGCGCCGCTCCTTGTTGAAGTACTGGCGGATCTTCGTACGCGCGCGCGGGCTCTTCACGAAGCCCAGCCAGTCCTGCGTCGGGCCGGCCGTGTCGGACTTCGACGTGAAGATCTCGATCACGTCGCCGTTGGAGAGCGTCGACTCCAGCGGCACCAGCTTGCCGTTCACCCGCGCGCCGATGCACTTGTGCCCGACCTCGGTGTGCACCGCGTACGCGAAGTCCACCGGCGTCGACCCGGTCGGCAGCGGGATGACGTCGCCCTTGGGGGTGAAGACGTACACCTCCTGGCTGGACAGGTCGAACCGCAGCGCGTCCAGGAACTCGCTCGGGTCCGCCGCCTCGCGCTGCCAGTCCAGCAGCTGCCGCAGCCAGGTCATCTCGTCGATGTGCGCCGGCGGGCCCACCACCGGCGTGCCCTTGTGCTCCTTGTACTTCCAGTGCGCGGCGATGCCGAACTCGGCCGTGCGGTGCATCGCGTACGTGCGGATCTGCATCTCCACCGGCTTGCCGGTGGGCCCGATGACAGTCGTGTGCAGCGACTGGTACATGTTGAACTTGGGCATGGCGATGTAGTCCTTGAACCGGCCCGGCACCGGCTGCCAGTTGGCGTGGATGACCCCCAACGCCGCATAGCAGTCGCGCACCGTGTCGACCAGGATCCGCACACCCACCAGGTCGTAGATGTCGTTGAAGTCGCGCCCCCGCACGATCATCTTCTGGTAGATCGAGTAGAGGTGCTTGGGCCGCCCGGTCGTCTCCGCCTTGATCTTGGCGGCCTTCAGGTCGGTGGACACCTTCTGGGTCACCTGGCGCAGCAGCGCCTCGCGCTGCGGCTGGTGCTCCCCGATCAGCCGGTTGATCTCCTCGAACCGCTTCGGGAACAGCGTGCCGAAGGCGAGATCCTCCAGCTCCCACTTGATCGTGTTCATACCGAGGCGGTGCGCCAGCGGCGCCAGGATCTCCAGCGTCTCCTTGGCCTTCTGCTCCTGCTTGGGGCGCGGCAGGAAGGTCAGGGTCCGCATGTTGTGCAGCCGGTCGGCCAGCTTGATCACCAGGACCCGGGGGTCCTTCGCCATCGCGACGACCATCTTGCGGATGGTCTCGGCCTTGGCCGCGTCGCCGAGCTTGACCTTGTCGAGCTTGGTGACGCCGTCGACGAGCAGCGCGACCTCGCCGCCGAAGTCGGCGCGCATCGCGTCGAGCGTGTATTCGGTGTCCTCGATGGTGTCGTGCAGCAGCGCCGCGACCAGCGTGGTGGTGTCCATGCCCAGGTTCGCCAGGATGGTCGCCACCGCGAGCGGGTGCGTGATGTAGGGGTCGCCGGACTTGCGGTACTGCCCCGAATGCCACCGCGCGGCCGTGTCGAAGGCGCGCTGCAGCAGCCGCGCGTCGGCCTTGGGGTGGTTCTCCCGGTGCGTCGCGATCAGCGGCTCCAGCACCTCACTGACCTGCGATGTCTGCCAGGGCGCGTTGAACCGGGCCAGCCGGGCGCGTACCCGCCGGCCGGTGGGCGCGTTGGAGAGCGCGAACCCGCCGCTGGTCGCCGCGTCGGCGGCAGCCTCGGTCGGGAACGGCACCACGACCGCCCCGCCGTCGGCCGTCGCGTCGGGCGCGCCGCCGGTGGCGCCGGTCGCCCGGGCCTGCGGGTTACCGCTACGCTCGGTCACCGAGCCGTCCGCGTCGCCTGTCGGGTGCACCGTGCCCTCCACCGGAGGGACGACATCGTGGGACACCGGCCTCCTCACCGCTCGCCGGGATGCGCCGGCCGTTCGGCCGACGTCTGGTTCAACCGGCCCGGGGGCCGGTGTTGTTCCGCGCGGTCACCGGGGCCGGGCCCCGGCGCCTTCGCCGCCCCGGACACCTCGGCCGGGTCGGGCAAAGCGCAATGCTACCCGTACGCAGGGTACGCCACCGCTCCCCCGGACGGTCGGCGCCGACCGGCCCGACGGCCGGGGCCGGGTCAAACGGTCAACAGGGCGTGGACCGGACGCGGCGCGAGCCGCTTGCGGCCTTCCAGGAAGCCCAGCTCCAGCAGCACGGTGAACCCGGTCACCGTGCCACCGGCCCGCTCCACCAGGTCCAGCGTCGCCTCGGCGGTGCCGCCGGTGGCGAGCACGTCGTCGAGCACCAGCACGCGGTGGCCGGCGGTGAAGGCGTCCTGGTGCACCTCCAGCGTCGCCTCGCCGTACTCCAGCGCGTAGGAGGCGGAGTGCGTCGCCCGGGGCAGCTTGCCGGCCTTGCGCACCGGCACCACGCCGACCCCGGTGGCGTACGCGACGGCCGCGGCGAGCACGAACCCACGCGCCTCGATGCCGGCGACGGCGTCGAACGAGTCGCGCCCGTGGTACGCGATGATGCCGTCGATCACCTCACGGAACGCCGTACCGTCGGCGAACAGCGGCATCAGGTCCTTGAACACGACACCCGGCTTGGGGAAGTCCGGCACGTCCAGCAACCGGCTGGCGACGAGCTGGGCGACCTCCGGGCCGCTGTCTCCGCGTACGCCCGTGGTGTGGGTCTCCGTCACAGTGCGTCCCATGTCCTCTCGAAACGACGACGGCGTCCGTCATGCCGTGAGTCCAGCATGACGGACGCCGTCGTCGCGACTACGTCCGGGCCCGTGGTTCAGCGGCGCTTGCCGCCGGGCCGGTTGCCACCACCGCCGGCGGGCCGCCCGCCGCGGGCGCCGCTGGGGCGCTTGCCGGCCGGGCGGGCGCCGACCTTGGGGGCGGCGCCGGCGAGCGCGGCGGCCTCCGGGTCGATCGGCTCGTCGGCGGCCGGGGCGGCACGCGAGGCGCCCTTCGGGGTGATCTCGCCCCGGGCCAGCGCGGCCCGGCGGGACAGCACCCGCTTGTTGTGCGCGCTGATCCGCGGGTCCATGTTCTTCAGCAGCACCAACAGCGGGGTGGCCAGCACGATCGAGGTCAGGAACGCCACCGCCATACCGACGAACAGCACCAGGCCGAGGTCCTTCAGCGTGCCCGCGCCGAGCAGGCCGGCGCCGATGAAGAGCAGGCCGCCGACCGGCAGCAGCGCCACCACCGAGGTGTTCAGCGACCGCATGAGGCTCTGGTTGAGCGCCAGGTTGGACGCCTCGCCGTAGGTGACGTTGTTGTTCGCGGTGATGCCGCGTGTGTTCTCCTGCACCTTGTCGAAGACCACCACCACGTCGTAGAGCGCGAAGCCCAGGATCGTGAGGAAGCCGATGATCGTCGACGGGGTGACCTCGAAGCCGACCAGCGAGTAGATGCCGGCGGTGAGGACCAGGTTGGTCAGCAGCGAGGTGATCGCCGCGACCGCCATCCGCCACTCGAAGCGCAGCACCAGGTAGATCGACACCACCGCGATGAAGATCAGCAGACCGAGGAAGGCGCGGGAGGTGACCTGGCTGCCCCACGCCTCGGAGACCTGGCTGCCGCTGATCTGGTCGGCCTGGATGCCGAACTCCTCCGCCATCGCGGCCTTGGCCGCGTTGGCCTGCTCGGCGCTGAGCTGCCCGGTGCGCATCTCGTAGAACTCGCCGCTGGTGCTGCCGACCTTCTGCGCGCTCACCACCTCGACGCCGGGCGCCTCGTCGGCCAGCACCTCGTCGACGGTCTGCTCGGCCCGGTCCAGCGTGCCGACGCTGGCCGGCACCTGGAACGTGTTGCCGCCGGCGAACTCGATGCCGAGCTTGAAGCCGCTGATCGCGAAGCTGAGCACCGCGATCAGGACGAGGACGCCCGCCACGCCGAACCACAGGTTGCGGCGGCCGACGATGTTGAGATCCGCCTCGCCCCGGTAGAGCCGGGCGGCCAGACCGTTCTTAGCCATCTCAGGCCTCCTTGACACGCGGGTTGCGGGCGGTGCCCGACTCGGCCGACCGGGCCGGCAGAGCCCGGCCCAGACCGCTGACCCGCGGCGACAGGAACGCCCGGGTGCGGGCGAACATCGTCATGATCGGGTGGCGGAAGAGGAACACGACGACCAGGTCGAGCACTGTCGCCAGGCCGAGCGCGAAGGCGAAGCCCTTCACCGCGCCGACCGACACGATGTAGAGCACCACCGCCGACATCAGCGTGATCGCGTTCGCCGAGATGATCGTCCGGCGGGCCCGGATCCAGGCGCGCGGCACCGCGCTGCGTGGGCTGCGGCCCTCCCGGATCTCGTCCTTCAATCGTTCGAAGTAGATGACGAACGAGTCCGCCGCGACGCCCAGTGAGACGATCATGCCGGCGATGCCGGCGAGCGTGAGCGTGAAGCCGATCGAACGGCCGAGCACCACGAGCGCGCCGAAGACCAGCAGCGCGGAGAGCACCAGGCTCAGGAAGATGACCGAGCCGAGCAGCCGGTAGTAGAAGAACGAGTAGATGATGACCAGCAGCATGCCGATGCCGGCGGCCAGCAGACCCGCCTTGAGGTGGCTGTCGCCGAGCGTGGCGGTGACGTTCTGCTGCTCCTGCGGCTCGAACGTGACCGGCAGCGCGCCGTAGCGGAGCTGGCTGGCGAGCGCGTTCGCGGTCTTGTTGTCGAAGCTGCCGGTGATCTGCGAGTCACCGGTCAGCACGCCCTGGATCTCCGGGGACGAGACGATCTCGTTGTCCAGGACCACGGCGACCCGGCACTTGCCGTCCTGGCCGAGCGCGGTCTGGTCGCAGGCCTGGCCCTCGTTGTTGAACGCCTCGCGGGTCAGCGCGGTCCACTTCTCCTGGCCCTTGCCGGTGAAGTTGAGGCTGACCACCCAGGAGCTGGTCTGGTCGAGCTGGGCGGAGGCGTTCTTGACGTCGGTGCCGAGCACCTTCGCCACGTCGAGCAGGTACTTCGCGCCGGACTCGCAGGCGACCGCCTTCTGCTTCTCGTCCTTGATCGAGGCGGCCGGGCGCTTGTCGAGCTGGGCGCAGGTGATGGTCGGGACGTTGAACTGCATCTCGACCGGCAGGACCGCGACCTCCTGCGGAGTGAGCGTGCCGAACGGCTTGAGCTTGTCGGCGAGCGTCGGGTCGGTGGTGAGGTCGGCCGGGGCCTGCAGGCCCGAGGCGGCGGCCCAGGCGGCCGCGCCGACCTTCTGCTCGACGGCCTTGCGCTGCTGCTCGATGCTCTGCGGCACCGGCTCGGCGCTGGCGCTGGGGGACGCGGCGCTCGGCGAGGCCGACGGGGTGGCCGAGGCGCTGGCGCTCGGGTTCGGGGCCATGCCGCCCTGTCCGCCGGCGCTCGGCGACCCGCTGACCTTGGGGCTCGTGGTCGCCTGCGGCGACGCGCTGCCCGACGGCGCCGGGCTGGCGGTCCCGGACGGAGCGACGCTCGGGGTCGGCGCGGGCGCGGCGGCGGCGCCGCTGCCGTCGGTGGCCTTGAGGACCTTGCGGAAGCGCAGCTCGGCGGCGCTGCCCACGTCGGTCAGGTCCCGGTTCTGGCCGGGCAGGGAGATGACGATGTTGCGGTTGCCCTCGGTGACCACCTCGGCCTCGGCCACGCCGTAGGCGTTGACCCGGCTCTCGATGATCTGGCGCGCCTCCTCGAGGTTGCCGGCGGTCGGCGGCTTGCCGTCCACGGTGTTTGTGGCCTCGAGCGTCAGCCGGGTGCCGCCGACGAGGTCCAGGCCGAGCCGGGGCTCCAGCCGGTCCTTCCAGCCACCGCTGGCGCCGCCCGAGAAGAACACCAAAAGATAGAGGACGACGAAGATGAGCCCGAGCACGGCGAGCTGCCGTCCGGGCCGCATCTGTCCCTGAGGTGGTGCCACGGCTGTCCTGTCTCCCTGTACGGTCGCGCCGCTTCCGCGGCGGCGACAACTGTCGGGCCGGGGGTGTCCGCCCGACTGCTCCGGCGGATCGGCACCGGCCGACGGCACGCCGACCGGGGCACGGCGCGGGGGCGCCGCACGGCCTGGCCGGGTGCCGGCGCCGGGCGCCGACCCCAACTATCCACTTGTACCGATGATTCCGCTGCCCCGTCCGGGGCGGCAGTCACTCCTTGACCGGCTCGGCTTCCTCGCTGATCGTCTCGGCAGCCGGCGCCTCGGCGCGCTTGATCACGCGGGCCACGGCGGGGCGGGCGTACCGGGTCTGCACCCCCGGGGCCACCTCCAGCAGGACGGTCTCGTCCTCGACCGCGGTGACAGTGCCGTGCAGGCCGCCGATGGTGACCACCTCGTCGCCCGGGGCCAGGGCGGACTGCATCTGCTCGGCCTCGCGGCGGCGCTTCTGCTGCGGTCGGATCATCATGAAGTACATGACGACGAAGAGCAGAGCGATCATCAGGATCGGCGTCAGACCGCCGGCTCCCCCGCCACTCGCTGCTGCGTAAAGCACGGTGTAGACCTTCCGGTTGGCCTCCGTCCCGGCGCCGGAGGGCGCCGCAGCGGAAGCGGATTCTCACGTCCTGTACAAACCGCGGCGAAGTCTAGTCCCTGCTCCTGAGAAGACCGAATGCGGCACAGATCACGAACGGATCACGGCTGGTCGGTCTGTACCGAGAAGAGATCGGGCCCCGAAGAGGTATCCGCACCAAATGTACCATTCGGCGGGTTGCGGCCCAGATGACGCCAAGCGGCCTCCGTCGCCACCCGCCCCCGCGGCGTACGCGCCAGCAGGCCGGCCCGCACCAGGAACGGCTCGCAGACCTCCTCGACCGTGTCCGGCTGCTCCCCCACCGCGACCGCCAGCGTGGACAGGCCCACCGGGCCGCCCCGGAACGAGTCGACGAGCGCGGTCAGCACCGCCCGGTCGAGCCGGTCCAGACCGAGCGCGTCCACGTCGTAGACGGTCAGCGCGGCCCGGGCGGTCTCCAGCGTGACCACCCCCTCGGCCCGCACCTCGGCGTAGTCGCGCACCCGGCGCAGCAGCCGGTTGGCGATACGCGGGGTGCCGCGGGACCGGCCGGCGATCTCGGCCGCGCCGTCAGCGGTGATCGGCACGCCGAGGATCCGGGCCGACCGGTGCAGCAGCGTCTCCAGGTCGGCCGGGGCGTAGAAGTCGAGGTGCGCGACGAAGCCGAAGCGGTCGCGCATCGGCCCGGTCAGCAGGCCGGACCGGGTGGTGGCGCCGACCAGCGTGAACGGCTCCACGTCGAGTGGGATGGCCGTCGCGCCCGGGCCCTTGCCGACCACCACGTCGACGCGGAAGTCCTCCATGGCGCTGTAGAGCAGTTCCTCGGCCGGCTTGGCGATCCGGTGGATCTCGTCGATGAACAGCACGTCGCCCTCGGCGAGGCTGGTCAGGATCGCGGCCAGGTCGCCGGAGCGCTCGATGGCCGGGCCGCTGGTCACCCGGATCCCCGCGCCCAGCTCGGCGGCGACGATGTTGGCCAGGCTGGTCTTGCCCAGGCCGGGCGGACCGGACAGCAGGATGTGGTCCGGCGGCGAGCCACGCCGCATCGCGCCCTGCAGCAGCAGGTCGAGCTGGTCCCGGACGCGGTCCTGGGCGATGAACTCGGCCAGCCGCTTCGGCCGGACGCTCGCCTCCGCGTCCCGCTCGGCGTCGTCGACGTACGCCGAGACCAGGTTCTCCCCGCTCATCGGGTCCGGCCCAGGAGGCGGATCGCCTGCTTGAGCAGGACCGGCACCGGCGGCGTCTCACCGTCCACGGTCTCCGCCACCGCGGCCACCGCCTGCTCGGCCTGGGCGGCCGTCCAGCCCAGCCCGACGAGGGCCTGGCGGACCTGCTCCGGCCAGGCGCCGGCGGTCACCCCGGCCGCGCCGTCGGCGCCCACCGGCACCGGGCCGATCCGGTCGCGCAGCTCCAGCACCAGCCGCTCGGCGCCCTTCTTGCCGATGCCCGGCACCCGGGTCAGCGCCGCGGTGTCGGCGTTGGCGATGGCCTTGCGGACCGCATCAGGCGTGTGCACGGCGAGCACCGCCTGGGCCAGCCGGGGACCGACCCCGCTGGCGGTCTGGAGCAGCTCGAACAGCTGCTTGGCGTCGTCGTCGGCGAAGCCGTAGAGGGTGAGCGAGTCCTCCCGGACGACCAGGCTGGTCGCCAGCCGGGCCGGCTGGCCCACGCGCAGCTCGGCGATCGTGCCGGGGGCGCACTGCACGGCCAGGCCGATGCCGCCCACCTCCACCACCACGTGATCCGGGCCGGTGGCGGTCACCGTGCCGCGTACGCTCGCGATCATCGCGTCCCTCCTCGTCGGGCCCGCTGCGCGGCCTCGGCCAGCTTGGACCGGGTGCCGCCGCGCCACACGTGACAGATGGCCAGCGCCAGCGCGTCGGCGGCGTCGGCCGGTTTCGGCGGCTCGGGCAGCCGCAGCAGCCGGGTGACCATCGCCGTCATCTGCGCCTTGTCGGCCTGGCCGGAGCCGGTCACCGCCGCCTTCACCTCGCTCGGCGTGTACGTCGTTACCGGCAACCCGGCCCGGGCCCCGGCGAGCACCGCGACGCCGCTGGCCTGCGCGGTGCCCATCACGGTGCGGACGTTGTGCTGGCTGAACACGCGCTCCACGGCGACCGCGTCCGGGCGGTGCTCGGCGACCAGGTCGGTGAGCGAGCGGTCCAGGTGCAGCAGGCGCAGCGGCAGGTCGTCGGCCGGGTCGGTGTAGACCACGTAGTAGGCCACGAGCGTGCAGGGGCGGCCCGGCACGCCCTCGACCACGCCGACCCCGCACCGGGTCAGCCCCGGGTCGACGCCCAGCACGCGCACGCCGCCTCCTCCCCGAGCCGCCAGCAGTACGTGTGTTCGACACACTCTACTGGTGCCCGCCGACGGCGGGTCGGCCGGACACGCCGGGCGCGGCCGGTGACGCGGCGCACCACACACCCGAGCGGTGGAGTATGTGTCGCCGCCCCATGTGCCAGGGGGCACCCGGCTCGTACGTTCATGCGCCATGACGGCAGAACCCGTGGTGGTCCCCCACGTCGTACACGTCGACCTGACCGGCCGTACCGCGCTGGTCACCGGCGGCGGCAGCGGCATCGGACGCGCCTGCGCCCTGCGCCTGGCGGCGGCCGGCGCGACAGTGGTGGTGCTAGACCGCGACGAGGCGGCGGCCGGGGCGGTGGCCGCCGAGGCCGGTGGCCGGGCGGTCGGGATCGACCTCGCCGACCCGGTGGCGGTGGACCGCCTCGACGTCGACGCCGACATCGTGGTCAACAACGCCGGCCTGCAGCACGTCTCGCCGGTGCAGGACTTCCCGGTCGAGCGCTTCGAGTACATCCAGCGGGTGATGGTCGAGGCGCCGTTCCTGCTCGTGCGCCGGGCGCTGCCCCGGATGTACGCGAACGGCTGGGGCCGGATCGTCAACATCTCCTCGGTGCACGGGCTGCGCGCCTCGCCGTTCAAGGCCGCGTACGTCTCGGCCAAGCACGCGCTGGAGGGCCTGTCCAAGGTGGTCGCGCTGGAGGGCGCCGCGCACGGCGTCACCGCCAACTGCATCAACCCGGCGTACGTGCGGACCGCGCTGGTGGAGAGCCAGATCGCCGACCAGGCGGCCACGCACGGCATCGGCGAGGACGAGGTGGTCGAGAAGATCATGCTGGCCCGGGCGGCGATCAAGCGGCTGATCGAGCCGGAGGAGGTGGCCGAGCTGCTGGCGTACCTGTGCTCCCCGCCGGCCGCGTTCCTCACCGGCGCCTCGATCGCCCTCGACGGGGGCTGGACGGCGAACTAGTGGCGCCACGCACAATGTCGGTCATGTCGTCGCCGGTCGAGTTCCTGGAGTTGCTGGCGCGCGAGGCCGCCGCGGTCGAGTTCGAGGGTCCGCTGGTGGCCGCGCGCGCCGCCGGGCTGCCCGCCGACCGGCTGGCCGAGCTGGAGCAGGCGAAGGTGGTGGCGCTGCGGGTACGGGCGCTGCTGGCCCGGCGGCGGCGCCGGGAGACCGAGCTGTCCGGCCTGTACGACACCGCGAGCGACCTGGCCGGGCTGCGCGACCTTGACGACGTGCTGCACGCGATCGTGCACCGGGCGCGGATCCTGCTCGGCACCGACGTGGCGTACATGACGCTCAACGACGAGGAGCGCGGCGACACGTACATGCGGGTGACCGACGGCTCGATCTCGGCCCGGTTCCAGCGGCTGCGGCTGGAGCTGGGCGACGGCCTGGGCGGCCTGGTGGCGCAGACCGGCACGCCGTACGTCACCTCGAACTACCAGGAGGACGAGCGGTTCCGGCACACCGGCGAGATCGACGGCGGGGTGGGCGAGGAGGGCCTGGTGGCCATCCTGGGCGTGCCGCTGCGGCTGGGCTCCAGCGTGATCGGCGTGCTGTACGCGGCGAACCGCTCGGCCCGGCCGTTCGCCCGGGAGGAGGTTTCGCTGCTGGTGTCGCTGGCGGCGCACGCGGCGGTGGCGATCGACACCGCGCGGCTGCTGGCCGAGACGCGGGCGGCGCTGGCCGAGCTGTCGGCGGCGAACAGCACGATCCGGGCGCACAGCAGCTCGGTGGAGCGTGCCGCCGCCGCGCACGACCGGATGACCGCGCTGGTGGTGCGCGGCGGCGGGATGGAGGACGTGGCCGCGGCGGTCACCGAGGTTCTCGGCGGCGCGCTGTTGGCGCTGGACTCCGAGGGCCGGCGGCTGGCCCGGGTCGGCGAGATCGAGGAGCCGGACCGGGCGGACATCGTGGAGGCGGTCGCCGCGTCGCGTACCGAGGGGCGCAGCGTGCGCCGGGGTCCGCTCTGGTACGCCGCGGTGGTGGCCGGCGCGGAGAACCTGGGCGCGCTGGTGCTGCGCCCGGACGACGAGCTGGTCGACGCCGACCAGCGCATCCTGGAGCGGGCCGCGCTGGTGACCGCGTTGCTGCTGCTGTTCCGCCGCACGGTGGCCGAGGCGGAGGGGCGCGTGCGCGGCGAGCTGCTGGACGACCTGATCGCCCGGCCGCTGCGCGACGCGGACGCGCTGCGGGCGCGGGCCCGCCGCATCGGGGTGGACCTGGACGCGCCGCACGTGCTGGTGGCGGTCGGCGACGACGCGTTCGCCGAGACCGGCTCGGCCCGGCAGCGGGTGCTGTCCTGGGCCACCACGTACGCCTCGACCCGGGGCGGCCTGGCGGCGGCGCGCGACGGGCGGGTGGTGCTGATGCTGCCGGGCCGGGACGCGGGCGGCGCGGCCCGGGCGGTGGCCCGGGACCTGTCGCGGGTGACCGGGCGGCCGGTGACGGCGGGGGCGAGCGGCCCCTCGACCGGGCCGGCGTCGCTCGCAGTCACGTTCGCCGAGGCGGAGCGCTGCCTGTCCGCGCTGGGCGCGCTGGGGCGGGCCGGGCAGGGGGCGAGCACCGCCGAGCTGGGCTTCGTCGGGCTGCTGCTGGGCGCGGTGGGCGACGCCGGGGACCGGGACGTGGCCGGATTCCTCACCGCGACAGTGGGTCCGGTGGTGGACTACGACGCCCGGCGGGGCACGGCGCTGGTGAAGACGCTGGAGGCGTACTTCGGGGTGGGCGGCAGCCTGGCCCGGGCCGCCGAGCAGCTGCACGTGCACGTGAACACGGTCACCCAGCGGCTGGAACGGGTCGGGCAGCTGCTCGGCGCGGACTGGCAGCGCCCGGATCGGGCGCTGGAGGTGCAGCTCGCGCTGCGCCTGCACCGGCTGCGCACGCCCACTCGCTGAGCGGCCGGGCACGGCGACCCGGTCTCAGCGGACGCGCAGGCCGTCCAGGACGGTGTCCACGATCCGCTCGGGCACCACCCGCTCGTCCCCGGCGTGCCAGTGCAGCATCCGCTGGGTGAGCATCGGCGCGGTGAGCAGCGCCATGGTCACCTCGATGTCGATGTCGGCGCGGAGTTCGCCGCGCTCGATCGCGCGGCGCAGCACCTCGCGCAACGCCTCGCGGCGCGGCTCGACGATCGCCTCGTACGCCTGCCGGTGGGCCGAGCTGCGGTTCACCTCGGGCACCAGGCACGGCATGATCTTGCGGGCCCGGGGGTCGGCGTGCTGGCCGACGGCGCCGACGAGCAGCACCAGGTCGTCGCGGACGGAACGGCCGGCGCAGTGCGGCGCGGGCCCCTTGAGCGTGCGCAGCGCGTCCAGCAGCAGCGCGTCCTTACCCGGCCAGCGGCGGTAGATGGTGGCCTTGCCGACTCCGGCGCGGGCCGCGATCGCCTCGATGCTCAGCGACTCGACGCTGTTGCCCTCGGCCAGCAGGTCGAGTGTGGCGTCCACGATCGCCTCGTCCGCGCGGGTGCTCCGCGGTCGTCCGGGCGACCGCGGAGCATCCGCCGTGGAAGTCATGTCAGACATTGTCCACGAACCTACGCGGCCCCGGCCAGCTCCCGGTCCGTGGCGGGGGTCGCACCACCGGCGGCGGCGACCGGCCGGCCGGGCATCCAGCGCAGCACGATGACGAGGCCGAGCGCGGCCACCACCGCCGAGACGCCGGCGGCCCAGTGCATGGCCGAGACGAAGGAGTCGTTCGCCGCGTCGATGAGTCGCGGCGCGGCCGGGCCGAGCCGGTCGGCGACCGCGTACGCCCCGGAGACCGACTCGCGGGCCGCGTCGCGTACCGGCGCGGGCAGGGCGGCCACCGCCGGGGCGACCTGGTCGCGGTAGACGGCGGAGAGCACCGAGCCGAGCACCGCCACGCCGAGCGCGCCGGCGACCTGCCGCACGGTGTTGCTGACCGCCGACCCGACACCGGCCTTCTCCCGGGGCAGCGACGACATGATCGACTCGGTGGCCGGGGGCATGATGTTGGCCATGCCGGCTCCCTGGAGGAAGCCGAGCGCCGAGAAGATCCAGATCGGGGTGTCCGCGTCGATGAAGACGAACGCGCCCAGCGCGGTGGCGGTGAGCAGCAGTCCGACCGCCGCCACCGACCGGCCGCCGTAGCGGCGGACCATCGCCGCGCTGCGCGGGGCGAAGATCAGCTGGGCCACCGCGAACGGCAGGAACAGCAGGCCGCTCTCCAGCGGGCTGTAGCCGCGGACGAGCTGCAGGTAGAACGCGCCGAAGAACATCACGCCCATGGCGGCGAAGAAGACCAGCCCGACCAGCGCCACCGGGGCGGCGAAGCGGGGCACCCGGAACAGCCGTACGTCCAGCGACGGGTGGTCGCTGCGCAGCTCGTGGGCGATGAACCAGCCGAGCACCGCGAGACCGCCCAGCACCGCTACCCACACCTGCGGCCGGTCGAAGCCGTGCTCGCCGCCGTCGATGATGCCGTACGTGAGCGCGACCAGGCCGACCACCGACAGCAGCACTCCGGGCACGTCGACCCGGCCGGGCTTCGGGTCGCGGGACTCCGGCACCAGGGCCGCGACCAGCACCACGCCGAGCGCCACCACCGGCACGTTGATCAGGAAGACCGAGCCCCACCAGAAGCGCTCCAGCAGCGCGCCGCCGAGCACCGGGCCGATCGCCACGCCGAGGCCGACCGCGCCGGCCCAGACGCCGATCGCCTTGGCCCGCTCGCGCGGGTCGAAGACGTTGGAGATGATCGAGAGCGTCACCGGCATGATGGCCGCGCCGCCGACGCCCATGAGCGCGCGGGCCGCGATGAGCTGGGCCGGGTCCTGCGCGTACGCGGACAGCAGCGAGGCCAGCCCGAACAGCGCCAGGCCCAGGACCAGGAAGCGGCGGCGGCCGAGCCGGTCACCGAGCACGCCGAAGGTGAACAGCAGCCCGGCGAAGACGAGCGTGTAGGAGTTGATCGCCCATTCCAGCTCGCCCTGGGTGGCGCCGAGGCCGTGCACCGGGTCGGCGAGGGTGCGCAGCGCGACGTTGAGGATGGTGTTGTCGAGGACGACCACGAGGAGGCTGATCACCAGCACCCCGAGGATCGCCCACCTCCTCGGGTGTCCGGTGTTCCCGTGTGGCTCCACTGCAGGTTCTCCCCCCGGCTCCCCCGCGTCGAAATACGATACGGGTCAGACTCGTAACGGTGACGAGCGTAGGCGCGAGGATTTCGATACGGAACCGGTTCGTATCGAATGTGTGCCAGGTCACTTCTCGGCGTCAGGCGGCGCTACGCAGGCAGGCCAGCGTGGCCTCGCCGAGCGTGGTGAGGCGCTGCGGCACGGCCGAGGTGGGCGGGAACGGCTCGATCCAACCCGGGCCGGCGGCGAGCACCCGTACCCCCGGCAGGTCCCGCCGCAGCCGGACCAGGCGGTACGCGCGGCCGGTCACCGGGGTCTGCGACCAGACCACCACCACCCGCGGACGGACCCGCGCCGCCGCGCTGGCCAGCGCCGACCAGGGCAGGGCCGGGCCGAGGTGCAGCGCGCCGCGCCCGCGCTCGCGCAGCGCCGCGGCGAGCGCGTGCAGCCCGAGGCAGTGCGTCTCGTGCTCGGCGCCGGCCAGCAGCACACCCTGGGCGGGCAGCGGCCGGGTCGGCTCGCGGCCGAACACGTCCAGCCCGACCCGCAGCCCCTCGGAGAGGGCGTGCTCCATCGCGATCTCGGCGGCGCTGTCGCCGCGCAGCGAGCCGAGCAGCGGCAGGCAGACCTGTTCCCAGGCGGGCACCACGCCGGCCTCGGCGGCCAGGTCGAGCAGCAGCCCGGCGACCTGGTTGTCGTCCAGGTCCTCGGCGGCGGCGGTCAGCCGTTTGCGGGCCGTCTCGGCGGCCCCGGCCGGCATGTTCTCGGTCAGCAACGGACGTACCCCCGGGTAGCTCTCCTACCCAGGGGTTCGCTCGCACCGGCCGATCCGGATGCGCCGACGGCGGATCCGGATCGGCCGGTCAGTCCGGGAAGGTCACCACCCAGCGGGCGCCCTCGCCACGGGCCAGCCGCTCCAGCGCATCGGGCGCCTCCGCCAGCGGCACCGTGCCGCTCACCAGCGGGCCGAGGTCGAGATCACCGGCGGCGAGCGCGGCGGCCAGCTCCGGCACCTCCCGGTCCGGGTCGGTCGAGCCGTACACCGAGGAGCGCAGCGTGCGGGCGGAGTGGAAGATGTCCAGCGCGGAGAGGCTGAGCATGTCGTCCTTGCCGCCCATGCCGACCACTGTGACCGCTCCCCCGCGCCGCGTCGCCCGCCAGGCGGCGCGGATGGTGGCGGACCGGCCGACGCACTCGAAGGCGTGGTCCACGCCGCGCCCGTCGGTGCGCGCCCGGATCTGCTTGCCCAGCGTGTCGTCGGAGCGCAGGAAGTCGGTGGCCCCGGCCGCGAGCGCCAGGTCCCGCTTCGCCTCCACCACGTCCACGGCGAGGATCGGCGACGCGCCGGCCCGCCGCGCGGCGGTCAGCACGGCCAGGCCCACCCCGCCGAGCCCGATCACCGCTACCGACTCGCCGGGCGCGACCCGCGCGGTGTTGCGGACCGCGCCGACGCCGGTGAGCACCGCGCAGCCCAGCACGGCGGCCTGCTCCGGCGGCAGCCCGGCCGGCACCGGTACGGCGGCGCGCTGCGGCACCACCACCTCCTCGGCGAGCGCGCCGAGCCCGAGCGTGACCGCGAGGGGCTCACCGGCGGCCGTCTCACCCCGGGGTGTCGACGGGTTGAGGTTGGCCGCGCAGAGCCACGGCTCACCGTGCCGGCAGTGCCAGCAGTCCCGGCAGGCCGGCGCCCAGTTGAGCACCACTGGCGTGCCGACCGCGATCGTCGTGTCCGGCCCGGCCTCGGCCACCACGCCGGTCGCCTCATGGCCCAGCACCAGCGGGTACGCGGGCGCCAGCGTGCCGTCCACCATGGCCAGGTCGGAGTGGCAGATGCCGGCGGCGCGGATGCGTACCCGCAGCTCGCCCGGGCCGGGGGCGGGCAGGCGTACCTCCTCGACCGCCGGGGTCTCGCCCCGGCCGCGTACCACCAGCGCCCTCACCGCTGGATCGCCTTCAGCTCGGTGAACTCCTCCACGCCGTACGCGCCCAGTTCCCGGCCCAGGCCGGACTGCTTGTAGCCGCCGAACGGGGCGAGCGGGTTGAACGCGCCGCCGTTGACGTCCACCTGACCGGTACGCATCCGCCGGGCCACCGCCAGCGCCGCGTCGGGGTCGGCGGACCAGACCGCGCCGGCCAGCCCGTACCGGGAGTTGTTGGCGATGGCGACCGCCTCGTCGGTGTCGGCGAACGGGATCACCGCGAGCACCGGGCCGAACACCTCCTCCTGGGCGAGCGCGCTGTCCGGGTGCACGTCGGCGAAGACGGTGGGCGCGACGAAGTGCCCCTGCGGCGGCAGCGGCGCGTCCGGTCCGCCGGCGACGAGCCGGGCGCCGTCGGCGAGCGCCCGGTCCACGTGGTCGCGTACCCGCCGGGCCTGCGCGGCGGAGGCGAGCGGGCCCAGCCGGGTGGCCGGGTCGAAGGGGTCGCCGAGCCGGTAGCCGGCCACCGCCGCCGCGACCAGGTCCAGGGCCTCGTCGTAGCGGTCGCGGTGTACGAGCATCCGGGTCCAGGCGGTGCAGGTCTGCCCGGAGTTGAGCAGCGCGTTGCCGACGCCGGCCTTGACCGCGGTGGGCAGGTCGGCGTCGGCCAGGACGATGTTCGCGGACTTGCCGCCGAGTTCCAGCGACACCCGGGCGATCCGCTCGGCGGCCAGGTGGGCGATGCGCCGGCCGGTGGCGGTGGAGCCGGTGAACGAGACCAGGTCGACGTCGGGGTGCGCGGCCAGCGCCTCGCCGACCACCGGGCCGGTGCCGGGCACCAGGTTCACCACGCCGGGCGGCAGGCCGGCGTCGGTGATCGCGTCGAACAGCAGGTACGCGGTGAGCGGCGTCAACTCGCTGGGCTTGAGCACCACTGTGCACCCGGCGGCGAGCGCGGGCGCGACCTTCGCGACCACCTGGTGCAGCGGGTAGTTCCACGGGGTGATCGCGCCGACCACGCCGACCGGCTCGCGGACGACGAGCGAGTTGCCGACCGTGTGCTCGGCGGCCGGGCGGGCGGCCAGGTCGACCATGCTCCGCAGCACTTTGAGCGGCAGCCCGGCCTGGACGCGGGTGGCGAGCTTGAGCGGGGTGC
The DNA here is from genome assembly GCF_011602315.1 of Micromonospora sp. CMU55-4. Classification (NCBI taxonomy): domain Bacteria; kingdom Bacillati; phylum Actinomycetota; class Actinomycetes; order Micromonosporales; family Micromonosporaceae; genus Micromonospora; species Micromonospora sp. CMU55-4. The sequence goes on from NZ_JAAOLH010000005.1 coordinate 121,627, forward strand.
CCAGCTCGGTGGCCACGGTGCGGGCGATCTCGTCGGCGCGCGCGGCGAGCGCGGTGTGCAGCCGGTCCAGGTGCGCGGCCCGCTGCCCGGGGGCGGTGGCGGCCCAGCCGGGGAACGCGGCGCGGGCGGCGGCGACCGCGCGGTCCACGTCGGCCGGCGTACCGGCCGGCACCTCGCCGATGATGCTCGCGGTGGCCGGGTTCTCCACCGGGACGGTGTCGTCCGACGACGGGTCGGCCCAGTCACCGGCGATGTGCAGGTGGCGGCGCGTCAGCAGGGCGGGCGGGGCGGCGACGAGATCCATGGCGTCCTTCGGGGGCGGCGGTGGAAACTAGCGGTGGGAGTTTGGACGCTACTCCGGACCGCCGACCCGTTCCAGCGGGGCGACGGTGGCCGCGTACTCGGCGGCGAGGCCGTGCAGCAGCGCGTCCAGGCCGAGCGCGAACGCCCCCTCGTCCACGCTGCGCTGGTGGCCGGCGAGGCGGTGCGCCTGGTTGAGGTGCGGGTGCGCGGCGTAGAGCGAGGGGTCCTCGACGAAGCCGCGGGCGAACGAGCCGAGCGCGGACCCGGCCACGAAGTAGCGCATCGCGGCGCCGATGTGGGTGGCCCGCGCGGGCGGCCAGCCGGCCCGGACCAGCGCGCCGTAGACCGCGTCGGCCATGGCGAGCGCGGCCGGACGGCGGCCCGGCCCCTGCGCCAGGTACGGCACGATGTTCGGGTGCGCGGCCAGCGCGGCCCGGTACGAGCGCGCCCAGCGGCCGAGCGCGTCGAGCCACTCGTACTCGTCGAAGACGCCGATGTCCACGGTCGCCGCGACGCCGTCGGCCACCGCGTCGAGGATCTCCTCCTTGGTGGCGAAGTGGTTGTAGAGCGAGGGGCCGCGTACGCCCAGCGCGGCGGCGAGCCGCCGGGTGGAGAGCGCGTCCAGCCCGTCGGCGTCGATCAGCGCCAGCGCGGTCTCGACGATCCGGTCGCGGGTGAGCAGGGCCTGTCGGGGTCGGGGCACCTGATCATCATCCTCCTTTCGACATCGGGTCTGGACGCGGGAAAACTTCCAGCGCTAGTTTATAGCCAGTCGACCTGAGGGGGAACCGTGGACTTCGCACTGTCCGACGAGGAACGCGCGATCCGGGACACCGTTCGCACGTTCGTCACCCGCGAGGTGATGCCGCTGGAGGCGGAGGTGCTGCGCCGCGAGCGCGCCCACCAGCCCGGCCTCGACCGCTCCGAGCTGCGCGAACTGCAGCTCAAGGCGAAGAAGTTCGGCTTCTGGGGGCTGGCCACCCCGGAGGAGTACGGCGGCATGGCGCTGCCGGCGGTCATGCAGTCGCTGATCTGGACCGAGCTGGGCCGCACCTTCGTGCCGTTCCGGTTCGGCGGCGAAGCCGACAACATCCTGTTCCACGCCACCGAGGAGCAGAAGCGCGAGTTCCTCATCCCCACCATCGAGGGGGAACGGATCTCCTGCTTCGCCATCACCGAGCCCGGCGCGGGCTCCGACGCGGCGAACATCAAGCTGCGCGCCCGCCGCGACGGCGACGACTGGATCCTCGACGGCGAGAAGACGTTCATCACCAACGGCAACGACGCCGACTTCGCCATCGTGGTCGCCGTGACCGACCCGGAGAAGGGCGCCCGCCGCGGCGGCGCCACCGCCTTCCTGGTGGACCGCGCGATGGGCTGGCGCTCGGAGTTCATCCAGACCATGGGCGAGGGCGGCCCGGCCTCGCTGATCTTCGACGGCGTACGGGTGCCGCACCGCAACATCCTCGGCGAGATCGGGCAGGGCTTCACGCTCGGCATGGAGTGGATCGGCAAGGGCCGCTACACCATCCCGTCGCACGCCGTCGGCATCGCCGAACGAGTCCTCCAGATGGCGATCGACCACGCCAACACGCGGGAGACGTTCGGCGCGCCGATCGCCACCAACCAGGCCATCCAGTGGATGATCGCCGACTCGGAGACCGAGCTGGAGGCGGCCCGCTGGCTGATCCTGCGCTCGGCCTGGACGGTCGACCAGGGCCTCGACCCCCGGCACGCCTCCTCGATGGGCAAGCTCTACGGCGCCGGCATGGTCAACCGGGTGGTGGACCGCGCGCTGCAGATCCACGGCGGCATGGGCTACACCCGCGAGCTGCCGATCGAACGCTGGTACCGGCAGGTCCGGCTCTACCGGATCTTCGAGGGCACCGACGAGATGCAGCGGCTGATCATCTCCCGGGACCTGCTGCGCGGCTACACGAAGATCGGCGGCCACCTGGCCTGAGCGGCCTGAGCGGCCTGAGCGGCCTGGGCGGTCGCCGGGCGGAGCCGTCAGCCGGTCAGCGCCTCGACCGCCCGGTCCACGTCCTCCTCGGTCGTGTACAGGTGGAACGAGGCGCGGACCCGGCCCGCCCGGACCGCCGCGCGCACCCCGGCGCGGGCCAGCCGTTCCTGCGCGTCCGGCACGTCCACGGAGACGATCGCGCTGTCGCCGGGCGGGCGGCCCAGCCCGGTCAGGAACCGGTTGGCCAGCCCCACGTCGTACGCGCGCACCTCCTCCGGATCGAGGTCGGCGAGCAGCTCCAGCGCGGGCGCGGCTCCGACGTAGCACAGCCAGGACGGGGAGATGTCGAAGCGCCGGGCGTCGTCGGCCAGGCGCAGCGGCAGTCCGTAGTAGGAGGCGTGCGGGTCCTTGCCCGCGAACCACCCGGCCGCGTCCGGGCGAATCCGCTCGCGCAGCTCCGGCGCCAGGTAGGCGAAGGCCGCGCCGCGCGGCGCCATCAACCACTTGTACGCCCCGACCACCACCGCGTCCGCCCGGTCCGCGGCGAACGGCAGCCACCCGCACGCCTGCGTGGCGTCGACCACCACGACGGCGCCGTGCGCGCGGGCCGCCGCGACGATCTCGTCGTACGGGGCCACGACGCCGTCGGCGGACTGCACCACGCTGAACGCCACCAGGTCGGTGCCGGCGTCGATCGCGTCGACCAGGCCGGCCAGCGGCACGGTGCGGACCCGCACCCCGCGCTCCTGCTGGACGAGCCAGGGGAACAGGATCGAGGTGAACTCGCTCTCGGGCACCACCACAGTCGCACCCTCCGGCAGGCTCGCCGCGATCGGCGCGACCAGCTGCGACACGGCGGAACCGATGCTCACGTCGGCGGCGTCCACGCCGGTCAGCCGGGCGAACGCGGCCCGGGACCGGTCCACCGACTCGTCCCACACCTCGAACGACACCCGTCCGCCCCGCCAGTCGGCGAGCACCCGCTGCACGGCGTCCCACACCGGCTCGGGCGGCAGCCCGTAGGTGGCGGTGTTCAACCAGCCCGGTTCCGGCTGCCACAACTTCCGTGCCTGCTCCAGCTCCATGCCCCCGACGCTAACCACCCCCACCCCACCCCCGACACCACCAATCCCACCCCCGTGGCCCCCGCCCCGCCCACCCCCACGCCCGCCCCCGCGCGGCCCGCCCGGCCCGCCCGACCCCGGCGATCTTGCACTTTCGGCCCCGGCGAATCGGGGCAAACAGGCCATCGGTGGGGCCGAAGCTGCAAGATCGCGGCAGAACGAGGGCGTTGGGGGCGGCGAGATGTACAAAATCGCGCGGCGGAACGAGGGCGAGGGGCGGAACGTGCAAGATCACGGGGCCAGGCGGGAGCACCAACGCGCCAACTCCCCGTCTCGTCGATCATGAAGTTGGCGGCGACAAATCGGACGTCAGGTGCCGTCAACTTCATGATCGACGCGGTGGGGTGGGGAGGTCAGGGGGGTGGGGGGAGGTTGGGGAGTGCGGCAGTGAGCTCCTCGCGGACCCGGGGCAGGGGCCAGGTGACCAGGTCTCGCAGGGAGTGGTGGCGGCGCAGGTGTCGTACCACGGTCAGGCCGACCAGATAGCCGCACCGCTTGGGCAGGCCGCCGGCCAGCGGCGAGTCCCGCATCAGGAAGTACGGGGCGTGGTGCTCGACGTCGGTGGCGTCGAAGTCGGCGCGGACCCGGCGCAGGATCTCCGGCCACCGGCGGCAGCACTCGTCGAGCCACTGCCGGTGGCCGGGCCGGCCGAACCAGAGGTACTCCTCGTCCGGCCGCCCGGGGTCCAGCTCCGCCGTCACCTGGGTGGCGAGCCCTTCGGTGAACAGGGCGTTCGCCACCCCGTACTCGGGCCAGTCGCGGATCGCGGCGCCGCGGTCGTGCACCACGTGCGCGGCCTCGTGCCGTACCAGCAGGTCGAGATCCTCGGGCGGGCCGAGCTGTTCCACGGCGAGGAAGAGCGCGTACCTGCCGTTCAGCTCACCGGCCCAGCCGTTGGCCTGGTTGCGCCCGACCAGCACCACGCACTCGACCGGCCCGCCGTCGCCGGACCAGCCCAGCGCGCCGGCCACCGCCGCGACGCCGCCGGGCAGCAGCGCGCGTACCGTCTCGGCTCGTGCCGCCAGCTCGGTGGCGCGGCCGCGGAGCCCGTCCAGGGCGGCGGCCACGCCGGCTGCGTCGGACCAGCCGCCGTCGCGGCGCAGCGCCCGGACCACGTCCGGGTGCCCGGCCAGGTAGCGGGAGGTCCACGGCTCCGGCGGGCCGGACCGTTCGGCGCGGGCCAGGAAGTCGGGCACCAGGTCACGGACGAGCAGCAGGTCGGTGGGCGGCATCCGCACGATGCTGCCCGGCCGCGGCGCGGCGGGCAAGACCGCGACGGTACGGGGACAGCTCCGCGTCTGAAGGAAGTCTTCAGCAAACTGCCCTTCGACGCAAGGTATCGACATAGACGAACGTCACGCTATAAGGTGCGGCGAACCGGCGACTGGAGCCAGTCGCCCCATGCAGTCGACGAGGAGTGACGTGACAGTTCGGAGACCCTCGCGCCGGGTGAGCCACCTGCTCGGCGGCGCCGTGATCCTCATGATCGGCCTGACCGGCCAGCCGGCCCACGCCGCGCCTCAGCATGACGCGCAGCCGCTCGCCGCGGCCTTCGACCGGGCCGCCGCCGGCTCCGACGTGCCGCGCGACCTGCTCGCCGCGCTCGGGTACGCCGAGACTCGCCTGGACGGTCACGGCGGGCAGCCCAGCGCCTCCGGCGGATACGGCGTGATGCACCTGACCAGCAACCCGAAGGTACGGACGCTGGACGAGGCCGCACGCCGGACCCGGCTGGACCGGGCCGAGCTGCGTACCCGGGACGCGGCGAACGTGGCCGGCGCGGCGGCCGTGCTGCGCTCCTACGCCGACGAGGCCGGGCTGACCGCGGCGCAGCGCGACGACGTCAACCAGTGGTACGTCCCGATCGCCCGCTACGGCGGCTCGACGGACGCGGCCACCGCCCGGCTGTACGCGGACGCCGTGTACGACCTGCTCGCCCGGGGCTTCATCGCTACCACCGCCGGCGGCGAGGTCAGCGTGGACGGCCGTCCGGTCGCGCCGCAGCGGGGCCGGTACGCCGACGTGGCGCCGCTGGGCACCGGCGACTTCGGCACCCTGAGCACCGACTACGGCCCGGCCGCATGGGTGCCGGCCAACTCGTCCAACTACACGGTCTCCAGCCGCGAGTCGGCGTACCCGATCAACTACATCGTCATCCACACCATGCAGGGCAGCTACGCCGGCTCGATCAGCTGGTTCCAGAACGCCGCCGCCGGCACCAGCGCGCACTACCTGCTCCGCTCCTCCGACGGCGCGGTGACCCAGATGGTGCGGGACAAGGACATCGCCTGGCACGCCGGCAACTGGACCTACAACACCCAGTCGATCGGCATCGAGCACGAGGGGTACGTCGACAACGCCTCCTGGTACACCGACGCGATGTACCGGTCGTCGGCGGCGCTGACCCGCTTCCTGTGCGACAAGTACGGCATCCCGAAGACCCGCACCAACATCATCGGGCACAACCAGGTGCCGGGCGCCACGCACACCGACCCGGGGTCGAACTGGAACTGGACCTACTACATGCAGCTCGTCACCGGCGGCACCACTCCCCCGCCGACCGCCTGGTCGACGATCGTGGACAACACCACCGCCGGCCGGTTCACCGCGAGCGCCAACTGGGGCACCTCGACGTACTCGGCGCAGCGCTACGGTGCCGACTACCGGTACGCCAACCCCGTCGCGGCCAGCGACACCGCCTGGTACAAGGTGAACATCCCGGCGACGGCCACCTACCGGGTGGAGGTCTGGTATCCGGCCGTCGCCGGCTACAACACCTCCACGCCGTACATCGTCGCGACGACGAGCGGCAACCAGACGGTAGCGGTGAACCAGGGCGCCAACGGCGGTGCGTGGCGGTCACTGGGCACCTTCACCCTGGCCGCCGGTGACGCCAACAAGGTCGGTGTCAGCAGGTGGTCCGGCAGCACCGGGTACGTGATCGCCGACGCCATCCGCGTCACCCGCGTCTAGCCGGCACGTCCCCCGCTCGGCCCGGTCAGCTCACGTTGGCCGGGCCGAGCACGCTCTTCAGGTCACCCATCAACGCAGTGGTCGGCGCGACCCGGAACGGGCCGAGGCGCAGCGTGGTGACCTTGCCGCCGTTGAGCAGCTTGACGTGCACCTCGGTGTCGCCGGGATGCAGCACGAGCGTCTCCTTGAGCCGTTCCACCAGCGGCGGCGTGCAGCGGTGCACCGGGATGGTGAGCGTGACCGGCTTGTTCGCCGGGTTGCTGGTGACGTCCGGCATGGACATGTCCATCGCCATGATGCGCGGCGTGTCGTCGCGCCGGTCGACCCGGCCCTTGACCACCACGATCGCGTCCTCGGCGATGTACTGGCCGATCACCTCGTACGTGTTCGGGAAGAACAGCGTCTCCACGCCGCCGGCGAGGTCTTCGAGGGTGGCCGACGCCCAGGCCCGGCCCTGCTTGGTGACCCGGCGCTGCACGCCGGAGAGGATGCCGGCCAGGGTGACCACCGCGCCGTCGGGCACCGTGCCCTCCTCGGACAGCGCGGCGATGGTGGTGTCCGCGGCGGCGCCGAGCACGTGTTCCAGGCCGAACAGCGGGTGGTCGGAGACGTACAGGCCGAGCATCTCGCGCTCGAACGCGAGCTTGTCGCGCTTGTCCCACTCCCCCTCGCCGATGACCGGCATGACAGTGGTGGTGCCGCCGGTCTCGGACTCGCCGAAGCCGGCGCCGAACAGGTCGTACTGGCCGACCGCCTCCTTGCGCTTGACGTCGGCGTACGCGTCGATGGCGTCGGCGTGCACTGCGAGCAGGCCCTTGCGCGGGTGGCCGAGCGCGTCGAACGCCCCGGCCTTGATCAGCGATTCGATTGTCTTCTTGTTGCAGACCACGGCGTCGACCTTGGACAGGAAGTCGTAGAAGTCGGCGTAGTCGCCCTTCTCCTCGCGGCACCGCATGATCGAGGCGACCACGTTCGCGCCGACGTTGCGTACCGCGCCGAGACCGAAGCGGATCTCCTCGCCGACCGGGGTGAACGGCCCGGCCGAGGTGTTGACGTCCGGCGGCAGCACCTGGATGCGCATCCGGCGGCACTCGGACAGGTACATCGCCATCTTGTCCTTGTCGTCACCGACGGAGGTGAGCAGGGCGGCCATGTACTCGGCCGGGTAGTGCGCCTTGAGGTACGCGGTCCAGTAGGAGACCAGGCCGTACGCGGCGGAGTGGGCCTTGTTGAAGGCGTAGCCGGCGAACGGCACCAGCACGTCCCACACGGCCTGGATGGCCTCGTCGGAGTAGCCGCGCTCGCGGCAGCCGTCCCGGAACGGGATGAACTCCTTGTCCAGGATCTCCTTCTTCTTCTTGCCCATCGCCCGGCGCAGCAGGTCGGCCTGGCCGAGCGTGTAGCCGGCGAGGATCTGCGCGGCGCGCTGCACCTGCTCCTGGTAGACGATCAGGCCGTAGGTGGGCGCGAGGATCTCGCGCAGCGGCTCCTCCAGCTCCGGGTGGATCGGGGTGATCTCCTGGAGGCCGTTCTTGCGCAGCGCGTAGTTGGTGTGCGAGTCCACGCCCATCGGGCCGGGCCGGTAGAGCGCCAGGACGGCGGAGATGTCCTCGAAGTTGTCCGGCTTCATCAGCCGCAGCAGCGAGCGCATCGGCCCGCCGTCGAGCTGGAACACGCCGAGCGTGTCGCCGCGGGCCAGCAGCTCGTACGCCGGTTTGTCGTCCAGCGGCAGGCCGAGCAGGTCCAGCTCCCGGCCGTGGTTGAGCTGGATGTTCTTCACCGCGTCGTCGATGATCGTCAGGTTGCGCAGGCCGAGGAAGTCCATCTTCAGCAGCCCGAGCGACTCGCAGGTCGGGTAGTCGAACTGCGTGATGATGACGCCGTCGGAGTCGCGCCGCATGAGCGGGATGTGCTCGATGATCGGCTCGGCGGACATGATGACACCGGCGGCGTGCACACCTGTCTGCCGGATCAGGCCCTCGATGCCCTTGGCGGTCTCGATGACCTTCTTGACGTCCGGGTCGGACTCGTAGAGGCCACGGATCTCGCCCGCCTCGGCGTAGCGGGGGTGCTTCGGGTCGAAGATGCCGGACAGCGGGATGTCCTTGCCCATCACCGCCGGTGGCATGGCCTTGGTGATCCGGTCGCCGACCGCGTACGGGTAGCCGAGCACCCGGGCCGAGTCCTTGATCGCGGCCTTCGCCTTGATCGTGCCGAACGTGGCGATCTGCGCGACCTTGTCCTCGCCCCACTTGTCGGTCACGTACTTGATGACCTCACCGCGCCGGCGCTCGTCGAAGTCGATGTCGACATCGGGCATGGAGACGCGCTCGGGGTTGAGGAACCGCTCGAAGATCAGGCCGTGCGGGATCGGGTCGAGGTCGGTGATGCCGAGCGCGTACGCCACGAGCGAGCCGGCCGCCGAGCCACGCCCGGGGCCGACCGCGATGCCCTGGCTCTTGGCCCACTGGATGAAGTCGGCGACCACGAGGAAGTACGACGGGAAGCCCATCTGGATGATGACGCCCAGCTCGTACTCGGCCTGGACGACGTGGCCCTCGGGGATGCCGTTGGGGAAGCGGCGCTTCAGCCCGGCGAAGGTCTCCTTGCGGAACCAGGACTCCTCGGTCTCGCCCTCGGGGATCGGGAAGCGCGGCATCAGGTTGTGGAACGTGAACATGCCGGCCGGGTCGACCTTCTCGGCCACGAGCAGCGTGTTGCGGCAGCCCTGCTGCCACAGCTCGGAGGAGTCGACGGCGCGCATCTGGTCGGCGGACTTGACGAAGTAGCCGCCGCCCTCGAACCGGAACCGGTTGGGATCGGCCACGTTGCTGCCGGTCTGTACGCAGAGCAGCACGTCATGCGCCTCGGCCTGCGCCTCGTGCGTGTAGTGCGAGTCGTTCGTGACCACCGGCGGGATGTCGAGCTTGCGGGCGATCTCGGTGAGCCCGTCGCGGACGCGGCGCTCGATGTCGAGGCCGTGGTCCATGATCTCCAGGAAGTAGTTGTCCTTGCCGAAGATGTCCTGGTACGCGGCGGCGACCTTGAGCGCCTCGTCGAACTGGCCGAGCCGCAGCCGGGTCTGCACCGCGCCGGACGGGCAGCCGGTGGTGGCCATGATGCCCTGGGCGTGCTCGGCGATCAGCTCCATGTCCATCCGGGGCCACTTCACGTAGTGGCCCTCCATGGAGGCGCGGGAGTTGAGCTTGAACAGGTTGTGCAGGCCGTCGCGGTTGGCCGCCCACATGGTCATGTGGGTGATCGCGCCGTTGCCGGAGACGTCGTCGCTCTTCTGCTCGGGGCGCCCCCACTTGACCCGCGCCTTGTGGAAGCGCGACTCCGGCGCGACGTACGCCTCGACGCCGAGGATGGGCTTGACCCCGGCGTCCATGGCCTGCTTGTAGAAGTCGTTCGCGCCGTGCATGTTGCCGTGGTCGGTGATCGCCACCGCCGGCATGCCGAGCCGCGCCGCCTCGGCGAAGAGGTCCTTGAGCCGGGCCGCCCCGTCGAGCATCGAGTACTCGGTGTGTACGTGCAGATGCGCGAACGAATCGCCCATGCGTGGCGCCCCCCGGGTTGTGGATCAAGCTGCGTCGGAGTCGACCGACCCACCCTACCGAGGTGATCTCGCGGGCTCCACCGTCCGCGCCGGGCGTGGCCCGGGTCTCTCCGGCCGGCCGGTGTGCGGCACGCGATGTTCTTCTCTATTGCAATGGTGTGTGGCACACACTATCGTGTTGAGCATGGTCAGCGAAGAGGTCCTCCGGACCCACCTCCAGGAGCTACGGCGCGGCACTGTCGTGGTGGCCAGCCTGGTCGCCCTGCGCCGTCCCGACTACGGATACGCCCTGCTGCAACGGCTGGCCGCGCACGGCTTCGCGGTCGACGCCAACACGCTCTACCCGCTGCTGCGCCGGCTGGAGGACCAGGGCCTGCTGACCAGCGAGTGGAACACCGAGGAGAGCCGGCCGCGCAAGTTCTACCGGACCAGCGGCGACGGCGAGTCCGTCCTGAACCGCCTGCTCGACGACATGACCGCGGTGCGGACGTCCGTCACCGACCTGATCGAAGGAGCGGAACGATGAGTTCCCTGACCGACCGTTACGTCGCCGCCACCATGCGGGCCGTGCCCGCGCAGCGCCGCCTGGAACTCGCCGAGGAACTGCGCGGCTCCATCGCCGACATGATCGACGACCGGACCGCGGGCGGGCAGGACCACGCCTCCGCCGAACGCGAGGTGCTCACCGAGCTGGGCCACCCGGAGAAGCTCGCGGCCCGCTACAGCGACCGCACGCTGCAACTCATCGGCCCGCGCTACTACCTGACCTGGTGGCGGCTGCTGCGACTGCTGCTCACCTGGATCCCGGCGATCGTCGGCGTGCTCTCCGGCGTCACGAAGGCGCTCGTCGACGGCGAGCCGGGCGCGGCGATCGGCGCGGCGATCGTGGCCGCCATGCAGACCGCGGTGCAGATCGCGTTCTGGGTCACGCTGGTGTTCGCCGTGCTGGAACGCACCCGCACCCCGCTCGGCCTGCCCGAGTGGACCGTCGACCAGCTCCCCGAGGAGACCCGGGAACGGCAGATCAACCACTCCGACAGCATCGCCTCGGTGGTGTTCCTGCTCGCCACCATCGGCCTCCTGATCGGCCAGCACTTCCAGCGCTGGACCACCGACGACGGCACCCGGCTGCCGGCGCTCGACCCGGCGCTCTGGAGCTTCTGGCTGCCGGCCCTGATCGTGGTGCTGCTGGCCACCGTCGGCCTGGAGATCGCCAAGTACCGGTCCGGCCGGTGGACCTGGCCCCTGGTGGCGGTCAACGCGGTGCTCAACGTCGCCTTCGCCGCCCCGGTGCTCTGGCTGCTCGCCACCGACCGGCTGCTCAACCCGGAGCTGGTCGAGCGGTTCGCCTGGCTGCGCGACGGCGGCACCGTCGAGTTCGCCCGGGTGGCGGGCGCGGTGGTCGTGCTGGTCGCGATCTGGGACGTGATCGACAGCGCGGTCAAGGCCGCCCGCGCCACCTGAGCCACGCCCGGCCCGGCACGCCCCGTCGAGGGCGTGCCGGGCCCTTCCGGGTACGCGGGCAGTCAGGCCGCCGCCCGCCACTCCCGGGCCAGCAGCGCGTAGACCACCTCGTCGGTCCACTCCCCCTTGACGAACTCGTTCTCCCGCAGGTGCGCCTCCCGGCGCATGCCGAGCCGCTCCAGCAACCGGGCCGAGGCGGTGTTGCGGGCGTCCAGCCGGCCGACGATCCGGTGCAGGCCCAGCCCGTCGAAGCCGATCCGCAGCAGTTCCCGGGCCGCCTCGGTGACGTACCCGCGGCCGGTGTGCGCGGGATGCGCCACGTACCCGATCTCGCCCTGCCGGTGCTCCCCGCTGGTCCAGCTCAGCAGCACGTCGCCGACGAACTCGCCGGTGTCCGCGACCGTCACGGCGAGGTTGAGCACGTCGCCGGGGGCGCGCAGCGCGGTCCGCCGGACCAGCCGCTCGATCGCGGCCCGGGCGGCGCCGTCGTCGTACGGCTCGTGGTAGAGGTAGCGGGTGACCTCCGGGCGGCCCCGGTAGTCCCGGAGCACGGTCACGTCCGCGGCGGTGAAGGCGCGCAGCAGCAGACGCTCGGTACGCAACGGCAGATCAGGCACGAACACCCCGGCAGGCTACGTCGGCACTGTCGTCCGGCCCACCCGATTACGCCCCGGCCACCGCGACGGCCCGGTCGGTGGCATGGTCGTACGGTGAGCACCGCACCCACCACCGCCTGGCGCCGGCCGGCTCCCACGGCGGCGCAGTTCCGCGCCGACCTCTGGGTCGGGCTCGCGGTCACCGTGCTGGCCCTGTTCGAGCTGACCCTGGCGTACAGCACCGGGGCGTTCCTGCTCGGGCCGCCGCCGAGCGTCGCCGAGCAGGTCTGGTGGACCGTCGCGGTGACCGCCCCGCTGGCCGTACGGCGGCGCTGGCCCGCCACCGTCGCGGTGATCGTGGCCGTCGCCTTCGTCGCCGGGCAGGCCCGGGCGGTCCCGCTGGCCCAGATCCCGTCGGGCGCGCTGTTCGCCGCCCTGTTCACGCTCGGCGCGTGGGGCACCGACCGGCGGCTGGCCGGGCGGCTGCGGGCCGGCATCATCGTCGCGATGTTCGCGTGGCTCTGGCTGTCCCTCGCGTTGCGGGCCGACCAGATCTCCGCTGCCTCCTTCGCCGACGCCGCCGGCCCGGTGCCGCCGGTGCTCGCCGCAGTGGTGAACGGTGTGCTCTACAACGTGCTGTTCTTCGGCTTCGCCTACTACTCCGGGCAGACCGCATGGGTGGCCGCGCGCCGCCGGCACGAGCTACGCGAACAGGCCGAGCAGCTGCGCCGCTCCCAGGCGGAGGCGCGCGAGCGCGCGGTGATGGGCGAGCGGGTCCGCATCGCCCGCGAACTGCACGACGTGGTCGCCCACCACGTGTCGGTGATGGGCGTGCAGGCCGCCGCGTGCCGGCGCGTGTTCGACCGGGACCGGGACAAGGCGCGTACCGCGCTGGCCGCCATCGAGCAGACGGCCCGCACCTCCGTCGACGAGCTGCGCCGGATGCTCGGCGTGCTGCGCGACCCGGACGCCGCGGCCGGCGCGGTCACCGCGCCGGAGGACACCGCCGGCATCGACCAGGTCCGCGCGCTCGTCGACCGGGCCCGGGAGACCGGGCTACGGGCCGACCTCGGGGTGTACGGGGAGCCGGTGCCGCTGCCGCGCTCGGTGTCGCAGGCCGCGTACCGGATCGTCCAGGAGGCGGTGACGAACGTGGTCAAGCACGCCCACGCCACCACGCTGGACGTGCGCATCCGCTATCTGGCGAGGGAGTTGGAGATCGACGTGAGCGACGACGGGCAGGGCGGCGCGCCGGCGGCCGGGACCGGGCTCGGCCTGATCGGCATGCGGGAGCGGGTCGCCGCCCACGGCGGTGAGGTGGAGGCCGGGCCGCGCCCCGGCGGCGGGTTCCGGGTCCGGGCCCGCATGCCGCTGCCGGTCGAGGCCGCCGGGCGGGCGGCGTGAACGCGCCGGTACGGGTGCTGCTCGTCGACGACCAGCACCTGGTCCGGACCGGTTTCCGGGTCATCCTGGAGGTCGAGGACGACATCGAGGTGGTCGGCGAGGCCGCCGACGGGCAGCGCGCCGTGTCGATGGCGTCCGCGCTGCGGCCGGACGTGGTGCTGATGGACGTGGAGATGCCGGTGCTCGACGGGCTGGAGGCCACGCGCCGGATCACCGCCGACTCGACGCCGGGCGGCCCGGCGGTGCTGATCCTCACCACGTTCGACCGGGACGACTACCTGTTCGCGGCGCTGCGCGCCGGGGCGAGCGGCTTCCTGCTGAAGAACGGCACCCCGGAGGACCTGGTCGAGGCGGTGCGGGTGGTGGCGCGCGGCGAAGGGCTGATCGCGCCGGCGCTGACCCGGCGGGTGATCTCCACGTTCGCCCGGCCCGGCGGGGCGCCGCCGGACCCCCGGCACGACGCGGCGACGGCGGACCTGACCCCGCGCGAGCGGGAGGTGCTGGAGCTGGTCGCGAGCGGCGCCAGCAACGCCGAGATCGCGGACGTGCTGCGCGTCGGCGAGGCGACGGTGAAGACCCACGTCAGCCGCGTCCTGGCCAAGCTGGGGCTGCGTGACCGGGTGCAGGCGGTGGTGTTCGCGTACGAGCACGGGGTGGTCCGGCCCGGCGGATGACGCCGGTCCGCCGCAGGGCGGACCACGTGATCGTTCCGCGGTGGGACGACGGGTGCGGGCGCCGGCCGTAGCGTCGGGATCATGACCAGCGTGCTCCGCCTCGACGGCGTCGACCGCAGCTTCGGCGGCCGTCAGGTGCTCAAAGACGTCTCCTTCGACGTGACCGCCGGGCGCATGACCGGGTTCGTCGGCGGCAACGGCGCCGGCAAGACCACCACCATGCGCATCATCCTCGGCGTGCTCGCCCCGGACGCCGGGCAGGTCACCTGGCGGGGACACCGGCTCACCCGGGAGGACCGGGCCCGGTTCGGCTACATGCCCGAGGAACGCGGCCTCTACCCGAAGATGACGCCCCGCGAGCAGGTGGTCCACCTCGGCCGCCTGTACGGGCTGGACGCCGCCGGGGCGCGCCGCCGCACCGACGCGCTGCTGGAGCGGGTCGGTCTCGGCGAGCGGGCCGACGACCTGCTGGAGACGCTGTCGCTGGGCAACCAGCAGCGCGCGCAGATCGCCGCCGCGCTGGTGCACGACCCGGAGGTGCTGATCCTGGACGAGCCGTTCTCCGGGCTCGACCCGCTCGCCGTCGACATGGTGGTCGCGGTGCTGCGGGAACGTGCCGCCGCCGGAGCGCCGGTGCTGTTCTCCAGCCACCAGCTCGACGTGGTGGAGCGGCTCTGCGACGACCTGGTGCTCATCGCCGGCGGGACGATCCGGGCCGCCGGCGCCCGCGAGGAGCTGCGCGCCGCGTACACGTTGCCCCGGTTCTCGCTCGTGGTGGACGGCGACGCCGGCTGGCTGCGGGACCAGCCCGGCGTGCGGCTGGTCGACCTCGACGGCGCGCGCGCCGTGTTCGAGGTGGACCCGCCCGCCGACGACCAGGCGGTGCTGCGCGCGGCGCTGGAACGCGGCCCGGTACGCGCGTTCGGCCCGGTCACCCCGTCCCTCGCCGAGATCTTCCGAGAGGTCAACCAGTGAACACGTTCCAGGCCACCCGGCTGGTCGCGGCCCGCGAGATCAAGGTCAAGGTCCGCGACAAGACGTTCCTCTACAGCACGCTGATCTTCCTGCTGCTCGCCGTCGTGGCCACCGTGGTGCCGGCGATGCTGAGCAGCGGCCCGTCCACGGTGGCGGTGACCGCGGCCGGCGCCGAACCGCTGCGCGCGGCCGGGCTGGACGTCCTGCTGGTCGCCGACGACGGCGCCGCCGAGCAGGCGGTACGCGACGGCGACGCGGACGCCGCGGTGGTGGCCGGTCCGGTGGTGGTCGCCGACGAGCGGGCCCCGGACGACGTGGTCGCCGCGCTCAGCGCGGCCCCGCAGGTGAAGCTGCTGGACCCGGACGCGGTGGATCCACTCGTCGCGTACCTGGTGCCGTTCGCCTTCGCGTTCGTCTTCTTCTTCATGTCCCAGACGTTCGGGTTGCAGATCGCGCAGAGCGTCACCGAGGAGAAGCAGACCCGGATCGTGGAGATCCTGGTGGCCGCCGTGCCGGCCCGGGCGCTGCTGGCCGGCAAGATCCTCGCCGCGGGCGCGCTGGCGCTGGGGCAGATCACGCTGATCGCGGCCGTCGCGCTGATCGGGATGCGCCTGACCGACGGCGGTGACCTGCTGGGCCTGATCGCGCCCGCGATCGGCTGGTTCGTGCCGTTCTTCCTGTGCGGCTTCCTGCTGCTGGCGGCGATGTGGGCGGCGGCCGGCGCGCTGGTGAACCGGCAGGAGGACATCGCCGGGGCGTCCACCCCGGTGCAGCTCGCCGTGATGGCGCCGTTCTTCGCGGTGGTGTTCCTCAACGACAACGCCACCGCGATGCGGGTCCTGTCGTACCTGCCGATCTCCGCGCCCACAGCGATGCCGGTACGGCTGTTCACCGGTGACGCGGCGACGTGGGAGCCGTTCGTGTCGCTGGCGCTGCTGCTGCTCGCGGCGGCCGGGTTCCTGCTCGCCGGGGCCCGGGTCTACGAGGGCTCGCTGCTGCGCACCAACGGGCGGACCTCGGTGCGGGCGGCGTGGCGGCAGCGCGAGCCGATCGGCTGACGACGGGCATACGCCGAGCGCCGGCCACCCCGCAGCGGGGAGCCGGCGCTCGGCACGTCGGACCGGGGTCAGCCGACCGCGGCCATCACCTCGTCGGACACGTCGAAGTTGGCGTAGACGTTCTGCACGTCGTCGCAGTCCTCCAGCACGTCGATCAGCTTGAAGATCTTGCGCGCGCCCTCCTCGTCCAGCGGCACGTTCACGCTGGGGATGAGGGAGGACTCGGCCGACTCGTACTCGATGCCGGCGTCCTGCAGCGCGGTGCGGACCGCGATCAGGTCGCCCGGCTCGGACACCACCTCGTACGCCTCGCCGAGGTCGTTGACCTCCTCCGCGCCCGCGTCGAGCACTGCCATCATCACGTCGTCCTCGGTCGTGCCGCCCTTGGGGACGATCACCACGCCCTTGCGGGAGAACATGTACGACACCGAGCCGGCGTCGGCCAGCGAGCCGCCGTTGCGGGTCAGCGCGGTGCGCACCTCGGTGGCGGCACGGTTGCGGTTGTCGGTGAGGCACTCGATCAGCATCGCCACGCCGTTCGGGCCGTAACCCTCGTACATGATCGTCTGCCAGTCGGCGCCGCCGGCCTCCAGGCCGGAGCCGCGCTTGACCGCGCGGTCGATGTTGTCGTTCGGGACCGAGTTCTTCTTCGCCTTCTGGATGGCGTCGTAGAGAGTCGGGTTGCCGGCCGGGTCACCACCGCCGGTACGGGCGGCCACCTCGACGTTCTTGATCAGCTTGGCGAACATCTTGCCGCGCTTGGCGTCGATGACCGCCTTCTTGTGCTTGGTCGTCGCCCACTTTGAGTGGCCGGACATCTGTTACCTCCGTTGCTACCCGCCGTCTGCATCGACCGCACCACACGCCCCGCTCCCCCGCCGGCGCACGCCGACGCCGAGGTGCCGTGATCTCTGCTGGGAGCCGCGGCGGGCTGATGGCCCTGCCGAATCTCGGCAATCCTACCGGCGGGGGCCGGGTCACTGTCACGCGCCGCACGGCAGCGGCCCGCCCCGAGCCGCCCGAACCGGCACAATCAGGGACGGACCGGCCGCTCAGCGGCTCGCCCGGACCAGTTCCACGAAGTGGCGGTGCAGGCGCAGGTCGCCGGTCAGCTCCGGGTGGAACGAGGTGGCCAGCAGGTTGCCCTGCCGTACCGCGACGATCCGGTCCGCGGCCGGGCCGTCTGTCACCCGGCCGAGCACCTCGACGTCGGGGCCGACGCGCTCGACCCAGGGCGCCCTGATGAACACGGCGTGGAACGGGCCGCCGTCGACGCCGGTGAGCGCCACCGGCGCCTCGAACGAGTCGACCTGACGGCCGAACGCGTTGCGCCGCACCGTCATGTCGACGCCCGCGAAGCCGCGCTGGTCGGGGCGGCCGTCCAGCACCTCGACGGCCAGCATGATCATGCCGGCGCAGGAGCCGTAGACCGGCATGCCGGCGGCGATCCGCTTGTCGATCGGCTCGCGCATCTCGAAGATGTCCACCAGCTTGCTGATCGTGGTCGACTCGCCGCCGGGCACCACCAGGCCGTCGACCGCGTCCAGCTCGCCGGGGCGCCGCACCGGCCGGGCGTCGGCGCCCGCGCCGGTCAGCGCCGCGACGTGCTCGCGTACGTCGCCCTGCAGCGCGAGCACGCCGATCACCGGTACGGTCACGCCGCTCCTCCCGCCACCGTGTTAACAAGGGGCCCCGCCTCTACCGGAGGCGTTAACAGGGGGCCCTTCCTTTCACTCACCAGCCGCGCTCGGCGAGGCGGTGCGGCTGCGGGATCTCGTCGACGTTGATGCCGACCATCGCCTCGCCCAGCCCGCGCGACACCTTGGCCAGCACGTCCGGGTCGTCGTGGAACGTGGTCGCCTTGACGATCGCGGCGGCCCGCTGCGCCGGGTTGCCGGACTTGAAGATGCCCGAGCCGACGAAGACGCCCTCGGCGCCGAGCTGCATCATCATGGCCGCGTCGGCGGGGGTCGCGATGCCGCCCGCGGTGAACAGCACGACCGGCAGCTTGCCCTGCTCGGCGACCTCCTTGACCAGCTCGTACGGGGCCTGCAGCTCCTTGGCCGCCACGTACAGCTCGTCGTCGGGCAGCGACTGGAGCCGGCGGATCTCCTGCCGGATCTTGCGCATGTGGGTGGTGGCGTTGGAGACGTCACCGGTGCCCGCCTCACCCTTCGAGCGGATCATCGCGGCACCCTCGGTGATCCGGCGCAGCGCCTCGCCCAGGTTCGTCGCGCCGCACACGAACGGGACGGTGAACGCCCACTTGTCGATGTGGTTGGCGTAGTCGGCCGGGGTCAGCACCTCGGACTCGTCGACGTAGTCGACGCCGAGCGCCTGGAGGATCTGCGCCTCGACGAAGTGGCCGATCCGGGCCTTGGCCATCACCGGGATCGAGACGGCGGAGATGATGCCGTCGATCATGTCCGGGTCGCTCATCCGGGACACCCCGCCCTGCGCGCGGATGTCGGCCGGCACCCGCTCCAGCGCCATCACGGCCACCGCGCCGGCGTCCTCGGCGATCTTCGCCTGCTCGGGGGTGACCACGTCCATGATCACACCGCCCTTGAGCATCTCGGCCATGCCGCGCTTGACGCGGGCGGTGCCGACTGCGGTGGCGGGGGTCGGGGCTGCGGACTCAGACACGGGACATCGCTCCTCGGCGTGCTCGGGAGGTGACTGCGCAGGAATGCTACGACCGTCGCGACGCCGCTCCGAGCGCCAATCGAACCCCCGGTGGCCTGCCGTGTGGCCCCGGTCACGACCGGCGGTCAGCCGGTGGTCACGTCCGCCGGGGAGGCCAGCGTGGGATCGTCGATGTCGAAGTAGCGGGGCCACTCCCGCCCCCGCCCCATCCGGAACAGCCGCACCACCGGGCGGCTGCGCGCCGAGCGGGCGTCCCGGACCAGGTCGGTGTGCACCTGCCGGGCCAGCGCCAGCCGGCGGCTCGCCGCGATCACCGCCGCGCAGCCCGGGTCGTCCGGGTCCAGCCGCACCGCCCGCAACTGCCGGGTCAGGTCGTTCTCGGCCGCCTCGCGCTCCTCCGGGGCGGCGTCGAGCGCGATCCGGGCGGCGGCGTACAGCTCCACGCCGTACCGCTGCTCGGCCAGGACCGCGGCGGCGGCCGCGCGGCGCAGCAGGTGCGCCTCCAGCGCGCGGGCCGCCGAGTCCGCGCGGACCTGCAGCCGCTGCACCCGGCCGGAGGTCCAGATCAGGTACGCCGAGACCAGCCCGAGCACACCGACCGCGCCCACCACCCACCACATGCCCGGCATCGTAGTGCTGCTCCTCATCCCGCCCGCCCGGCGCGGGGCACCGGTCGACGCGCTCGTCACAGCGGCCGCAGCGGCCACCCCGGTCAGCCCAGTCCCGCCCACTCCTGGTCCATGACCCGGCCGTCGGTGGCCTCGATCGCGGCTGCGTATACCTCCAGAACACGGCGGGCAACCACGGGCCAGTCGAAATTCGCCACCACCTGGTCGCCGCAGGCGGTCAGCCCGGCGCGGCGGCCGGCGTCGTCGAGCAGCTCGGACAGCGCGCCGCCCAGCGCCGCCGCGTCGCCGGTCGGGAACAGCCGCCCGGCCCGGCCGCCGTCGAGCACCCGGCGGAACGCGTCCAGGTCGCTGGCGACCACAGTCGTCCCGGCGGCCAGCGCCTCGGTGAGGATCATCCCGAAGGATTCCCCGCCGGTGTTCGGTGCGACGTACAGGTGCACGCTGCGCAACATGCGTGCCTTGTCCGCCTCGGAGACCAGGCCGAGGAACGTGACCCGGTCGCGCAGGGCGGCCGGGAACCGCCCGTACAGCTCGTCGGCGTCGCCCGGCCCGGCGACCAGCAGGCGCAGCCCGGGGCGGTGCGGCGCGAGCGCGACGAACGCGTCCCGCAGGATCGGGAAGCCCTTGCGCGGCTCGGTGAACCGGCCCAGGAAGCCCAGCGTGCCGCCGGTGCCCGGCGCGCACTCCCCCGGCCAGCCGGGCAGCGGCGGCACCCCGGCGAACTTCGCCACCGCCACCCCGTTGGGGATCTCCACCGCGCCGCCGTCCATGTGCTCGACCTGCACCTTGCGGGCCAGCGCGCTCACCGCGATCCGGGCGGTGATCCGCTCCAGCACGATCTGCAACGCGCCCTGCGCGGCCGACAGCACCCGGGAACGGGTCATCGCGGTGTGGAACGTGGCCACCACCGGGCCGCGGGCGCAGAGCACGGCCAGCATCGACAGGCTCGGCGTGAGCGGCTCGTGCACGTGCAGCACGTCGAAGTCGCCCCGGGTGATCCAGCGCCGCACCCGGGCGGTGGAGACCGGGCCGAACGCGATCCGGGCCACCGACCCGTTGTACGGCAGCGGCACCGCCCGCCCGGCCGACACCACGTACGGCGGCAGCGCCGAGTCCTCGTCGGCCGGCGCCAGCACGCTCACCTCGTGGCCGAGCCCGAGCAGCGCCTCGGCCAGGTCCATGACGTGGTTCTGCACCCCGCCCGGCACGTCGAACGAGTACGGGCACACGATGCCGATACGCACTGCGCCCTCCCCCTAGACCGTCCCGGTGGTGGCCGGCGGCGCCGCCGACGTGGGCGTACCGTCCCGGCCCTGGTCCAGCCACATCCGCTGCAACATGTGCCAGTCTTGCGGATGCCGGGCGATGCCCGCCGCCAGACCGTCGGCAATCCGCTGCGTCACCGCGCGGACCCGCTCGTCCAGCGGGGCGCTGTCCGGGTCCGGCAGCGGCAGCGGGCCGTCGATCGACGCGCACGCCGCGTCCGGCTCGTACCACATCGAGGCCACGTAGAGCGGCGCGCCGGTGCGGATCGCCAGCAGCGCCGGCCCGGCCGGCATCCGGGTCCGGCCGCCGAAGAAGTCGACCTCCACGCCCCGGGCCGACAGGTCCCGGTCGGCCAGCAGCGGCACCACATAGCCGGCGCGCAGCCGGTCCACCAGCACGTCGAACGCGGGACGCGGGCCGCCGGTGTTGGGCAGGATCTCCATGCCCAGCCCTTCCCGGAACCCGACGAACCGCTCGTAGACGCCGTCCGGGAGCCGCTCGGCCACCGTGGTCATCGGCCAGCCGGTGGCCGCCACCCAGGCGCCGGCCGCGTCCCAGTTGCCGGCGTGCGGCAGCGCCACCACCGCGCCCCGCCCGGCCGCCACGTCGGCGGCGAGCAGTTCCTGCCCGTCCAGGCGGAACCCGGCGAGGATCTGCGCCCGGCTCAGGCCGGGCAGCCGGAACGCCTCCATCCAGTACCGGGCGTACGAGCGCAGGCCCTCGCGCACCAGCGCGTCCAGCTCCGCGTCGGGCAGTTCCGGGCCGACCACCCGGCGCAGGTTGGCGCGCAGCCGGCGCGTACCCCCGCCGTCCTTGCGGTGGGCGCGGTCGGCGCCCGCCCGGAAGGCCGCGGCCGCGACGGGCCGGGGCAGCGCCCGGATCAGGCGCCAGCCCGCGACGAAGCCCGCCTCGGTGAGGTTCACTCGACGCCGACCTGCTGGGCCTGGCGGTACACGTGGGCCATCCGCTGCCCGACGGTGAAGATCGAGACGGCGGCGAGCAGCCAGAGCGCGATCTCCAGCGCCAGCGGTACGCCGAGGCCGGTGAGCAGGCCGCCGACGCCGACGATGAGCAGCCGCTCGGTGCGTTCGGCGATGCCCACGTTGCAGGTCATCCCGAGGCCCTCGGCGCGGGCCTTGACGTAGGAGACCAGCCCGCCCGCGGCCAGGCAGATCAGCGCCGCCGCCACGCCCGAGTAGTCGTGCTCGGTGGCCAGCCAGTACGCGACCGCGCCGAACACCGCGCTGTCGGCGACCCGGTCCATGCTCGAGTCGAGGAACGCCCCGAACCGGGTGGACCCGCCGCTCATCCGCGCCATCGTGCCGTCGAGCAGGTCGGTGAGGGCGAAGACCGTGACGATCAGCGCGCCGGCGACCAGATGGCCGCGCGCGCCGAAGCCGAGCGCGCCGACGAGCACGCCGACGGTGCCGGTCACGGTGACCGCGTTGGGGGACACGCCCGCACGCAGCAGCGCACGGGCGATCGGCTCCACGACGCGGGTCATGCCCGCGCGGGCCGTCACTTGGAAGATCTTCGCCATGGCGGTCCCACGATAACGGCCCGCAACCGCCGGGGACACAGCCGGGCACACGACCCGCCCGACGGCCCTTGTGCCCGCACTCGCGCGGGTGTGAGATCGAGCCAGGAGGTGAGCCAGTTCACCGGATCACCGGTCCGCGTTCCCGGCCAGCAGGAGATCACCGGAAGATATCGCCGCGGCGCCCGTCCCGGGTCCGCTCCCCCGTCGCCCGCGGCGGTCGCCACCACCACCGGTTGAGGGAGGTGCGCCGCGATGGCGCAGAAGAACGAGAAGGGTGTCACCGGCGGCGCGCCGGTGGTGACCGAGCCCGGCAGGGTTCGCAACGTGGTGCTCGTCGGGCACTCCGGCGCCGGCAAGACGACTCTCGTCGAGGCGCTGCTGGCCGCCAGCGGCACGATCGGCCGGGCCGGCGCCGTCACCGAGGGCACCACCGTCTGCGACCACGACCCCGCCGCCGTACGGCAGCAGCGCTCGGTCAGCCTGGCCTGCGCGCCGCTGGTGCACCGCGACGTCAAGGTCAACCTGCTGGACACGCCGGGCTACGGCGACTTCGTCGGCGAGCTGCGCGCCGGGCTGCGCGCCGCCGACGCGGCGCTGTTCGTGGTCTCCGCCGTCGACGGCATGGACGCCGCCACGGCCGCCCTGTGGGAGGAGTGCGCCGCCGTCGACATGCCCCGCGCGGTGGCGGTCTCCCGGCTGGACCACCCGCGGGCCGACTTCGACGAGGCGGTGGCGCTGTGCCAGCGCGTCTTCGGCGACAACGTGCTCCCGCTCTACCTGCCGATGCTCGGCGACGACGGCGAGTCGGTGGCCGGCCTGATGGGCCTGATCACCCGCCGGGTGTACGACTACTCGGCCGGGCTGCCGCCGGAGGTACGCGAGCCGGACCCGGAGCACCTGCCGGCCATCCAGGAGTCCCGCAACGAGCTGATCGAGGGGATCATCGCCGAGAGCGAGGACGAGACCCTCATGGACCGCTACCTCGGCGGCGAGGAGATCGACCCCGAGGTGCTCATCACCGACCTGGAGACCGCTGTGGCCCGCGGCCACTTCTACCCGGTGGTGCCGGTCTGCGCGGAGACCGGCGTGGGCCTGGACGCGCTGCTCGACGGCCTGGTCGCGGCGTTCCCGTCGCCGCTGGAGCACGACCTGCCGGCGGTCACCGGCGTGGACGGCTCGCCCCGCCCGCCGCTGACCTGCGACCCGGACGGCCCGCTCGTCGCCGAGGTGGTCAAAACGACAGTCGACAGGCACGTCGGGCGGGTCTCGCTGGTGCGCGTCTTCTCCGGCACGCTCCGCCCCGACCAGGTCATCCACGTGTCCGGTCACGGCATGGCCGAGCGCGGCCACCCCGACCACGACGCCGACGAGCGGGTCGGCCACGTCTACACCCCGCTGGGCGCGACGCTGCGCGAGGTGGCCGCCTGCGTCGCCGGTGACCTGTGCGCGATCACCAAGTCGGGCAGCGCGGAGACCGGCGACACCATCTCCGCCAAGGACGACCCGCTGCTGGTCGCGCCCTGGGAGATGCCCGAGCCGCTGCTGCCGGTGGCGATCGTGGCGCGCAGCCGGGCCGACGAGGACGCGCTGGCCCGCAACCTGTCCCGGCTGGTTGCCGGTGACCCGACGCTGCGGCTGGAACGCAACGCGGAGACCCACCAGCTGGTGCTGTGGTGCATGGGCGAGGCGCACGCCGACGTGGTGCTCGACCGGCTGCGCGGCGGCGGCGTCGAGCTGGACACCGAACCGGTCCGGGTGCCGCTGCGCGAGACGTTCGGCGCCGCCGCGCGCGGGCACGGCCGGCACGTCAAGCAGTCCGGCGGCCACGGTCAGTACGCGGTCTGCGACATCGAGGTGGAGCCGCTGCCCCGGGGCGCCGGCTTCGAGTTCGTCGACCGGGTGGTCGGCGGCGCGGTCCCGCACAACTACATCCCGTCGGTGGAGAAGGGTGTACGGGCGCAGATGGAACGCGGCCTGGTCGCCGGCTACCCGGTGGTGGACCTGCGGGTGACGCTCGTGGACGGGAAGGCGCACAGCGTCGACTCCTCCGACGCCGCGTTCCAGACCGCCGGCGCGCTGGCGCTGCGTGACGCCGCCGAGAAGGGCCAGCCGACGCTGCTGGAGCCGGTCGACGAGATCACCGTGCGGGTGCCGGACTCGTCGGTCGGCGCGGTGATGGGCGACCTGTCCGGGCGGCGCGGCCGGGTGCTCGGCACCGAGCCGGACCCGGACGCCGAGGGCCGCACGCTGGTCCGCGCCGAGGTGCCCGCCACGGAGCTGCTGCGGTACGCGGTGGAGCTGCGCTCGATGACGGCCGGCACGGGCACGTTCCGCCGCGAGTTCGCCCGCCACGAGCCCATGCCCGCCCACCTGGCCGACCAGGCCCGCAAGGAGTCCACCTCCCACTGACCCCGCCCGCCCCGCCCACCCGCCGCGGGGTCAGGGGCGGACGGCGGGGACCGGGGGCATCGGCCAGTGGGGGCGGTCGGCGTCCCGGAGGGCTGCCGAGCGTACCGCCGCCAGCTGCCGCTCCACCTCGGCGAAGTGGTCCGGGGCGAGCGGACCCCAGCTCAGCGCTGCCGCGTTCTCCTCGACCTGGGCGACGGTACGGGCGCCGGGGATCGGCACCGCGCGGTCGCTGCGCGCCCAGATCCACCCGATCGCCCCCTGGGCGAGGGTACGGCCGTCGGCGGTCAACGCGTCGCGGACGGCGGCGACCCGGCGCAGCCACTCCGGGGCGGGCCGGCCACTGCGGAACCACTCCAGCCAGGTCGGCCCGAGTCCGCGTACGTCGTCGCGGGGCAGCGTCGACTCCGGCGTGTACTTGCCGGTGAGCAGCCCCATCCCGAGCGGTCCCCGGGCCAGGCTGGCCAGGTCGTGCTTGTCGCAGGCGTCGAGCATGGCCGGGGCGTCGCGGAGCACCGACAGCGCGTGCTGCACGGCGGCGGCGCCCCGGGCGACCTGGGCGAACGCGGCGGCCCGGTCGGCCCGGTCGGTACTCCAGCCGTACGCCCGGATCAGGCCGTCGTCCATCAGGTCGTCGAGCGTGCCGATGAGCGCCTCAGCCCGGGGCAGCGGCAGGTCACCGAGGTGCAGCTGGTAGAGGTCGATGTGGTCGGTGGCCAGCCGGCGCAGCGAGTCGGTCACCGCCCGGCGCAGGTAGTGCGGCGAGGCGTTCTCCCCGGTGGCCTGCCGGGCGCTCTCGTCGAACGTGTAGCCGAACTTCGTGGCGATCACGGCCTCGCCGCGCCGCCCGGCGAGCGCCCGGCCGAGCACCCGCTCGCCGTGCCCGGCGCCGTACGTGTCGGCGGTGTCGAACAGCGTGACGCCGAGGTCGAGCGCGCGGCGGATCGCGCGTACCGACTCGTCGTCGTCGACCTGGCCCCAGCCCAGCGGGCGGGCGCCCTCGGCCCAGGGGCCGCCGATGGCCCAGCACCCCATACCGAGGGCGCTCACCTCGATGCCGCTGCGCCCCAACTGTCGCTTGTCGACTGCCACCGCCGCATCCTGTCATCTTCCCGGCGATCGCGGGCCGGTTCGTAGCCGAAGAGTCCGGGCGCGATCACGCCGCGTGACGCCAGGCGGTGGACGTTCGCGGTGAAGCGATATACCTCAGAGTCATAAATATGCCTCTGAGGTATATCGGTCCGAGGTCATCCCTCCCGATCCGGATCTGAGGAGGAACGCCGCCGCCCGGCGAGCCGTCAGCGCGCGTAGGCCAGCAGCACCGGCTCGTCCTGGCCCGGCCAGGAGCCGGTGAGCCCACCGGAGCCCGGCACCTCGGCCGGTACGGGCCGCCGGACCACCGCAAGCTCGACGTCCCCCACCCGGGCCACCGTCACGCCGCCGTCACCCGAGCCGGTCGAAACCGAACCCGTCGAAACCGAACCAGCCGAAACCGAACCAGCCGAAGCCGGACCGGTCGGCACCGGGCGGCCGGTCCGGCTCCCGGTCAGCGTCATGCTCGCCGGACGCATCTCACGCTTGCCGTCGACCTCGAAATACTCCTCGGCCTGGCCGGCGTCGGCGAGCACTGCGGCAGCAAGCAGCGGCGGGTACACCGGGTCGCCGCAGGCGTCGTACACCCAGCGGCGGCCGAGCACCGAGTGCTCGACGAGACCCACGAAGAAGTCGTCCGCCCCGGCCAGCGGCGCGCCCCGGTAGGTCAGCGGCACCTGGAGCACCGGGCCGTCACCGGCGCGCACGAGCAGCGTCTCGACGCCCACCTCACCGGCCGGATCGTCGAACCGGTACGCCGCGACGCGGCTGACCTCCGCGCCCGCCTCCCCGGCGAACCAGGACCGGCCGGGCAGCCAGGGTACGAGCAGCTCCAGTTTCGAGGGGCGCAGTTCCGCGCGGTGCAGGAGAGCCATGCGCAAGATCGTACTGTCGGAACGGGCCGGCGTCAGGCCGCCGCCCACGCCTTGGCGAGCAGCTCCCGGGTGTCGGCGAGCAGTTGCGGCAGCACCTTCGTCCGGCCGATCACCGGCATGAAGTTGGCGTCGCCGCCCCAGCGCGGCACCACGTGCTGGTGCAGGTGCGCGGCGATGCCCGCGCCCGCCACGCCACCCTGGTTCATGCCCAGGTTGAAGCCGTGCGCGCTGGAGACGTGCCGGACCACCCGCATGGCAGCCTTGGTGAACGCGGCCAGCTCGACCGTCTCCGGCTCGTCCAGCTCGGTGTAGTCGGCCACGTGCCGGTAGGGGCAGACCAGCAGGTGCCCGGGGTTGTACGGGTAGAGGTTGAGCACCGCGAAGACGTGCTCGCCCCGGGCCACCACCAGGGACTCCTCGGCCGGCAGCCCGGGCGCGAGGCAGAACGGGCAGCCGGCCGGCTTCTCGTACCCGCCCTCGGGCCGGTCCTCGCCGGAGATGTAGGTCATCCGGTGCGGCGTCCAGAGCCGGTCCAGCCCGTCCGCCAGACCGTTGTCGCCGCCGTACCCGGTGTCCCGCTCCGCCCCTGTCACACCGGCGATCCTACGATCCGGCCCGCTCGGCGGCAGGACCGGCGTTGGTGCGCGACTCCACCACCTCGCGCACGTGCGCGACCGCCTCGTCGATCGGCACGCCGTTGCGCTGCGAGCCGTCCCGGTAGCGGAACGAGACGGTGCCGGCGGCCACGTCGTCGTCCCCGGCGATCACCATGAACGGGATCTTCTGCTGCTGCGCGTTGCGGATCTTCTTCTGCATCCGGTCGTCGCCCAGGTCCACCTCGGCCCGGACGCCGTGCCGGCGCAGCGTCGCGGCGAAGTCGACCAGGTAGTCGCCGTGCTCCTCGCGGATCGGGATGCCGACCACCTGCACCGGCGCCAGCCAGGCCGGGAACGCGCCCGCGTAGTGCTCGGTGAGCACGCCGATGAACCGCTCGATCGACCCGAACTTGGCGCAGTGGATCATCACCGGCTGCTGCCGGGTGCCGTCGGCCGCCTGGTACTCCAGCCCGAAGCCCTTCGGCTGGTTGAAGTCGTACTGAATCGTCGACATCTGCCAGGTCCGGCCGATGGCGTCCTTGGCCTGCACGGAGATCTTCGGGCCGTAGAACGCCGCGCCGCCCGGGTCCGGCACCAGCTCCAGCCCGGTCTCCAGCGCGCACTGCTCCAGCACGGCGGTGGCGGTCGCCCAGTCGGAGTCGGACCCGACGAACTTGTCCGGCTTCGAGTCGTCGCGGGTCGACAGCTCCAGGTAGAAGTCGTCGATGCCGAAGTCGCGCAGCAGGCTGAGCACGAAGCCGAGCAGGTGCTTGATCTCGGCCGGCGCCTGCTCCTTCGTGCAGTAGGAGTGCGAGTCGTCCTGGGTGAATCCGCGCACCCGGGTCAGGCCGTGGATGACGCCCGACTTCTCGTACCGGTAGACCGTGCCGAACTCGAACAGCCGCAGCGGCAACTGCCGGTAGGACCGCCCGCGCGACCGGTAGATCAGGTTGTGCATCGGGCAGTTCATGGCCTTGAGGTAGTAGTCGCTGCCCTCCATCTCCATCGGCGGGAACATCGTGTCCTTGTAGTAGGGCAGGTGTCCCGACGTGTGGAAGAGCCCTTCCTTGGAGATGTGCGGCGTCCCGACGTAGTCGAAGCCCTCCTCGACGTGCCGCGCCCGGACGTAGTCCTCCATCACCCGCTTGAGCACGCCGCCCTTGGGGTGGAAGACCGGCAGGCCGGAGCCGATCTCGTCGGGGAAGCTGAACAGGTCGAGGTCCGCCCCGAGCTTGCGGTGGTCGCGGCGGGCGGCCTCCTCCAGGAGCTTCAGGTACGCCTTGAGCTCGTCGCGGGTCGGCCACGCGGTGCCGTACACGCGCTGCAGCTGCGGGTTTTTCTCCGACCCGCGCCAGTACGCGGCGGCCGAGCGCATCAGCTTGAACGCGCCGATCAGCCGGGTGTTCGGCAGGTGCGGGCCGCGGCACAGGTCCGACCAGCAGACCTTGTCCTCGTTCGCAGCGAGGTTGTCGTAGATGGTCAGCTCGCCGCCGCCCACCTCCATCACCTCGGAGGAGTCCAGCCCCTCCCCCTTGACCTCGATCAGCTCCAGCTTGAACGGCTCGGCGGCCAGCTCGGACCGCGCCTCGTCCAGGTCGGCGAACCGGCGGCGGCGGAACCGCTGGCCGGACTTGACGATCTCCTGCATGCGCTTCTCGAGCTTGGCCAGGTCGTCCGGCTGGAACGGCTTGTCGACGCCGAAGTCGTAGTAGAAGCCGTTCTCGATCGGCGGGCCGATGCCGAGCTTCGCCTCCGGGAAGACGTCCTGCACCGCCTGGGCCAGCACGTGCGCGGTGGAGTGGCGCAGCACGTTCAGCCCGTCCGGGCTGTCCAGCGCGACCGGCTCGACCGCGACCTCCTCGGCCGGACGCCAGTCCAGGTCGCGCAGCTGGCCCTGCGGATCGCGGACCACCACGATCGCCTTCGGCCCGCTCATCGGCAGGCCGGCCGCGGCCACCGCGTCGGCCGCCGTGGTCCCGGCGGCGACGACGACGGGGTCGGCCACGACGGGGGTACGGGGTGCGGACACGGTGACTCCTAGTCGTCGACGGTACGGATCGGCCGGTGACCGGCCCCTGCGATGCTATCGGTCGCCCCGAGGCGTGCCGTCGCCGACGCCGCTGCCCGCCGGCAACGAGTTCGGCCCGCGTTGAACCTTTTCGCCCCGCCGCCCGAACTACCAGGTGGGGCCGGAGCCGGACCGGCCCCGGTCGAGATGGATGGGGGCCACGATGAGGATGATTCGTCAGGGCCGGTGGGCGGCGGCGCTGCTGGCCGCCGCGCTCGCCGGAGCGGTGAGCTGGCCGGGCGCGGCGAGCGCGGCCGAGGTCACGGTCACGACCTCTCCCGCCGAGGTACGCCAGGGCGACGCGATCCAGCTGTCTGTGGTGGTGCCGGCGGACCGCCCCGGCACCCGCACCACGAAGATCGAACTGACCATGCCCCCGGACGCCCCGATCGGCGAGGTGTACCCGCTGTCGGTGCCGGACTGGGCGCCGACCATCACCACCCGCACCCTGGACCAGCCGGTCCCCGGCATGCACGCGGCCGAACTGAACCAGGTGACCCATTCGGTGACCTGGCTGCGGGTGCCCGGCACCGGCGCCGGAGCGGCCCGGCTGCCGCTCGGCATGGGTCCGATGCCCGCCACCGACCGGCTCACGTTCACAGTGACCCAGACGTACGCCGACGGCACCGTCGTGCAGTGGGCCGACCCGGCGGGCGGCAAGCACCCGGCGCCGACCGTCGACCTGCTGCCGCCGCTGCCGGGCACCATGACGCACAACGGCGACCCCGGCACGAACGGCGCCGGCACGAACGGCGGCGCGCACGGCGGTCACGGCGCGGCGGGCGGAGCCCAGGGCGGGGTGCAGGGCGGTGCTCAGAACGGTGCCCCGAACGGCGCGCCGACGGCCGGCACGGCCGGCGACGGGCCGAGCGCGGACCTGCTGCTCGGCGGCGGCCTGCTCGCCGGACTGGCCGGCGGCGCGGCGATCGGCTGGCTGCTCAGCCGCCGCCGGCGCGACGCCATGACCCTGCCGCTCGACGACACCACCGCGGCCCCCGACAGCCGCACACCTCCCGACGCCACCGCGACCCAAGACAGCGTGCCCCGCGTCGGCAACGCGGCCCTCGAGAGCGCGACCTCCGAAGCCGTCACCGCCGGCACCGCCTCCTCGCGCCCCTGACCGCCGCCCGCCCAGCAAGCGGGAGCACCGCGAGACCACAGTAGATCTTGGTGCGGAACGGCCCCCAGGAGGGCCGTCCCGTACCAAGATCTCGGACTCCTACGGCGGCGGACCGCGAGCGCGGGTGCGGGTGGGACGGGTCAGGCGGGGGTGGTGACCCAGCCGGGAAGGGGCTCGCGCGCGGTCAGCCAGTCCTGCGGCACGCCGCCGGGCCCGCCGACCCCGGTGTACGCGGCAACGATCCCGCCCACGATCGCGGCTGTGGTGTCCACGTCGCCGCCCGCCTCCACGCAGACGCGGATCGCGGCGGGATAGTCGTGCAGCAGCGTGGCCGCCACCCAGAGCGTGAACGGCACGGTGTCCTGCGCGGTGACCCGGGATCCGTTGCCGAGCGCGTCGGCCGCCTCGGCGGCGGGACGACCGAGCAGCGTGGCGGCCCGGCGTACCCCCTGGTGCACCTCCCCGGCCGGGTCGAGCGCCCCGGCGACGGCGCTGAGCAGCCGGGCCGGCTCGGGCCGGCCGCCGTCGAGGCGGGCGCGGGCGGCGAGCGAGGCGGCGACAGCGACCGCCACCGCGCCGGCGACGCCCTCCGGGTGGGCGTGGGTCACCTCGGCCGACGCCCGGGCCTGCTCGGCGGCGCGCCGGGTGGAGTCGGCGTGCCAGGCGCCGAGGGGCGCGACCCGCATGGCCGCGCCGTTGCCGCAGGAGCCCTGCCCGTCGAACGCGGACGCGGCGGCCACCGGCCACGGCGTGCCGGTACGGATCAGCCGCAGCACCCTCACCGCGCCCGGCCCGTACCCCCGGTAGGGCTCGCAGCGCTGCGCGAACGCCAACGCCAGCCGGTCCCTGTCGATCCGTGCCCCGGCAGCCAGTTCGGCCACCACCGAGCAGGCCATCTCGGTGTCGTCGGTCCACTCCCACGGCGGCGCGGGCAGCCGGCCGGCGGCGAGGTCGTCCGGGCGCCGGCCGGGAACGAAGAACTGGGAGCCGAGGGCGTCGCCCACCGACAGGCCGGCCAGCGCGTCGCGGGCGAGCGTGAGGCGGGTGTCGGGGAAGAGCGTGAACGTCATCGCCGTCTCAGCTTGCCCGCTTCGCCGGACCGCCGCAACGCGACCGGCTTGCCACGACGAGTACGGTGCTGACGTGGCAACCGTCCTGCTGGTCGAAGACGACCACGTCGTGCGCGGCGCCATGCTGCGGTCGCTCACCGACCGGGGGCACGCGGTGCACGCCGTCGGCACCGCGCTCGACGCGCTGCGCCGGGTCGCCGCCGAGACACCGGATTTGGTGGTGCTCGATCTCGGTCTGCCCGACCTGGACGGCTCGGACGCGCTGCGCATGCTGCGTGGCATCACCGACGTGCCGATCATCATCGCCACCGCCCGCGACGACGAGCAGTCGGTGGTGCGTCTGCTGCGCGCCGGGGCGGACGACTACATGGTCAAGCCGTTCACCGGCGCACACCTGGACGCCCGGATCACCACTGTGCTGCGGCGGGCCGGGCGGGCCAGCCGTACCGTCGCGCCGGCCGTGCACACGGTCGGCGGCCTGCGGGTCGACGTGGGTGAGCGCAGCGCGGTGCTGGACGGGGAACCGCTGGCGCTGACCCGTAAGGAATTCGACCTGCTGGCGTATCTCGCCGCGCGTCCCGGCCGGGTAGTGTCCCGGCGGGAACTCTTGGAGGAGGTATGGCGGCAGCCATCGGTCGGCGAGGACCAGACCATCGACGTGCACCTGTACTGGCTCCGCCGCAAAATGGGCGAGTCCGCGGCGAAGCCGCGCTACCTGCGCACCGTGCGGGGGGTCGGCTTCCGGCTGGTGGCGCCGGACTGAGGCTGAC
This sequence comes from Micromonospora sp. CMU55-4, assembly GCF_011602315.1. Classification (NCBI taxonomy): domain Bacteria; kingdom Bacillati; phylum Actinomycetota; class Actinomycetes; order Micromonosporales; family Micromonosporaceae; genus Micromonospora; species Micromonospora sp. CMU55-4. The sequence continues at coordinate 153,798 of NZ_JAAOLH010000005.1, forward strand.
GCTGGCCGGGCTCACCGCCGGCATGTGCGGCCTGATCGCGCTCGCCTTCCTCGTCCCGCTCGGGCTCACCCTCGCCGACCGGGCCCGGGAGGCGGAACTGGCCGACGCCGCGCGTCGCGCCGCGCTGGTGACCGGCGCCCTGGCGGTGAGCACCGACACCGCTGCTGTCGAGCGGGCGGTGGCCGCCGCGGCCGGCGACGACCCGGCGCTGCGCCCGGTGGTGCACGGCATCGGGGCGGACGAGTCCGCCGGCCGGGCCGACGCGGCAGCTCTCGCCGACGCCGCCGCGCAGCGGCGTTCGGTGGTGACCGAGGTGGACGGCGGGGTGCTGCGGCTGGACCCGGTGGTGCTCGGCGAGCGGGTCGCCGTGGTGGAGGTCTTCGTACCCGACGAGGCGCTCGACGAGGGCGGGGGCCGCTGGCTGTTGCTGCTCGGGATTGCGCTGGCGCTGGTCGGCGCGGCGGTGGTGGTGGTCGACCGGGTGGCGGCCCGGGCCGTGGACGCCACCGGCGACCTGGTCAAGGCGGCGCTCGCGGTGGGTGACGGCGAGCTGGGGGTACGGGTCGAGCCGACCGGACCGCGCGAGCTGGCCGAGGCCGGGCACGCGTTCAACCGGATGACGGAACGGCTGGTGGCGTTGCGTGCCGACGAGCACGAGCTGGTCGCCGACCTGTCGCACCGGCTGCGGACGCCGTTGACCGCGCTGCGGCTGGACGCCGAGGCGCTGGAGTCCGACGACACGAGCATCGGCACGTTCAGTGAGGCGGAGCTGGACCGGCGGCGTGGCATCCGGCGTATCCGGCAGGCGATCGTCACGCTGGAGGGCGAGGTCGACCAGCTGATCAAGACGACCCGCAAGGCGGTGAGCCAGGAGTCGGCGCCGGCGTCGTGCGACGTCAGCGAGGTGGTGCGGGACCGGATGGTGTTCTGGTCGGCGCTGGCCGGGGACCAGAACCGCCCGCACCGGGTGGTCGGTGCGCAGTTGCGCATCCCGGCGCCGGTGCCGCGCGCCGAGCTGGCCGCCGCGCTGGACGCGGTGATCGGCAACGTGTTCCGGTACACGCCGCAGGGCACCGCGTTCGAGGTGGCGGTGAGCCGCCGGGACGGCTGGGTGGCGATCCGGATCGACGACGCCGGGCCGGGCATCCCGAACCCGGACCGGGCGCTGCGCCGGGGCGAGAGCGACCAGGGCTCCACCGGGCTCGGGCTGGACATCGCCAAGCGGGTCGCGTTGCAGGCCAACGGTTCGGTGAGCATCGACCGGGCCCGGCTGGGCGGGGCCAGCGTGGTCATGTTGCTGGCCGACCCGGACGCGGCGCCCCGGCCGGTGAACCGGTTCGGGCTGGTCGGACGGATGGCCCGGGACGCCCGCGAGCCGCGTGCCGGGCGGCGCTGGCCGCGTCCGCGCTGACGCCTTGACTGTGGGCCGGCGCAAGTTCTCCTTAAAGGTGGTTTAACGACGGCCGGGAAACCGCCGTGAACTGCCAGGATTACCGACAGAACCCATCAGTTCCGTCGGCCGGGACGCCCCGTAACACCTTTCGGCCGACGGATCGGTGCGCGCGGCGGGAGTTCGGTCCCCCCACACCTCGCTCCCGTCGCGCGCTCTCCCGTCGTTCCGGGCGAGGTGACCGTCATGACGCCGACCGTCGGCCGTCTGCTCCGCTGGGCCGCCGTGATCGGCCTGGGCATCGCCCTCACGCTCGCCTTCTGGCAGGACCCGGTGCTCGCCCACGGCCCGGTCCGGCCAGCGGCTGTCGCATCAGGTCCGGCCGCCGCGCTGTCCGCGCTGGCCCTGGCCGGGGTGATGCTGACCGCGCGGCGCCGGCCGCCCCGGGGCTCCCGGCGGCCGACGCCGGTACGGCCGCTCAGCGTGCCGCGCTCACCCGGTACGCGTCGATCTCGGCGCTGATCCGGGCCTGCTCGGCCGGGGGCAGAAACGCAGCGGCGACCGCGTCGCGGGCCAGCGCGGCGACGCCGTCCGGGCCGAGTCGCAGCAGCCGGGCGGCCACCGTGTACTCGTCGTTGAGCGTGGTGCCGAACATCGGCGGGTCGTCGGAGTTGATGCTGACCGGCACGCCGGCCTCGACGATCCGGGGCAGCGGGTGCGCGTCGATGCTCGGCACGGCCCGGGTCCGCACGTTGGAGGTCGGGGAGATCTCCAGCGGGATCCGCCGCTCGGCCAGGTAGGTCAGCAGCGCCGGGTCCTGCACGGCGGAGATGCCGTGGCCGATCCGCTCGGCGCCCAGTTCGCGCAGCGCGTCCCAGATCGTCTCCGGGCCGGTGGTCTCGCCGGCGTGCGGCACCGAGCGCAGCCCGGCCGCCCGTGCCTGGTCGAAGTACGGCTTGAACTGCGGCCGGGGCACGCCGATCTCGGGGCCGCCGAGGCCGAAGCTGATCAGCCCGTCGGGTCGTTCGTCGAGCGCGATCCGCAGCGTCTGCTCGGCGGCGGGCAGGCCGGCCTCGCCGGGGATGTCGAAGCACCAGCGCAGCGCAATGCCGAAGTCGGCCTCGGCGCGTTTGCGGGCGTCCTCGATGGCCTCGCAGAACGCCGGCGCCGGGATGCCCCGGTTCACGTGCGAGTACGGCGTGACGGTCAGCTCGGCGTACCGGACCTGCTGGCGGGCCAGTTCCCGGGCGACCTCGTGGGTGAGCAGCCAGACGTCGTCGGCGTCGCGGATGAGGTCCACCACGCTGAGGTAGACCTCGATGAAGTGGGCGAAGTCGCGGAACGCGAAGTAGTCGGCGAGCGCCTCCGGGTCGGCCGGCACCGGGCTGCGCCCCTCGTGCCGGGCGGCCAGCTCGGCGACGATCCGGGGCGAGGCGGAGCCGACGTGGTGCACGTGCAGCTCCACCTTTGGTAGTCCGGCGATGAAGGTGGGCAGGTCGGTCACGAGTTCTCCTCTGCGCGGGCGCCGGTGCGGGCCACCATGAAGATCCGGCGGAACGGGAAGTACACCTGACCCTGCCGCACCGGGTACGCCTGCGCGAGCCGTACCCCCAGCTCGGCGCGGAAGGCGGCCCAGCCGGCGGCGTCCAGCGCGGCGCGGACCGGGCGCAGCGCCGTGCCCTCCATCCAGGCCAGCACCGGGTGGTCGGCGCCGGTGGCGGGCAGCAGATGCACGTACGTAGTCTCCCAGGCGTCGACCGCGCAGCCCGCGTCGGTCAGCAGCGTGGCGTAGCCGACGGGTTCGTCGACCGGCGCCTCGCGCAGCTTGCCGGCGAGCGCGTCGCGCCACGGTTCCCGCGCGGCGACGGAGCGCAGCAGCCGGTGCGACGGCGCGTCGAAGTTGCCCGGCACCTGGAACGCCATCCAGGCGCCCGCCGGCAGTGCGTGCGCCCAGCGGCGGAGCAGGTCGCGGTGTTCCGGCACCCACTGGAGCACGGCGTTGCCGACCAGCACGTCGACGTCGGGCTCGGGCCGCCAGTCGCGGACGTCGCCGACGGCGTAGCCGACCGGTCCGCTCTCGGCGTTCGCCCGGGCGATCATCTCCGGGGAGGAGTCGAGGCCGGTGACGCGGCTGCCGGGCCAGCGGCCGGCGAGCGTGGCGGTGAGCGTGCCGGGGCCGCAGCCGAGGTCGACCACGGCACGCGGGTACTCGGCGCCGACCCGGGCCAGCAGGTCGTGGAACGGCCGGGAGCGCTCGTCGCCGTAGCGCAGGTAGGTGCGCGGATCCCACATGACAGCCTCCAAACCGTACGTACGTCTTGTTAGACCGTACGGCCCGCCGCGCGCCACGGCAAGCGGCTCACTAGGCTCGGCCGGGTGGAACAGCGCAGCTTCGACCGGCTCGGCCGGCACGTCGGCATCATCGGACTCGGCGCGTGGCAGCTCGGCGCGGACTGGGGCGAGGTCAGCGAGGACGCGGCGCTCGCCGTGCTCGCCGCCGCCGTCGACGCGGGCGTCACCTTCCTGGACACCGCCGACGTGTACGGCGACGGCCGCAGCGAGGCGCTGATCGGCCGGTTCCTGCGCTCCCGCCCCGGACACGGGCTCACCGTGGCCACCAAGATGGGCCGACGGGTGGAGCAGACGCCGGAGGCGTACACACTCGACAACTTCCGGGCCTGGACCGACAGGTCCCGCGCCAACCTCGGCGTCGACACGCTCGACCTGGTGCAGTTGCACTGCCCGCCCACCGCCGTCTTCGCCGACGACCGGGTCTTCGACGCCCTCGACACGCTCGTCGCCGAGGGGCGCGTGGCCGGGTACGGCGTCAGCGTGGAGACCTGCGACCAGGCGCTCACCGCCATCGCCCGGCCCGGGGTGGCGAGCGTGCAGATCATCCTCAACGCGGTCCGGCACAAGCCGCTGGAGCAGGTGCTGCCCGCCGCCGCTGCCGCCGGGGTCGGGATCATCGCCCGGGTGCCGCTGGCCAGCGGCCTGCTCTCCGGCCGCTACGACGAGAACACCACGTTCCCGGCGGACGACCACCGCACGTTCAACCGGCACGGTGAGTCGTTCGACGTCGGCGAGACGTTCTCCGGCGTCGACTACGACCTGGGCCTGGCCGCGGTGCGCCGGCTCGCCCCGCTGGTCGGCGACGACCGCACGATGGCGCAGTTCGCGCTGCGCTGGATCCTCGACCAGCCGGGCGTGACGGTGGTGATCCCCGGCGCCCGCTCCCCCGAGCAGGCGCGGCGCAACGCGGAGGCAGCCGGCCAGCCGGCACTGACCGACGTGGAGCTGGCCGCGGTGCGGGCCGCCTACGACGAGCTGATCCGCCCGCAGGTGCACGACCGGTGGTGAGCCGGCCGGTCGGCGCGGCGTCGCCGGCCGCCCGCGCCGCCGGGCATGCTGGAGCGGAACTGTCGTCGTCGGAGGGGGAACGATGAGGGGCTGGTTCCGGCTCACAGTGGGGCTGCTCGCCGTGGTGCTGGGTGCGCTGTGGACGGTGCTCGGGCTCGGGTATGTCGAGGGCAGCGCGCTGAGCGACGAGCGGCTCTGGGCGTACGTGGGCGCGGTGCTGATCCTGATCGGACTCGTCGGGCTGTGGTGGGGCATGCGTGCCCGCCGCTGAGGAGCCGGGCAAGGCGAAGCCCCGCCTCCCGTACGGGATGCGGGGCTTCCGGCACCGGCCGGCGCGGCCGGTGCGGTCAGCTCAGATGGGGCGGACCTGCTCGGCCTGCGGACCCTTCTGACCCTGGGCGATCTCGAACTCCACCCGCTGGTTCTCCTCCAGCGTGCGGTAGCCGCTGGTCTGGATGGCCGAGAAGTGGACGAACACGTCAGCACCCCCGCCGTCGACGGTGATGAAGCCGAAGCCCTTGTCAGCGTTGAACCACTTCACGGTTCCCTGCGCCATGTGTATCTCCTTCTAAAACTGGCGGCCGAGCACGCCGTGCGGCCGATTGGCCGTTTTCGAGCAGCGGCGCCTGAGGCGGCCCCCAGTACCGGAGACTTCTCTCAACCCACGCGTCTCTCAACAGCGTGAGACAGCAAACCACGTACGCAAAAACTTCGCACAGCCTAGCGGACGAAATTCTCCGACATGTGACCTGAAGGTCGCGCCGACGCCGCTGCGCGGCCCCGCCGGAGCCATGCGAAAGGCCCCTTTCCCGCGCTCGGGAAAGGGGCCTTTCCGGCCTTTCGTCAGTCCGGCCAGCGACCGGTCAACCGGCGCACGCCCACCGCTCCACCTCGGTCGACGGCGGCCCGCACCACCGAGAAGATGGCGCCCTGCAGGGCCGCGGCGGCGAGCACCTCGCCCCAGCGGCGGTCCTCGTCGGTGGCGCTCGGCGCCTCGCCGTCGCCCGCTGTCAACTTCCAGACCTGGCGGAAGATCACGCCGGCGACGGTACCGGCGGCCAGGCCGAGCAGCACCCCCACCGGTTTGTACGCCGCCTTGCCGATCTTCCCGCTCACCTGCGCCTCCCTCGGACGATCGCCAGCACCACCACCGTCACCAGGGCCCCGGCCGCGACGGCCGCCCACGGCAACGGGTTACGCCCGACCGCCTCACCCTTCTCGTACGCCTGCGCCCGGACCAGCCGGGCCCGCTCCGCCGCCCGCCCGCGCACCCGGGCCGCGGTCAGCGACGCCTGCTCGCGCATCCGCGCCTTCGCCGCCTCGGCGGAGTGCCGCACCAGCGCCTTCGGGTCGGCCCTGGCCGCGAGCAGCTCCATCGTCTCACCGAGTTCCACCCGGGTCCGGCGGATCTCCTCCCGGAGCGCCGCCACGTCCCCGGTTCCGTTGCCGGTCATGCCCGTCTCCCGTCCTTCACCGCGGCGGTGACCGTGTCGACGTCCGCCCGCACGCTACGGACGGCCGCCTCGGGCACCGGCGGGACGGCACGGCTGACCTGCTTCTTGCCCACGAGCGCCAGGATCCCGGCGAGCAGGAACAACGCCACCGCCACGATCAGGGCCGCCAGCCACGCCGGCATGACCAGCGCCAGCAGCAGGATCACGGTGGCGACCAGGGCGCCGGCGCCGTAGAGCGCCATCACCCCGCCGCCGCCGAACAGACCGATCCCGATCCCGGCGTGCTTGCCCTTCTGGGTCAGTTCCGCCCGGGCCAGCGCCAGCTCGTCCCGTACCAGACGGGTGACCTGCTCGGTGGCGCGCTGGACCAGTTCCGCGGTGGACGGCTCGTTCCCGGTCCGGGACGTGCTGCGACTCGCGACGTCAGCCATGCTGTCCTCCTTTCGTCATCACCGCGCTGTATGCCCGGAGTCGCCGCCCGTCAATCCTGCGCGGCGCGGCCGGTCCGCCCGGCCGCGCGCCGCCGGAACCCGGCGCCGTGAGCGCCGGATCCGGGGCGTGCGCACCACGTCCCCCGCAACCGTCCGGCCAAACCCGTCCGGCCGGAAAGCCGCCCGAACGCGGGAACCCCCGGCGCCGTGGGCAGCCGGGGTCCCCGATCGGGGGTATGGGGTCAGCGACGCGCCTCGGCGTGGTCCTCGCGGCCCACGAACACCTCGCTGCGCGCCTCGCCGTCGTCGCTGCCGCCGAAGACCCGCGCGTCGTCGGGCGCCTCGGTGCCGGCCGGGCGGCGGACCGGGCGGCGCGGCTGCGCCGCCTGCCAGGGCAGGGGGCCGGTGGCGTCGCCCACCTCGGCGCGCAGCCGGGGCAGGGCGGTCGGGCGCTGGTCGCGTACCCAGGTCACCAGGTGCTCGCGGACCAGGCAGCGCAGGTCCCACAGGCTGCCCGCGTCGGCGGCGCTGACCAGCGCGCGGACCTTGACCATGCCGCCGGTCGCGTCGGTCACCTGGAGCACGCAGACCCGCCCGTCCCACAGCTCGGTGCCCTCGCACAGGCGGCGCAGCTCCTCCCGCATCGCCTGCACCGGGATGGCCCAGTCCAGGTCGAACTCGGCGGTGCCGAGCACCGCCGCCTCGGTCCGGGTCCAGTTCTGGAACGGCCGGCTGGTGAAGTACGAGGTGGGCAGGATCAGGCGGCGGTCGTCCCAGACCTGCACCACCACGTAGCTGAGCGTCAGCTCCTCGATCCGGCCCCACTCCCCCTCGACCACCACCACGTCGTCCAGGCGCACCGCGTCGCTGAACGCGAGCTGGAGACCGGCGAAGACGTTGCCGAGCAGGCTCTGCGCGGCCAGCGCGGCGACCGCGGCGATCACACCGGCGGAGGTCAGCACACCCGCGCCGACGCCGCGTACGGCCGGGAACGTCATCAGCATGACGCCGACGGTGAGGATCACGATCACCGCGATGGTCAGCCGGCGCAGCAGCACCACCTGGGTACGCACCCGGCGGGCGTGCCGGTTGTTCGGCACGTCCACCCGGAACCGGGCCAGCGCGGTGTCCTCCGCCACCACCAGCAGCGAGGCCACCAGCCAGGCGGTGGCGGCGATCATCGCCAGCACGAGCGTGTGCAGGACGAACTGCCGCCACGGGCTGCCGACCGCGTACAAGGTGGTGAACCGCACCGCGATCTGCACCGCGACGACTGTGGCGGCCACCTGGAACGCGCGGTGCGCGTGCTCGGTCAGCTCGGTCATCAGCAGCGAGCGGCGGCCCAGCCGGCGGGTGACCCGGTGCACCACCTGGGCCAGCACCAACGCGATCGCCGCCGCGGCGAGCGCGGCGGCGATGGTCACAACGTAACTCTGCACGAACTCTCTCTCCCTCCGACCGGGCGGAATCGGGCGCAAAGGCCCAATGGTGCCCGGCGGCCCGGGTATCGACCAGGATCAGACCTTGCGGTACCGGGACTGGAAGAAGCAGTAGACGCCGAACGCGGCGATGCCCAGCGCCATGAGCGCCAGCAGCCACGGCCCGTACGACTGGTCGCGCAGCGTCCGCAGCGCGGCGTCCAGGCCACGCGCCTTCTCCGGGTCGTAGTTGACCGCGGCGACCACGACGAGCACGCCGGCGATGGCGAACACGGTGCCCCGGGAGGCGTACCCGGCCATGCCGAGACGGCGGGTGAGCTGGCGGGTCTTCGGGCTCATCTCGCCGGTCTTGAGGTTGCGCTCGAACTTCTTCTTCAGGCCGTAGATCACCATGCCGACGCCGAGCGCGGCGAGCGCAAGTCCGGCCAGCCCGACCAGCCACCGGCCGCCGTCGGAGGCCATCAGCTTCTCGGAGAACTGCTGCTGCTGGTCCGAGGCGTTGGCGCTGGCGTCCTGGAAGACCTTGATCGCGGTCCAGCCCAGCCAGACGAACACGACGACCCGGACCGCCGAGGCGATCCGTTCGAACGTGCGTTCCTTGCCGGTCCGGGAGACGTGGCCGGAGATCGCCTCGAAGGCCTGCCAGATCGCCATGGCGAACAGGCCGACCGCCATCGCGATCAGGAGGAACTTCCCGAGCGGCTGTTCACCGAGGGTGCGCAGCGCGCCGTTCTGGTTCCCCTCCTCGCCGGACTTGCCGAAGGCGATCTGCAGCGCCAGCCAGGCGAGGAGAAGGTGCACGATTCCGTATCCGATGAAGCCGCCACGGGTCAACAGTTCGAGCCACCGGCTGTTTCGAGCCTGGGCGGCGGTGGCTCCGGCATTCCGGGTGAGAGACATGAGCCCTCAATCTCCCGGCGGGCGATTTTCCAAACGTCCGCGCCCGCCGGGAGCGGCCGAAACGGATCAGCCGGCGAGGTCGCGGGCGACCCGCAGCACCACCTGCTGGTCGGTGACGCTGTCCAGGCTGACCTGGAAGCCGGCGACCTCGGTGGCCTGCTGGCCCACGGTCAGGGAGAGCTGTTCCCCGGCCACCTCGACGGTGACCTGGTCGCCCTGGGCGCCGACGAGCTTCGCCTCGACGCCGAGGATCCGGGCGCTGGCTTCCACGCCCCGGTCGAAGGTGATCGTGCAGGCGTCGAGGCCGCAGTCGGTCTCGGCGCCTTCGGAGCTGCATCCGGCGAGCAGCGCGGCGCCGAGGGCGAGGCCGGCGAGCAGACCGGCGGCACGGCGGGCGGGGGCGGAGGTGGCGCGTCGGATCGTCACCCGCCCAAGGATAGGCGGACTGCGCCAGCGCGCCGTCGCGCCCGGGGCCCGCGACGGCACGCCGGGCGGGGCGTCCGGGGTGCGCGCTAGGGTGCCGGAATGGCTTTCGACGTCGCCCGGGTCCGGGCCGCCTACCCCGCCCTGGCCGAGGGATTCGCCCACTTCGACGGCGCCGGGGGCACCCAGACCGCGGCCGGCGTGATCGAGGCGGTGACCGGCGCCATGCGCGCCGCCACCGGCAACCGCAGCGCCGCTTTCGTACCCGGCCGCCGGGCGCTGGAGCTGGTCGCCGGGGCGCGGGCGGCGGTCGCCGACCTGCTCGGCGCGCAGCCGTCGGGCGTGGTGCTCGGTCCGAGCGCGACCGCGCTGACGTACACCCTGGCCCGCACGCTCGGTGCCGGCTGGCGGCCGGGCGACGAGGTGGTGGTGTCCCGGCTGGACCACGACGCGAACGTCCGGCCCTGGGTGCAGGCCGCGCAGGCGGCCGGCGCCACCGTGCGCTGGGCCGAGTTCGACCCGGTGAGCGGCGAGCTGCCCGCCGGCCAGTACGCCGACCTGGTCACCGAACGGACCCGGCTGGTCGCGGTGACCGCCGGCAGCAACGCGATCGGCACCGTGCCGGACGTGGCGGCGATCGCCAAGACCGCGCACGCGGCCGGCGCGCTGGTGTGCGTGGACGGCGTGCACTCGGTGCCGCACGGCCCGACCGACCTGTCCACGCTCGGCGCGGACTTCCTGGTGACCAGCGCGTACAAGTGGTCCGGGCCGCACCTCGCGGCGATGGTGGCCGACCCGGCGCGCTGGGAGGCGCTGCGCCCGGCGAAGCTGCTTCCCTCCGCCGACTCGGTGCCGGACCGGTTCGAGTACGGCACGCCGAGCTTCCCGCTGCTGGCCGGGGTGACCGCCGCGGTGGACCACCTGGCCGGCCTGGATCCGGCCGCGACCGGCGACCGGCGGGAGCGGGTACGCGCCGGGCTGGCCGCCGCGCAGGCGCACGAGGAGGCGGTCTTCGAGCGGCTGTTCGCCGGGCTGACCGGCCGGTCGTTCGTGACCGTCTACGGCGCACCGGCCCGGCGCTGCCCGACGGTGTCGTTCCGGGTGGCCGGCCTGGCCCCGGCGCAGACGGCGGCGGCGCTGGGCGAGGCGGGGCTGTGCCTGTCGCACGGCGACTACTACGCCTACGAGTACTTCCGCACGATGGGCCTGCGCGCCGACGGCGGCGCGGTCCGGGCCAGCGTCTACCACTACAACACGGTCGAGGAGGTGGACCGGCTGCTGACCGAACTGGACCGGCTGGCCGGCCCCGGAGGGAGAATGGCCCGGTGAGCTTTCAGGTCGAGGACAACCCCGCCAAGCGTCGCTTCGAGATCCTGGTGGACGACGCGCTGGCCGGGTTCGCCGCGTACACCCCCGGCGACGGGGTGCTGGTCTTCACGCACACCGAGGTCGACGACCGGTTCCAGGGTCAGGGCGTCGGCGCGGCGCTGGTCCGGGGCGCGCTGGACGAGGTCCGCGCCCGGGGCGGCCGGATCGTGCCGAGCTGCCCGTTCGTGGCCGCGTTCGTCAAGCGTCACCCCGAGTACGCCGACCTGGTGGCCGACCCGGCGTGAGGCCCGGGCCGGCCGGGGGACCTCCCCGCCCGGCCGGCCCGGAAGTCAGCGGGCGCCGCTGAGCACCTCGGCGGCGGCGCGGGCCGCGGCGGCGGTGGCGCCGTGGGTGGCCAGGTGCACCGCGCCGGTGACCAGCTCGGGCACGCCCAGTTCGACCACCACCGCGTCCGGGCGCGCGGCGAGCGCCCGGCGCACCGCGTCCCGCATCCAGTCGTGCCGGTGCAGGTCCCGCACCACCAGCACGAGCGGCCGTCCGGCCGGCAGGTCGCCCGGGTCGGCCGGTACGGCGTCGGCGGCGTAGCGGGCGGTCGTGGTGCCCGGCGCCAGGCTGGCCAGGGGCGCGGCGATCCCCCACGGCGTCTCCTCGCCGATGGCGATGTTGCGCGGCGGCGCGAACTCCACCACGTGCGCCGGCCCGGCCAGCGGCAGCAGCGCGGCGTCGCCGCTGACCCGGACCGCCCGGCGGGCGGCGGCCAGCCCGATCGGTGAGCCGTCGGCCGGTGGCGTGCCGGCGACCCGGCGGGCGCGGGCGGCGACGCTCCAGGCGGCGAGCTGACCGACGCGCTTGGCCGCCTCGGCGAGCCGCTCCTCGGGCAGCTCGCCGCTGATCACCGCGGCGACGATCGCGTCGCGCAGCTCGCGGGCGTCGGCCTCGGTGGCCCGTTCCCCGCCCACGCAGATCGCGTCCGCGCCGGCCACGAGCGCGCGCACCGCCGCGCCGGTGAAGCCGTACCGGTCGGCCACCGCCCGCATCTCCACCGCGTCGGTGACCACCACGCCGCCGAAGCCCATCTCCTCGCGCAGCAGCCCGCCCAGCACGCGCGGGCTGAGCGTGGCGGGCAGTTCCGGGTCCAGCGCCGGCACCAGCAGGTGGCCGGTCATCACCGCCTGCGCCCCGGCGGCCACGGCGGCCCGGAACGGGGCCAGCTCGACCGCGTCGAGGCGGGCCCGGCCGCCGCCGATGCGGGGCAGGTCGTGGTGCGAGTCGACCCGGGTGTCGCCGTGTCCGGGGAAGTGCTTGGCGCAGGCGGCGACGCCGCCGGACTGCAGGCCGCGTACCCAGGCGGCGGTGTGCCGGGCGACCAGGTCCGGGTCGGCGCCGAACGCGCGCACCCCGATCACCGGGTTGGCCGGGTTGGAGTTGACGTCGGCGTCCGGGGCGTAGTCCAGAGTGACGCCGACGGCTGCCAGTTCGGCGCCGAGGTCGCGGGCGACCTCCTCGGTCAGCGCCGGGTCGTCGATCGCGCCGAGCGCGTAGTTGCCGGGCCGGGAGCTGCCCCGGGCGGACTCGATCCGGGTGACGTCGCCGGCCTCCTCGTCGATCGCCACGATGACGTCCGGCCGCTCGGCCCGCAGGTTCGCGGTGAGCGTGGCGACCTGCTCGTGGTCGACGACGTTGCGGGCGAACAGGACGACCGAGCCGAGCCCTTCGCCGAGCCAGCGGCACACCCACGGCGGCGGCGTGGTGCCGACGAACCCCGGTTGCAGGACGGCGGCGGCGAGCGCCGCCAGATCTCCGGTCGATCCCTCGGTCCGCTCGCTCATGTGCTGTCGTACCCCCGTCTCCCCCACGGACCCGCCGGGGCCGGCGGGTGCTGACATGGTCACACCGCGCAGCTAAATAGTCAACAATCCTTACTGTTAGGCGGTGGCGTCCCGCGACCTCCCGTGGGAGAGTTCCCACATGTCCGCCCTGCCGCTCGCCGACGCCACCAGCGCCGCCGACATCCCCGGCGTACGGCTGCTCGGCCTGATCGTCGGCGGCCTGTTCCTGCTGATCGCCATCCGCGCCATGTTCCGCCGCTGATCCGCACCGGGCGGGTGAGCGGCGCAGGCGGTTTCGCGCGGGATCGCCGGGGGTAGCTGAGGCGCTTGATGAAACTGACCACTCACTCCTCCAGCCTGCGCCGGGCGGCACGGAACCTGTTCGGCTGGACCGCGCTGCGGCCCAACCAGCTCGCCGCCATGCGCGCCGTGATGAAGCGCCGCGACGCGCTGGTGGTGCTGCCCACCGGCGCCGGCAAGTCGGCGATCTACCAGATCCCGGCCAGCCTGATCCCCGGCCCCACGGTGGTGATCTCCCCGCTGCTGGCGTTGCAGCAGGACCAGATCGCCGCGCTCAACGAACGGCAGCGTCCGGAGCTGCGCGCGGTGCGGATCAGTTCGGACGAGAGCGCCGCCCAGCAGGCCGAGGCGATCGAGGACATCCGGGCCGGGCGGGCGGAGTTCCTGTTCATCACGCCGGAGGCGCTGAGCAACCCGGACCGGCTCGCCGAGGTCCGGGAGCTGAAGCCGGCGCTGGTGGCGATCGACGAGGCGCACTGCATCTCGGCGTGGGGCCACGACTTCCGCCCGGACTACCTGGCGCTGGGCCACCTGATCGACGGCCTGGGCCGCCCGCCGGTGGTGGCGCTCACCGCCACCGCCTCCCCGCCGGTACGCGACGACATCATCGCCCGGCTGCGGCTGCGCGAGCCCGAGGTGGTGGTCTCCGGGCTGGACCGGCCCAACCTCTTCCTCGAGGTGGCCCACTGCCCCACCGACGACTACCGGTGGCGGCGGCTGATCGCGCTGCTGCGCGACGACGAGCGGCCCGGCATCATCTACGTGCCGACCCGGCGCGCGGCCGAGGAACTGGCCGAGCGGCTCACCGGCGCCGGTTTCCCGGCCGAGTTCTACCACGGCGGCATGCCCACCGCGGCCCGGCACGAGCTGCACGAGGCGTTCCTCGCCGACCGGGTGCCGATCATGGTGGCCACGTCGGCGTTCGGCATGGGCATCGACAAGCCGAACATCGCCTGGGTGGTGCACATGGCGCTGCCCGACTCGCCGGACAGCTACTTCCAGGAGATCGGCCGCGCCGGGCGCGACGGCTCACCGGCCCGGGTGCTGCTGCTGTGGCGCGCCGAGGACGTCGGCCTGCAGCGCTACTTCAGCGGCGGGCTGCCGGACGAAAAGGAGCTGACCGAGCTGGCCGCGGTGCTGCGCGGCAAGGCCCGCAACCGCAAGGAGCTGCGCGAGCTGACCGGGCTCGGCCCGCGCAAACTGGGCCAGTACCTGTCCCTGCTGGAGCAGGTCGGCGCCGCCGAGCCGCGCGCCCGGCAGCGCATCGGCGCGCCCCGGTACGCCCCGGCGGCCGCCGAGTCCGGCCGGGCCGCGCTGGCCGAGGCGGAACGGCAGCAGACGGTGACCCGGTCGCGTACCGACATGATGCGCGCGTTCGCCGAGACCACCGGGTGCCGGGGCCAGGCCCTGCTGGCGTACTTCGGCGAGCAGATGCACGAGGTCTGCGGGCACTGCGACAACTGCCACGCCGGCACCAGCGTGGCCGGAGACGGCGCGGTCGGGCCGTTCCCCGTGCACAGCCAGGTGCGCCACCCGGAGTGGGGCGCCGGCCTGGTGCTCAGCTACGAGGAGGACCGGATGACTGTGCTCTTCGACGAGGTCGGTTACAAGACGCTCTCCGTGCCCGTGGTGTCCGAACAGGGACTGCTGGAACTCGACTAGCCTGACCCGGGCGCCGCGGCGGCGCCCGTCGACGAACGACGACCACGGCGAAAGGGGCCTGATCGTGATCGAGCAGCCGGCGTACACCCGGTTCGGCGTCTCCGACGAGGAGTGGGGGCTGCTGGTGGGGCTGCCGCAGTCGGTGCTCACCGCGGCGGCCGCCGCCGAGTCCGACGGCACCCGCCGCACCATGGCCGAGAACGCCGCCGGGCTGCAGACCATCGCCGCCGGCCGCGAGTCGGCGAGCCCGCTCGTCGCGGCGGTGGCCGGCGAGATCGTCGACCGGGTCGGCGACCCGGAGACCGGCGCGGAGCTTCCGGTGCTCACGCCGGAGGACCCGAAGGCGATGATCGAGGACGTGCTGGCCCGGGCCGGCCAGGCCGCCGCCCTGCTCGCCGCCCGGGTGGACGAGGGTCAGGCCGGGGCGTACCGGCACTGGCTGGTGGACATCGCCGAGCAGGTGGTGGGCGCGGCCTCCACCGGCGGCATCCTGGGCCTCGGCGGCGACACGGTGACCGACTCGGAGCGGCGGTTCCGGGACCGGCTGGCCCAGGTGCTGAACGACTGAACGGACTGCTAACAGAAGGCTCCCCGGTCCGTCAATGACGGACGTCACGGCCCCACGGGTGTCGCTTTTCGGCCCCGTGGGGCGTCCTGGTTCTAGCAGGTGTGACGAACCACGGGGGTCGGTTGATGGACGGGAAGCTGCGCCGGCAGGTGCTCGACACGGAGGATCTGCCACCACGCGAGCGCTTCGGCATGTGGCTGGACATGATGGCCAGCACCCCGACGCCGCTGCGGGTGCACACCGCGCACGCCGACGACTTCGTCGCGCGGGCCGAGTTCGTCGAGCTGGGCCGGATGCGGCTCATCCGCTACCGCTACCCGTCGGTGGACTGCGTCCGCACCTCGAAGCTGATCCAGCGCTCCGACCCGGACTACTACCTGCTCGCGCTCACGCTCACCGGGACCAGCCAGGCCGACCAGGCGGGGCAAAGGGCCTGCTGCCGCCCCGGCGACCTCACCTTCTACGACTGCTCCCGCCCGCACGAGGTCAGCCACCACGCCGACCCGGCCGGGCCCGCGTACGCCCGCTCGATCGTGGCCCTGATGCCGTACGACGCGCTGCCGCTGCCGCGCCGCCGTCTCGCTCCCCTGTTCGCCGGGCGGATGTCCGGCTCCGAGGGCGTCGGCGGCCTGCTCGCCGACTTCCTCGTCCGGATCACCGCGCACCCCGAGCAGTACCACGCCGCCGACGCCGAGCGGCTGGGCGGGATCGGCCTGGACCTGGTCGCCACGCTGCTCGGCCGCAACCTGGTCTCCGAGGAGGCGGTCCCCACCGAGATCCGGCGGCGCGCCCTGCTCGCCCAGGTGCGCTCGTACGTGGAGCAGCACCTCGGGGACGCCTCGCTGGACCCGGGCCGGATCGCCGACGCGCACCACATCTCGGTGCGCTCGCTGCACCGGCTCTTCGAGGACGAGGAGACCACCGTCGCGGCGTACATCAGGGACGAGCGGCTGGCCCGGTGCCGGCGCGACCTCGCCGACCCGGCGCTGAGCGACCGCTCGATCCAGCTCATCGCCGCCCGCTGGGGCTTCCGGGACAAGGCACACTTCAGCCGCGCCTTCCGGGCCGCGCACGCGGAGACACCGCAGGCATTCCGGGCCCGTCATCTGGAACCGGCACGGATCGTCAACACCACGGCATCCGCAGTCAACTCGGCGCGGACATACTGAACGCAGGGCTGAGACCGCTCCCAGCGGCGGCCCACTGGTATCGGGGGGCCGTGGCGTGGCGTCCGCGGCGGCCCGGCCGCGGGCGGCCGCCCCGGTGGCGGTCTCCCCGCATCCGCGCCGGACGAGGTTTCCGGCCCCGTCGCGCTTCCCCCCAGGACCGACGGGGCCGGTCAGCCGGCCTCCTCCTCCAGCAGCGCCAGCACCGACTTCTCCACCGCCTCGCGTGGCATCTCCGGCTGCACCGGCGCCAGCACCCCGTCGTGGTAGAGGTCGACCACCCGCGGGTCCACGTAGGAGGCCCGCGCCACCGTCGGGGTGTTGCCGAGCAACTCGGCCACCGACCGCATCACCCCGGCCACCGCCCGCCTGCGGGCGGTGGCGGAGCGCTGCGGGCCCACTGTCGCCAGCTCGGCCGCCGCCAGCACTGTGGCGTGCCAGGTACGGAAGTCCTTCGCGGTCATCTCCCCGCCGCTGGCGTCGCGCAGGTAGTCGTTCACCTCGTCGCTGCGCACGTCGCGCCAGGACCGGCCGTCCCAGTAGCCGAACAGCCGCTCCTGGGCCCGCCGCCGCCGGCGCAGGTTGAGCAGCACCCGGCACAGCTCCGCGTCCTCGATCCGGCGGACCTGCTCGATGCCGCCCTTGGCGGGGAACTCGAAGACCACGCACCCGCCCCGGGAGCGGGTGTGCTCGGGGCGCAGCGTGGCCACCCCGAAGGTCGGGTCGTCGCCGGTGGCGTACTGGTCGCTGCCGACCCGGAAGGCGCCCATGTCGAGCAGCCGGGCGACGGTGGCGAGCACCCGCTCCCGGCGCAGGCCGCGCAGCGCCAGGTCCTGCGTGACCCGGTCCCGTAGCGCGGGCAGCCGGTGGGCCACCTCCAGCACGTGGTCGAACTTCGCCTCGTCGCGCTTGCGCCGCCAGCCCGGGTGGTAGAGGTACTGCTTGCGGCCCGCCGCGTCGATGCCGGTGGCCTGGATGTGGCCGTTCGGGTACGGCGAGATCCACACGTCCTGCCAGGCGGGCGGGATGACCAGCTCGCGCAGCCGGGCCAGATCCCCGGCGTCGCGCACCGGCTCGCCGGCCGGGTCGAGGAACAGCCAGCCCTTGCCGCGTCGCCGGCGCGCGTACCCCGGCCGGCCCGGATCGCTACGCCGCAACCGCACCGGAAACCCGTTCCACGTCGGCCACCGCGGCCACCACCTCGTCGATCCCGATGGCATTCAATGTCGGGTGGCTTCCTACCCCGCGTGACCCGGTCGAATCCGGGTTGACGTGCGTGGGCTCGATCGCACCGAGGGCGCGGTGGCGAGGCCGGTCCGCCGGTGGCCCCCAGTGCGCCGCCGGCATCGGCCCGAACAGCACCACCGAGGCGGTGCCGTAGCCGGTGGCCAGGTGCGCCACGCCGGTGTCCCCGCTGACCACCAGCCGCGCGCCCGCGACGAGCGCGGCCAGCTCGGCCAGCCCGGTCCGGCCGGCCAGCACCGCCTCCGGCGGCAGCCCCCCGTCGCGGGCGACCCGCTCGGCCAGCGCCCGCTCGCCGGCAGATCCGGTCACCGCCACCCGGTGACCGCGCGCGGTCAGCTCCCGGGCCAGCCCGGCGAACCGCCGCGCCGGCCAGCGCTTCGCCGGGATCTTGCTGCCCGGGTGCAGCAGCGTCAACCCGGCCGGTACGCCGCCCGCCGCCGGACGGCGCAGCGCGAGGTCTCCCGGGTCGGCCGGCAGGCCGTACGCGTGCAGCAGGCGGCACCAGCGGCGCACCTCGTGCTCGTCGTCGTCCCAGGCCGGGCCGTCCGGGTGCCCGGCGTCCGGGTTGCGGTGGGCGAGCAGCCGGCCGGGGCGTACGGCGGCCAGCGCCCGGTGCGACTGCGGCCCCCGGCCGTGCAGGTTGACCGCCACCTCCGGCGGCGGTCCGGTCCACGCGATCCGGTCCGGTCCGGTGGTGGGCAGTACCCGGTCGACCGCCCCGGTCAGCTCCGCCAGCGGCGCCAGCCAGTCCGGCGCGGCGAGCACCAGTTCCCGGCCCGGCAGGCCGGCGCGCAGGCCACGCAACGCCGGCACGGCGGTGACCAGGTCGCCGACGCCGAGCGCCCGCAGCACCAGGATCACGGGTACGAGGACTCCTGCGCGGCGCACACCACCATCTCGCGTACCGCGCAGCCGGCCGGCTGGGAGAGCGCGAACATGACCGCGGCGGCGGTGTCGGACGGCTCGTTGAGCACCGCGTCCGGGCCGGGGCGGTACTGCGCGTCCCGCTCGTCGAAGAACGCGGTCCGCATCCCGCCCGGGATCAGCAGCGTCACGCCCACAGTGCCGGCCAGCTCGGCGGCGAGCGCCCGGGTGAAGCCCACCACCCCGAACTTCGCCGCGCAGTACGCCGTCGCGTCGCTCACCGCCTTCACGCCCAGCGTCGAGGCCACCGTGACGATGTTGCCGCGGGACGCCTCCAGCCAGGGCAGCGCGGCCCGGATCACCGCGGCCGTGGCGAGCAGGTCCACAGTGACGATCCGTTCCCAGGTCTCCGCCGGGATGTCGGCCAGCTTCCCCGGCACGTCCATGCCGGCGGCGGTGACCACGGCGTCCAGCCCGCCGGAGCGTTCCGCGAGATCGCGCGTGGCGGCCTCGGCGGCTCGGGTGTCGGCCAGGTCGCACTCGGCCCAGGGCACACCGTCGGCGGGACGCTGCCGGTCCAGCACCAGCGGGCGTCCACCGGAGCGGGCCACCGCGGCGACCACCGCCGCGCCGAGCCCGCTCGACCCGCCGGTGACCAGGACCGCGGGCCCGGCGCCGGGAGCGGGGGCGTTCATGCCGCCGCCCGCGCGACCGCGCCGGATCGGATGCGTCGCTCGTTCATCGTGCTCCCTTCGCCGTGGACCGGACCACCGTCTGCGCGACGGCCTCCGCCGGGTCGAGCGTCGGGGCCGGCCAGCCGCCGCTGCCCCGTCCCGCCCGCGCGGCAGCGATCATGTCGGTGGTCGAGCGCCCGTCGAGGTACGGCACCACCACCGTGTGCCCGCCCCAGCGGGCCAGGATCTCCGACTCGGGCAACGTCTCGGCGCCGCCGCCGCTGGCGTAGTCGCCGCCCTTGACCCAGATGTCCGGACGCAGCCAGGACAGCGCCGCCTCCGGGGTCGGCTCGTCGAAGATCAGCACCGCGTCGACGCAGCCGAGCGCGGCGAGCAGCCGGCCCCGGTCGCCCTGCGGCACGACCGGGCGCTCCGGGCCCTTGAGCCCGGCCACGCTGGCGTCGGAGTTGAGGCAGACCACCAGGCAGTCGCCGAGTTGCCGGGCCGCCTGGAGCGTCGCCACGTGCCCGGCGTGCAGCAGGTCGAAGCAGCCGCCGGTGGCGACCACGGTGCCGCCGGCCGCGCGTACCCGGGCCACCACCTCACCGGCCGCCCCGGCGCCGACCCGGTCGCCGCCGCCGGTGACCACCGCCGGGGCCACCGCCCGTACCGGGGCCGGCAGCGCGGCGGCCACGCCACCCCCGGCCACGTACGCGGACGCCTGCGCGACCGCCTCCTGCACCGCCTCGGAGACCAGCGCCCCACGGGCCAGCGCGAGCGTCGCGGTGGACGCGAAGCGGTCCCCCGCCCCGCAGGTGTCCCCCTCGGCCGGTGGCGCCGGCACCACCAGGGGCGTGGATCCGGCGTGACAGAGCAGCGCGCCGTCCCCGCCGAGCGTCACCGCTACCGCGCGCGCCTGCCAGCGGCGGCGCAGCGCCTGCGCGCTGCGGGACGCGGCCGCGAGGCGGGACCCGCCCGGCGGCGTCTTGGCCAGGTCGCGGGCCTCCGGCTCGTTCGGGGTGGCCAGGTGCACCCCGGGTACGGCTGCCGGTCCGCGCGGATGCGGGTCCCAGACCACCGGCGCCCGGGTGGCGGCCAGCGCGGCGCGCAGCGCGGGATGCCCGGCCACGCCCCGGCCGTAGTCGCTCACCAGCACGGCGGACGCGTCGGCGATCAGCCGCAGCACGGCGTCGCTGGGCTGACCGGGCACACCGGCCGTACCGCCCCGGTCGTGGCGCAGCAGCACCCGGCCGCGTACCCGCAGCCGGACCTTCTCCGGGGTGGCGCCGGCCAGCGGCAGCGCGTACAACCGCACCCCCGCGGCGGCGAGCAGCGTGCCGATCCGGGCCCCGCCGGCGTCGTCGGCGACCGCGGTGACCAGCGCGACCTCGGCGCCCTGAGCGGCCGCGAACACCGCGGCCAGGCCGGCGCCGCCGGGACGGTCGACGGAGGAGGTCTCGTCCAGCACCGGCACCGGGGAGTCCGGGCAGAGCCGGTTCACCAGACCCTCGACGTCGCGGTCCAGCAGCGTGTCCCCGAGCACCACCACCGGCCCCCTCATGCCCGGCCTCCCGGTCCGGCGGGCGCCGCCGGGTCCGGGTCGCCGAGCACCACCTCGACGCCGGTACGCACCGGTTCGGCCGGCGCCGGGGCGGCGAGCGCCGCCGGCAGCGCCCGTTCGACGTACTCGCAGAGCACGTGCGAGGCCACCAGATGCAGTTCCTGCACCACCTGCCCGTCCGGCGAGTCGATCGCCAGGTGCTCGTGGCAGAGGTCGGCGAGGGGGTTGGGCGCGGGGCCGGTGAAGGCCCAGGTGCGCAGGCCGGTCTGGTGGGCGGCGTGGGCGGCGGTCAGGAGGTTGGTGCTGGTGCCGCTGGTGGTGAGAAGCAGGAGGATGTCGTGGGGTCGGCCGTGGGCGCGTACCTGTCGGGCGAAGGTTTCGTCGTAGCCGTAGTCGTTGGCGATGGCGGTGAGGGCGCTGGTTTCGGCGTGGAGGGCGATGGCGGACAGGGGTTGGCGGTCGTGGCGGAGTTTGCCGACGAGTTCGGCGGTGAGGTGCTGGGCTTCGGCGGCGCTGCCGCCGTTGCCGGCCACCAGCAGCCGCCCGCCGGCGGCGAGCCGCTGCGCCAGATCCTCACCCCAGCGGGCCAGCATCCGCTCCGACTCCCGCAGCGGCAGCAGCGCGGCGGCCAGCAGCGCCAGATGGTCCTCCAGCAGCGTGCCGCCGGCGGCCGGCGGGGTCGCCGTCATCAGGCGACCACCCGGGTGGGACGGCCGACGCTGGCCACCTCGCCGTACAACTCGGTGAGGCGGTCGGCGGTGGTGGCCCACGAGTAGCGGGTGTGCGCCCGCTCCAGCGCCGCGGTGGCGTAGGCGAACCGGCGGATCCGGTCACCGAGCAGGCCCCGGATCGCCGCGCCGAGCGCCGCCGGATCGCGGGCCGGCACCAGGTCGCCGGTGCGGCCGGGCACCACCGTGTCGATGAGCCCACCGACCGCGGTGCCGACCACCGGCACGCCGCACGCCATCGCCTCCAGCGGGGTGAGCCCGAACGGCTCGTACCAGGGTGCGGCGACGAGCACGTCGGCGGACCGGTACCAGCGGCCCATCTCCTCCCGGGGGACCGCGCCGACCAGCCGTACCCGGTCGGCGACGCCGAGCGAGCGGGCCAGCGTCCGCAGGCGCAGCGCGTACGGGTCGGTCTCCAGCAGTCCGGCCGGCGGGCCGCCGACCACCACGCACTCGGCGTCCGGCACCTCGGCGACGGCCCGGATGACGTCCTGGAAGCCCTTGCGCTCGACCAGCCGGCCGACGGTGAGGATGCGGGCCCGGCCGCCGTCACGGTCGGCGACCGGGCCGAGCGGGGCGAACGTGGACAGGTTCACCCCCGACGGCACGACTGTCATCCGGGAGCGGGGCACACCCATCCGGACCAGCTCGGCGACCTCGTCCTGGCACTGGGCGACCACCCGGTCCACCGAGCGGCCCAGCTTCCGCTCGTGCTCGACCCGGCCCGGCGGGCTGGTGTCCTGCGCGCCCTGGTGGCGGCGCTTGACGGTGCCGAGCGCGTGGTAGGTCTGCACCACCGGCACGCCCGCGCGGCGGGCCGCGGCGAGCCCGGCCAGCCCGCTCATCCAGAAGTGCGCGTGCACCACCTCGGGCTGCCAGTCGCCGGTGCGCCACCGGTCGGCCAGCCAGTTGCCGAACGCCGGCATGTACGGCAGCAGGTCGTCCTTGGCCACCGGCTCGGCCGGCCCGGCCGGTACGTGCACCACCTCGTACCCGTCCGGGGCACGCACGCTCACCGGCAGGTCCACCGCGTCGAGCCGGGTGTAGACCCGTACGTCGTGACCGGCGGCCGCGAGCGCGGCGGAGAGCTCCGCGACATGCGTGTTCTGGCCACCGGCGTCCTCCCCGCCGAGGACGGCGAGCGGGCTGGCGTGCTCCGAGATCATCGCGATGCGCATACTTCCTCCTCCAGCAGCCGGTCCCAGTCGGCGAGGAAACGCTCCAGGCCGTAGCGGCCCCGGGCGGCGGCCCGCGCCGCGGCGCCCGCCCGGCGGGCGGACTCCCTGTCGTCCAGCAGGCCACGGGCGGCCTCGACGAGCGTGTCGACCCGGGTGGACAGCGCGCCCGCCTCCGGCGGGACGGCTTCCACCGCTTCGGTGGTGGCCAGCGCCACCACCGGCATGCCCATGGTCATGGCCTCGACGAGGCTGAGGCCCAGTGAGGTCCAGCGGCACAGGTGCAGGTAGGCGCGCCGTTTGGCGAGTTCGGCGTGCATGGCGTGCTGGGGTACGTCGTCGTGGCTGGTCAGCCGGTCCTCGGGCAGTCCGAGGTGGGCGGCGAGACCGGCCACCTTCATGCCGTAGACGTCGAGCGGGGCGAGCGCGGCGAACCGGGCGAGCAGGTCGGTGCCGGTGACGCGCCAGCGGCGTACCGGCTCGTTGATGACCACGGCGAGGCGGTCGAGTTCGCCGGTCCACTCGACGGCGGGCGGTACGACGCCGTGGTCGACCACCGTGGTGCGGGTGCCGCCGTTGTCCCAGAACAGCTCGTTGAACGCGGTGACGTGGGTGAGCAGCAGGTCGTCGCGGTCGGCCATGGGATGGCGGGTGTTCGGCACGTCGCCTTTCGGCGTGTTGTGCTCGACGTAGATCGCCGGGACGTCGCGTCCGGGGCGGCGGCCGAGCCACTCGGCGGCCAGGTCGAGTTCCTCCGGGCGCTGCAGGATCACCAGGTCCACGTCGGCGCCGCGCAGGTCTTCCGGCGTGACCTCGACCGCGCTGTCCGGCCACGGGTAGGTGCGCGCCCGGCCCAGCCCGTACGGGCCCCGGTCCGGCGTGACCGGCACCAGGTAGCGGTGCTTGCCGTGCACGAAGGACGTCGTCCACGACCCGTGGACGTGCCACAGCAGGATGTTCATCCGACCACCCCGCCCGCCACCGGCGCCGGCACGCCGAGCAGCCGCAACGCCTCCAGCACCCGGCCCGGCTCGACCGCCGACAGGCACGGGTGCCCGGGGACCGGGCAGACGGTGGCGCGGGTGTCCCGGCAGGGCGCCGCCGCGTCACCGAGGCGCACTGTCGGCACCCGGTAGGGCCCCCACTGCCCGAACGGCACAGTGGGCGCGAACAGGCTCACCACCGGCACGCCGAGCGCGGCGGCCAGGTGCGCGGGGCCGGTGTTGCCGACCACCAGCGCGCCGGCGCCGGCGACCACAGCGGCCAGCTCCGCCAGCCCGGTACGCCCGCCGAGGTCGACGCCGCCCGCCGCCGCGACCCGGGCGGTCAGCTCCCGCTCGTCCGGCCCGCCGGTGACCACCACCCGGTGACCGGCCGCGCCGAGCACCCGGCCCACTCGCGTGGCCAGTTCCTCCGGGCAGGCGCGGGTCTCCACCGAGGACCCGGGGTGCAGCACCACGTAGCCGGGCGCCCCGGCCTCGGCCGCGGGCGGCGGAAGCCGGTCGGAGCGGATGCGCAGGGCGGGTTCGTCGTGGCCGGGCAGCGCGAATCCGGCGGCGGCGGCGAGGGACAGGGCGCGTTCCGGTTCGGGTACGCCGGCCGGGACGCGGTGGCGCACGTCGAGCAGGCTGCCCGGGTAGTCGTCGCTGATCGCGCTGATCCGGGGCACCCCGGCCAGGCGCAGCAGCAGCGCCAGCGGCAGCGCGGACTGGTGGAAGGAGGTGAAGACGACGGCTTCGTCGGCGCGTACGGCCGCGAGCCGGTCGGTGAGCGCGCGCATGTCACCCGGGTCGACGGGTGGGGCGGGCGCGTCGATCCACGGCAACGGCGCTTCGATGATCTCGTCCACGCCGGGCAGCAGTTCGGCCGCCGCCCGGCCGCGTGGCCCGCACAGCAGCACCACCCGCTGCGCGCCGGCCGCCACCGCGCGGATGCCGGGACCGGTCACCAGCACGTCACCGGCGGCGTCGCTGCGGACCACGAGGACCGTGCCCCGGCGGTTACGGCCCGCGCGTTGCGGCGCGGCCGTGAGGCGCATCCTGGCCAGCACTGTGCTCACCGCGTCCGGCAGGTCGGCGGCGACGGTCGGCGCGGCGGCCACCTCGGCGGCCCGGGTGGCCGGCGTGGGCACCATGATCGTGGCAGCGCCGGCCGCCGCGGCGGCGGCCGTGTCCGCGCCGATGTCGCCGATCAGCACGCACCGGGTCGGCGTGGTGCCGAGCGCGCGGGCTGCCTCGTGTACGAGCCCGGGCGCCGGCTTGCGGCAGGCGCACCCGTCGGCTTCCGCGTGCGGGCAGATCGCCCAGTGGTCGAAGGGCCCGAGCAGTTCCTCCACCCGGGCGTTGACCAGCCTCAGCTCGTCCGCGGTGAAGCAGCCGCGGGCCAGGCCGGACTGGTTGGTCACCACGGCGAGCCGCAACCCGGCCGCCCGCAACCGGTCCAGCGCCTCCCGGGCGCCCGGCACCGGCCGTACCTTCTCCGGGTCGCCGTTGTACGGCACGTCCTCGATCAGCGTGCCGTCCCGGTCCAGCAGCACCGCGTCGTAGAGGCCGGACGGGAACCGGTCAGCACCCGGGTCAACCCGGGCTGACCTGCACTGATCCCGCTCCTGGTCCCGTCGCACGGGCGGCGGGTTCCCGAGCCCCCGAGGAGTAAACGTCGACGTCGGCGCCAGGCGTGCCCCGCCGGTGCCGGCGCACACGTTGCCACGACCGTTCCGGTCCGGCGATACCCGCCGCCCCCGAGAAGCTAACCCGCTCGCCGTTAGCGGCGGCCCGGGGCGGGGTACCGGTTGGTGATGGCGGTTGTGGAGAAAGTGATCGACGCGCCTCCGGAGCAGGTCTTCGAGGTGCTCGCGGACGGGTGGACGTACAGCGACTGGGTGGTGGGCACCGTGCACGTGCGGGACGTGGACGACACGTGGCCCCGGGTCGGCAGCAACCTGCACCACCGGGCCGGGCCCTGGCCGTTCTCGCTGCAGGACAAGTCCACCGTGCTGGAGTGCCAGGCGCCGCACCGGCTCGTGCTGCGCGCCGGGTTGTGGCCGGCCGGCGAGGCGACAGTGGCGTTCGCTCTGGAACCGCTGGAGGACGGCCGGACCCGGGTGACCATCGGCGAGGACTTCGCCGCCGGGCCGCTGCGGTGGGTCCGGACCAAGCTCAACGACCTGGTGCTGCATCTTCGCAACCGGGAGACGCTGGCCCGGCTGTCCGACATCGCGACCCGGCAGAAGCCGGAGCGGGATCGATCCCTCGGCGGGGCGTCTGTGCGGCCGCCGCACGGCCCACTGGATACCCTCTCAGATGAACCTGTCCGCTGACCGAGGATGTCCGTGATGATCGAACCCGTGCAGTTACCCTCCCCGTGGGGGGATGCGCGCCTGACCGTCGTCGTTCCGACCTACAACGAGGCGGGCAACCTCCCGGTGCTGGTCGAGCGCCTGCTCGCGCTGCCTCTGCCGGGGCTGAAGGTGCTGGTCGCGGACGACAACTCCCCGGACGGCACCGGTGAGGTCGCCGACAAGCTGGCCATCGAGCACCCGGACCGGGTGACGGTGGTGCACCGCCCGGGCAAGGAGGGTCTCGGCCGGGCGTACGTGGACGGCATCGGCCGGGCGCTCGACGACGGCGCGGACTTCGTCGCCCAGATGGACGCCGACCTGTCGCACCCGCCGGAGGCGCTGCCCGGCATGCTCGGCGCGCTGCTGTCCACGCAGGCTTCGGTGGTCATCGGCTCGCGGTACGTGCCCGGCGGTGAGCTGGACGAGAACTGGCCGCTGTACCGGCGCGCGCTCAGCGGCTGGGCCAACCTGTACGTGCACACGCTGCTGCGCGTGCGCATCCGTGACCTGACCGCCGGCTTCAAGATCTGGCAGGCCGAGGCGCTGCGCGCGATCGGGCTCGACCGGGTCCAGTCGAACGGCTACAGCTTCCAGGTGGAGATGCACTACCTCGCCACCAAGCTGGGCCACACCATCCTGGAGGTGCCGATCCGCTTCGAGGAGCGCCGCGACGGCGACTCGAAGATGACCACCGCCACCAAGATCGAGAGCGCGTTGATGCCGTTCAAGTTGCGCAGCCGGCACCGCAACCTCGACTCCTGATCCGCCCTGCCCTGCCGCGCGCCCGCAACGCGCCCTCACGCCGCTGTCACGGCGCGTGAGGGCGCGCTCGCCCCGCCATGTCCCGCACCCCGCGCCTTTGCTCTGCCGCCACCGGCGCAGCACCGCCTTGACCTGGGGCGCTCTCCCGGCGCCACGGCCCCACCTCAGGCGCAATCAAGCACGCTGCGTAACCAACGCCGCATGCCTCACCGCCCCACCCCGCCACCCCGCCACCCCGCCACAGGCGCGATCTTGCAGTTTGGTGCCCGGCAAAGCCTGGCAAAACCGGCACCCCTCGGGCGCCAACTGCAAGATCGCGCGGGACGTGGGCGTGCGGCGCGGCGGCTGGCGAGGAGCGGGCTGGCCGAACACTCCCGTGACACACCCGCGCGACGATCAGGCACCTAACCGCAGTCAGTACGTCAGCGGGCACGAGACCGCGGCCACGCCAGGCGCGGCCCGCAGATCTTGGTACGAAAGGGCCCCCATGAGGGCCATTTCGTACCAAGATCTACACCAGTTCCCGGGATGCGGGCTGCTGATTTCACTTGGCGAGATTGGGGCGGGAAGCGGTACCCCGCCTGTCGGTGGGCGAGCTTCCGGTGCCAGGCGTCCTGCGGTTGGCGGGGTCAGGCGGTCAGCCGCAATGGGTGCGACCGGAGGTCAGCCAGGGCGAGCGGACGTCGGCGGAGGTCAGCCAGGGCGAGCGGACGTCGGCGGAGGTCAGCCAGGGCGAGCGGACGTCGGCGGAGGTCAGCCAGGGCGAGCGGACGTCGGCGGAGGTCAGCCGCAGCGGGTGCGCTGACGCGGGCCGGGCCCCACTCCCGCGAGGGCGCGGAGGACGGCAGCGGCGAGGGTGGTGCCGCGCAGACGCGGTCAGCGGTAGACGGCGCGGTGGGCGGCGGCGATCGTGCGGGCGTACACCGCGCCGGTGACGGCCCGGTCGCGGGCCAGCGCGGCCCGCGCCGCGTTCGCCCCCGGCGCGCCGTGCACACCGCCGCCGGGGTGGGCGGAGGCGCTGGCCAGGTAGAGCCGGTCCACCGGGGTGTCGGCGCGGCCCAGGCCGGGGATCGGCCGCAGGAACAACTGCTGGTACGCGGCGGCAGTGCCACCGCCGAGCGCGCCGCCCACCAGGCTCGGCTCGGCGGCCTCCAGGTCGGCCGGGGCGGCCACGTGCCGCCCGACGACCGAGGCCCGGAAGCCCGGCGCCGCCTCCTCCAGCACCTCCTCCATCCGCTCCACGTGCCCCGCGACGTCCTCGGCCCGCCAGTCCCGGCGGAACGGCAGGTGCGTGTAGGACCAGAGCGACTCGGTGCCCGGCGGCGAGTGGCTCGGGTCGGCCACCGACATCTGCCCGACCAGCAGGAACGGGTCCCGGGGCAGTTCTCCGCGGGCCAGTTCGGCCGCGTACGTGGTGAGCCCGTCGAGGTCCGCGCCCAGGTGCACGGTGCCGGCGCCGGCCAGTTCCCGGTTCTTCCACGGCACCGGCGCGGACAGCGCCCAGTCGACCTTGAGCGTGGAGCCGTCCCACTTGAAGTGCGCCAGGTCCTCGACCATCCGGGGCGGCAGCGCCGCCGCGCCGACCAGGTCGAGGAAGAGCGCCGGCGCGGGCACGTCGGCGAGCACCGCGCGGCGGGCCCGCCAGTCGGTTCCCCCGGCGGTACGGACGCCCATCGCGCGGCCCCGGGCGGTGAGCACCCGCTCGACCCGGGCGCCGTACTCGATCCGCCCGCCCCGCTCGACCAGCCGGGCCACCAGCGCGTCGGTGATCCGCTGGGCGCCGCCGACCGGCACCGGCCAGCCCACCTGCTGGCCGAGCATGGCGAGCAGCCAGCCGTACACGCCGGAGCCGGCGTCCTCCGGGGACAGGTCGGTGTGCAGGGCGCAGCCGGCCAGCAGGACCGTGCCGCCCTCGCCCTCAAACAGTTCCGCGCCGAGCTTGCGGACGGGCAGCAGGAGGCGGCGGGCCAGGCGGAGCGCGCCGCCGACCCGGAGTTGCCGCAGCAGGCCCAGCCCGCCGCGTACCGGCGGGAACGGGGTGGTGATGGTCTGCAGCATCGGCTCGGCCACCTGGCGCCAGTCGGCGTACGCGTGCCGCCAGCGCTCCCCGTCGCCGGGCGCGAACGCCTCCAGCGAGGCCGCTGTGGTGTCCAGGTCGCGGTTGACCACGGCGGCCCGGCCGTCCGGAAGCAGGTGCGCCAGCACGTCCGGGGCGTGCGTCCAGGACAGGCCGTGCCGTTCCAGGCCCAGCCCGTCCAGGACCGGAGATGCGTACCCGAGCGGGTAGAAGGAGCTGTAGAGGTCGCTGAGGTAACCGGGCGCTGTCACGTACGCGGAGCGGACGGCCCCACCGGGCGCCCCGGTGGCCTCCAGGACGGTGACGTCCCAGCCGGCGTCCACCAGCAGGTTCGCGGCCACCAGCCCGTTGTGCCCGGCTCCGATGACGACGGCGTCGGCGGTCGAGGTCATCGGATCCGCCTACCCGGCCGGTCACCGGGCGAAACGCGTTTGCCCGGCCCAGGCCGGGGCAAGCAGGGCCGCATGTACACGGTTGCGCAGCTCATAGGTGGAGTGTGGGGTGCCGGCGGCGAGGGCGGCGAGCTTGTCGTCCACGATCCGGCGGACGGGTCGCCGGTGACCCGGACGCCGGTGGCGACCGCCGACGAGGTGGCCAAGGCGGTGGAGGCGGCCCGGGGCGTGGCGGCGGAATGGGCCGCGACCCCGACCGCGGAGCGGGCCGCGGCGCTGCACCGGGCCGCGGACGCGGTCGAGGCGGCGGCCGGAGAGCTGGCCGAGGCGACCACCGCGGAGATGGGCAAGCCCCTGGAGGACGCGCGGGGCGGGGTGGCGGCGGGCATCGGCACGCTGCGACAGTACGCCGAACTGGCGCCGGTCCGGGGCGGCCGGACGCTGCACGGCGCGCACGACGCGCTGGACTTCATGGCCCCCGAGCCACGCGGCGTGGTCGCCGCGATCACCCCGTGGAACGACCCGGTGGCGGTGTCGTGCGGCCTGCTCGGCGCGGCCCTGGTCACCGGCAACGTGGTGGTCCACAAGCCGAGCGAGCGCACCCCGGCCACCGGCTGGCTGCTCGCCCGCGCGCTGGACTCGGCGTTGCCGGCCGGGGTGCTGTCGCTGCTCAGCGGCGGCGGCGAGGTGGGGGCCGCGCTGTCCGGGCAGGACGTCGACGTCGTCGCCCACGTCGGTTCCACTGCGACCGGCCGGGCGATCGCCGCCGCGGGCGCCCGTACCGGCGCGAAGGTGCTGCTGGAGAACGGCGGCAGCGACCCGCTGGTGGTGGACGCGGACGTCGACCCGGTCTGGGCGGCCGAGCAGGCGGCGCTCGGGTGCTTCGCCAACGCCGGTCAGATCTGCGTGGCGGTGGAACGCGTCTACGTGCACCGGGACGTCGCCGAGGGCTTCCTGGACGCGCTCGTGGCGCGCGCCGAGGCGCTCACCGTGGGCCCCGGCCGTGACCCGGAAACGCAGCTCGGCCCGCTGGTGGACCGGCGGCACCGGGACCACGTGCACGGGCAGGTGACGGCCGCGCTCGCCGACGGCGCCCGGGTACGCGCCGGCGGTGTGCTGCCGGAGGGGCCGGGCGCGTTCTACCCGGCGACAGTGGTCGAGGGGTGCCGGCACGACATGGCGCTGGTCCGCGAGGAGACGTTCGGGCCGGTCGCCGCGGTGGTGGTGGTCGACTCGTTCAGCGAGGGGCTGCGCTGCGCGGCCGACTCCCCGTACGGCCTGGCCGCCACCGTGCTGACCGGCTCGATGAGCCACGCCCAGCGCGCCTGGCGGGAACTGCCGGTCGGCACCGTGAAGATCAATTCGGTGTTCGGCGGGGCACCGGGGGGCGCGGCCCAGCCGCGCCGGGGCAGCGGTCAGGGCTTCGGGTACGGCCCGGAACTGCTGGACGAGTTCAGCACCGTCAAGGCGGTGCACCTTCAGGCGCCGGGCGGCGGCCACTGGTGAGACGGCACGACACGAGCCCGGGACCGAGGCGGTCCCGGGCTCGACGCGTACCCCCAGGGGTCAGCGACCCCCGCGGGCCTTGCGGGTCGCGTTGTTGTTTGCCTTCTCGATCGCCTTGACCAGTTCCGGCTTGGTCATCCGGGACCGGCCGCGCACGTCCAGTTTCTTCGCCACCTCCATGAGGTGGTCCTTGCTGGCGTTGGCGTCCACCCCGCCGGCCGTCGGCGCGCGCCGGGCCGGGCCGCCGCCTTCGGCCTGCTCGTCGCTGGGCCCCTTACGGCCCTTGGGCTCCCAGTGGTCGCCCACCTTCTCGAACTCGTGCTTGACCGCGGCGAAGGCGGTGCGGTGCGCCCGCTCCCCCTCGCCGTACGTCTCGACCGCCGAGTCGTGCGTCTTCTCCCAGGTCCGCTGCGCCTTCGCCGGGGAGCGCCGCAGCGTGCTGGGCAGTACCTCGCGCCCGGGCATCTCGTCCTCCTCCTGGAGTCTCGATCGGCTGCCTGGTGTGGTTCCCTCCCGTCCGGCGGGCAAACCGGCGCCCCGGTTTGTCGATTTCCCCCCGGGGGTACCGCCCGGCCACGCCCGGTGGCGGAGCCTGGAGGAGGCGGACATGACCGTGACGACACCACAGACGGTCGGCGGCCGGACGCGGTCCCGTCTCCCCCGCCGGATCCGCCAGCTCAACTGGCGTACCTGGCGGGGCGTGCTGGTGCGCAGCGGCAAGGGTTTCGTCACCGACAACTGCGCCGACTGGGCGGCGGCGCTCACCTACTACGGGGTGCTGGCGCTGTTCCCGTCCACGATCGTGGTGGTGGCGCTGGTCGGCCTGGTCTCCGACGGCCCGCGCACCGTCGACACCGTGATCGACCTGGCCGGGGAGATCGGCGCCGGCTCGGTGGTCGGCAACGACGCGTTCGTGGGTGTGGTGCGCAACGTGGTCGAGCAGCAGGGCTCGGCGAAGGTGCTGCTCAGCTTCGGTCTGCTCGGCGCGCTCTGGTCCGCGTCCGGGTTCATCGGCGCGTTCACCCGCGCCTCCAACGCGATCTACGGGGTGCGGGAGGGCCGTCCGTTCTACCGCCTGCGCCCGTTGCAGATCGGCATGGCCGCGGTGACGATCGTGCTGCTCGCGGTGGTGGCCACCGGGTTGATCGTCAGCGGCCCGGTCACCGACGCGGTGGGTGACCTGCTGCACGCCGGCGCGGTGGCCCGCACCACGTGGTCGGTGGCGAAGTGGCCGCTGCTCGCCGTGGTCGCCATGACGCTGCTGTCGCTGCTGTTCTGGATCGCGCCGAACGTGCAGCAGCCGCGGTTCCGCTGGCTCACCCCGGGCGGCGCGCTGGCGCTCGTGGCCTGGGTGCTCGCGTCCTTCGGCTTCGGCCTGTACGTGGCCAACTTCGGCTCGTACGACGTCACCTACGGCAGTCTCGGCGCGGTCATCGCGTTCCTGGTGTGGCTCTACCTGTCCAACTGCGCGTTGATGCTCGGCGTGCAGGTCAACGCCGAGCTGCAGCGCGGGCGGGCGATGCAGGCCGGGGTCGAGGAGCCGGACGACCCGGTGCTGCCGCCGCGCGCCCCGGCCGACGACGAGAAGGCGGACGGGCAGCGGCCGGCCGACCGGTTGCCGCCCGGATGACCGGCTCTCCCGGCCGGCGCCGGTTTACCGGCGGTCCCCCGGGGCATCTCCCAAGGCATGGAACGTGGCAGCAGCAAGCACTCGCCCAGGGTCGACGACCAGATGAGCAGCGAGGTCAGCGGTCTCGTCCAGAGCGCCGGCACCGGCGGTTCGCGGGCCGAGGAGTTCCGGATCCCGGAGCCCGCCGGCGAGGACCAGCCGGAGGCCACCACGGCGCCGGCCGGGGAGCTGCGCAGCGGCACGCCGCAGGGCATGAGCTCCGAGGACGTCGAGGCGCGCAGCCGTCTGGGGCGGTTCATCACGATGACCGCCCTGCCCGGCGACCGGGAGGCGCTGCTGGCGAACGCGCGGGAGAACGAGGCGCCGACGGACATCGTCGCCGCTCTGGAGACCCTGCCCGCGGACGCCCACTACCAGACGATCTCCGAGGTGTGGGCCGCACTCGGGCACAGGAACGAGACGACGCGCTGGTGAGCGGGCCGGCCCACGGCCCGTACGAGACACACACCGGCGGAACAGGAGGAACCCCGACATGAGTGGCGTTACCGAGCACGTGGACGTGGACGTCCCGATCCGGACCGCGTACGACCAGTGGACCCAGTTCGAGGAGTTCCCCCACTTCATGGACGGCGTGCAGGAGGTGCGGCAGCTCTCCGACACGATGACCCACTGGACCGTCGAGATCGCGGGCGTGAAGCGCGAGTTCGACGCCGAGATCACCGAGCAGCTGCCGGACGAGCGGGTGGCCTGGCGCTCCACCGGGGGCACCCAGCAGGCGGGCGTGGTGACCTTCCACCGCCTCGACGAGGGGCACACCCGGGTCACGCTGCAGATGGAGTTCGAGCCGCACGGCGCGGTCGAGCAGGCCGGCGACAAGCTCGGCGTGGTCGACCGGCGCGCCAAGGGCGACCTGGAGCGGTTCAAGCAGTTCATCGAGCGGCGCGGTCAGGAGACGGGCGCCTGGCGCGGTGCGGTCGACCGGCCCATCCCCTGAGGCAACCTCCCCCGCCCTCAGCGGTCCAACGCGGCAGCCAGCGCCTCGGGCCGGCTGAGGGCCAGCAGATGCCCGCCGGGCAGGCGCTCGGGCGTGACGCCGAGCCGCTGATGGGCCACCCGGGTCTGGAATTCGGCCGGGAAGAACCTGTCCGCGCCGCCGCTCAGGACCTCGGTCGGCACGTCGGGCCACGCATCAAGCGGCCAGGGCTGCGCGAACGGCGTGCCCGACTGCGGTGACCCACCCGCCATGGCCTGGTCGGTGATGTCCTGCGGCACGTCGTGGAAGAAGTACACCAGCGGATCGAACGGCCCGTCGGGAGAGCGGCCCTCGCGCCTGTCGCACTCCCGGCGGGCCTGGTCCTGCCCGGTGTTGGTCCACCAGTCGCCGCCGGTCTCACCGGGCGCCGGGATCATCGCGTTGACCAGGACCAGCCGTGAGACCGGCAGCCGACTGCAGACCAGTGGTGCGGTCAGGCCGCCCATCGACTGGGCCACCACCACCAGGTCTCCACGGTCACCGGCCGCCTCGACCACTGTTTCCGCGTACTCCGGCAGTCCCGCGCTGTCGTCCGCGGCCGGGAGGTCGACGGCGATCGCCTCGTGGCCGCGCTGCTCCAGCAGGGGAACCAGGCGGTGCCAGTACCAGGCGTCGCCGCCGGCTCCCGGGATCAGGATGTACGTCGTCACGGTGCGAATTTAGCACCAGAGAGTGCTGTAGCGATACCATCAGCGGATGGCGCGCGCATACGACGATCCCTGCGGTCTGGCCCGGGCGCTCAACCTGGTCGGCGACAGATGGGCGTTGCTGATCGTCCGTGAGTTGCTGCTCGGACCGAAGCGCTTCACCGACCTGCGGCGCGGCCTGCCCGGCGCCAGTCAGAGCATGCTCACCGCCCGGCTCGCCGAGTTGGAGGAGGCGGGAGTGGTGCGCCGGCGGCGTCTCGGGCCACCGGCGGGCGTCCGGGCGTACGAGCTGACCGAATGGGGGCGGGACCTCGAACCCGCCCTGCTGGGGCTGGCCAGGTGGGGCAGCCGGGGTCCGCTGACCTCGTCGGCGCAGCTGAGCGTCGACGCGCTGGCCCTCGCCATGAAGACCACCTTCGACCCGGCCGCGGCGCGCGACTTCGCCGTACGGTGTCAGCTTCTTCTCGACGGCGACAGCCTGCTCGTCACCGTCGAGGACGGACGCGTCGACGTGGTACGCGCCGACGCCGCCGATCCCGACCTGGTGATCCGGGCCGGCGCCGGGACCTTCCGCTCGCTCATCTTCGGTGGCGTGCCGCTGCATGCCGCCGACGTCGTCGTCCGGGGCGACGGCGAGGTCGCGGCCCGCCTGCTGCGGCTGTTCCGGCGCCCCACGCCGACCGATGGCCCACAGTGACGAAGCGAATGCTTTCAGCTACCTCTCAGGTGGCGTTGGTAGTCTCCCGGCGCGGCGTGATCCATTATGGACGCCGTTGATCTCGTTGCGGCACAAGGGTTCCAGGTGAATCTCTCCCCGGATCCCGGGTGCCGCACGTCCGGTGGCCGTCAAGGGAGATGTTCGTGGTGTTCAAGAGGATGCTGGGCGCGTTCGGGGTGGGCGGCCCCGCTGTCGACACGGTCCTGGCCAATCCGGGTACCCGCCCGGGGCTGATGCTGGGCGGGCAGGTGAACCTGACCGGCGGCAGCCACGACGTGGAGATCGACCACATCACCGTCGGGCTGGTCACCCGGGTGGAGATGGAGGGCGCCGAGCAGGAGTACGACACCCTCGTGGAGTTCCACCGGGTCCAGGTCGCCGGCGGTCTGCGCCTGTCCGAGGGACAGCAGATGTCGCTGCCGTTCCAGGTGGCGATGCCGTGGGAGACGCCGGTGACCGACCTGTACGGGCAGCGCCTGCACGGCATGACGATGGGACTGCGCACCGAGGTGGCGATCCCCGGCGCCGTGGACAAGGGCGACCTCGACCCGGTGTACGTGCACCCGCTGCCGGTGCAGGAACGCATCCTGGAGGGCTTCGGCCGGCTCGGATTCCAGTTCAAGGGCGCCGGCCTGGAACGCGGGCACATCTCGGGCCTGCGCCAGAGCCTGCCGTTCTACCAGGAGATCGAGTACTACGCCGCCCCGCAGTACGCCCACGCCGTCAACGAGGTCGAGCTGACCTTCGTCGCGAACGAGTACGGCGTAGACGTCGTGCTGGAGTTCGACAAGCGCGGTGGCCTGTTCTCCGGCGGCCATGACTCCTTCGGCCGCTACCACGTCGCGCACACCGACGCCGACCAGGTCGACTGGGCCGCTCAGGTCGACGCGTGGGTCCGCCAGGCCCTCGACGGCTACCAGAGCATGCACGCCGGCCACGGCTACGGGCAGCCCGCCTACGGCGCGCCCGGCTACGGGCACGCCGCGTACGGCCACCACAAGGAGGAGCACCACGAGCGGCACGGTGGCCCGGGCATGGGCGCCGTCGCCGCGGGCGTGGTCGGCGGCGCCGCGCTCGGCTTCGCCGGCGGGATGCTCGCCGACGAGGTGTTCGACTCCTTCGGCGACGACGAGGGCGGCGACGAGGAGGAGTGAGCCCGGGGATCCACAGTGGATCTCTGGTACCGCTTCATGATCTAATTCCGTCAGGTTTGTCCGCAACCGGTCGGATTGCCCGACCGGAACTCGAAGGAGTGTGCATGCCCGTCACCGCCGACCTCACCAAGCTGGTCGACAAGGCCTACCAGGACAAGACCCTCACCGAGATCGTCGACGCCCCGGTGTC
Source organism: Micromonospora sp. CMU55-4 (assembly GCF_011602315.1). Classification (NCBI taxonomy): domain Bacteria; kingdom Bacillati; phylum Actinomycetota; class Actinomycetes; order Micromonosporales; family Micromonosporaceae; genus Micromonospora; species Micromonospora sp. CMU55-4. The sequence goes on from NZ_JAAOLH010000005.1 coordinate 189,745, forward strand.
CGCCCTCGCCGGGGTCAGCGACGGCGACGCCAAGCTGCTCAAGGACGCCTTCAACATCACCACCGTCGGCGACCTCGGCCGCAACCCGTACTTCCGCACCGCCAACGCCCTGGTGGCCCTCACCGGCGCCAAGTAGCGCCATCGCCGATGCCCGGTGGCCCGGGAAGCGTTCCGGGCCACCGGGCATCGGGATCGAAACGAGCCGGGACCGCGGCTGTCGCCGTGCCCGTTTGCGATCATCCGGTCCGGGTACCGCAGGGGAATGACCGACAACGACCGCCACGTGTGGCGCGACGAGGACCGCACTCCCCTGCACGAGCTGGACCAGGCCATCGCCCGGTCGGCCACGGACGGCCAGGGCGACGACGTCACCGCCAACGACGCCGGCGAGGAGGCCGCGTTCGGGCACGGCCCGGAGGCGGTGGACCGGGGCGCCGGCCCGGAGGCCGAGCGGCGCGAGATGACCGATGCGGACCGGGCCTACCGGCCGTCGACGATCGGGCGGACCGGCCCGGACAGCATGTGATCCCCGGACGGCTGCGGGCACCCGCGCCGATGCCCGTGGCCGCCGGATTCATGCTCGGCCGATACGACAAAAAGTGCGGTACGGACAGCCAGGAAAACGGACAGCCCATCCAGAATCGGCCGAACGGCTGACGGCACTCCCCCTGTCGCGCGCAAGACTTTCGGGATGCAACAGGGCTCCGGTTTCCTCTCCAACCGTCAGCGCAAGCTCGCTTGGCTGGGCTTCCTGCTCGCCGCGATCCAGGCTCCGGTCTCCGCCCGGTTCACCGAGGACAGCTCCTGGCTGTTCAGCCTGGTGGTCGCGCTGATGGTCGCGACCGTGATCATCGCCGACGACGGCGCGCGCCGCCGTCCGGCCGACGCCCGCTCCTCCGACTGAGTCAGCGTGTGCCGGGGCGCGCCTCGTGCCCCGGCATCCCCCGGCTGCGGCGGCGTTCCTTCATCTCGGCCTCGTAGAGGTGCCGCCGGCCCTCGACCAGCTCGTCGCGGGCCTGCCGGTCCAGCTCCCGGAAGAGCGCGTAGTACCCGTCGTCGAAGTCCTCGACGATCTGGAACGTCCACCGCCCGGCGATGACGTTACGCCCGAGCAGCTCCCGGTCGATCCGCTCGGCCAGGCCCGGGTGCCCGGCGCGGCGGAACATCTCCACGGCGTCGTCGAGCATCAGATCGGCGTGGCCGATCAGCTGATGCAGCTCGTAGAGGTGCCCGCGTGCCCGCTCGACGCACTCCAGGGCCTCGCTGAGCCTGCCCAGCGCCTCGACCGTGGCGTCACTCACCCCGTCGGGGCGGCGGTGCGCCCGGTCCGGGCCGTCGGCCAGATGTCCCATGGTGTCCCTCCGTGGGGCTGCTGCGTGCTCCTCGTGCCGGACTTCTGCCCCCGCACGGGCGACTCAATCCCCGCGGACGACGTGGCCGCTCTCCCGGACGACCCCGCAGTCCGCCGGTCGGCCGAGGTCGGTCCGCACCGGGCGGCGTTAGCCTCGGACACCATGCGCGTGCCGAACAACCGGGTCGCGACCCGCTCCGCGGCAGTGGCCGCGCGGTCGACCCTCACCACGCTGACCGCCGCCGTCGGCACCGCCGGCCTCGCCGCGGCCCACGCGAACCCCGGGCTGCTCGCCGAGGTCGACCAGCACGCCGCCGGGGTACGCGACAGCCTCCGCGGCGACCGCCACCCGCTCACCGTGGCGGCGCTCGCCGGATACGCCGAGGGGCTGCGCGACGCGGCGGCGGAGCACGGCTGGACGCCGCCGGCCGAGCCGGTGGACTGGTCCGCGCCGGACTGGGTGCTCACCCGCCTGCTGGCGGTCTGCCTGCTGGCCCGCGGACTCGACCCGCGTCACCTGGCCTGACCGGCAGCCGGCCGGACCCGGACACGGTTTCGGGGCGCCCGCCACCATCCCGCGGACACCCCGTCACCCGTTGCCGTCAGCCTCCCGGCCGGCGGAACTGCTGCGTCTCGTCGCCCATCTCGCCGGAGCGGTACGTACCCGCGCCCGACATCGACGACTGCGGCGCGGCCGGCGTCGGCTGCCCGCCCCGGTCGGCCATCTTGCGTTCGTAGTCGCCCCGGCCGGCCTGCTGCGCCTGCCGCTGCTGCCGGATCGCCCGGGACTCCTCGGCGGCCCGGTGCAGCCAGCCGTCCCAGCGGTCCTGCATCGGCTTGACCAGACCACCACCGACACCGACGATCAGGATGCCGGCCACGGTGGCGAGGAAGGCCACGAGCACCGGTGTGGTCACCGTGGTGGCGATACCCACCTGGTTCAGCGCGGCGATGATGCCGAGCGCCAGGATGAAGATCGCTGTCACGTCGGCCAGCACCCGGCCGTACGAGAGCCCGCCGAGCGCGCCGGAGACCAGGTCCCGGACGGCGTTGGCGATGGCGGCGGCGATCACCACGATCACGATCGCCACGAAGGCTCGCGGCAGCCAGGACACCACCCCGCGGATCAGGTCGCTGATCGCGTTCGGCCCCCACACCCCGAAGGCGAACTGCAGGGTGAACAGCAGGACCGCGTAGTAGGCCAGTTTGGCCAGGATGTCGCTGGCGTCGTACTTGGTGCGTTCCAGGGCCCGTTTGATACCGCCCCGTTCCACGGCGCGGTCGAACCCGACCCGTTCCAGTGCCGCGTCCACGATTTTGAGTACGGCTCTAGCGATGAGCCAACCCACGACGAGAATCGCGATGAACGCGATCGCTCGCGGTACGAAGAGCAGCACCGACCTCCAGAAGTCGGTCCAGGCCGCACCGATGTCGACCTGCCCGACCGCGAGGGTTTTCGGCATGATGTCCCTCCTGTCGCGTGAACTGCGCCGCCCGCATACCCGGTGACCTGGGCAGCACTCCGAGCCGGACCGGGCCAATTTCCCGACATGGGTGATCGAACCGGCCGTGACCTGCCCGAACGTCCGCGCCGCCGGAAGCCGGGACCCGCCACGAACGCATGATCGGAACCAGCCCGCCACGCTCCGGTTAGGCTGCGGTCATGCCAGGCACCGTCGGTCGGGTTCCCACACCGCCCGCCCCCGCACCGGGAGCGCCCGCCGATCCCGTCGTCCACGGGCCGCCCGCGCAGACCGGTCATCCGTGGGCCGGCACGCCGCTGGGCGCACCGCAGGGCTGGGATCCGGCGGTACGCGCCGTGATGGACGTGGTGCTCGCCTCCCCGGTGCCGATGGCGCTGCTCCTCGGCGACGACCTCGTCGTCTTCTACAACGACGGGTACGCCGAGCTGATCGGCGACCGGCACCCGCACGCGCTGGGCCGGCCGGCGGCCGAGGCGTTCGCCGAGGTGTGGCGTGATCCCGGCGCCGGCGAGGCGCTGGAGCGCGTCTACCGGCACGGTGAGCCGTTCCTGCAGCGGGAGGCGGTGCTGCCCGCCGACCGGCAGGGTCCGGCCGAGCCGGCCGTGTTCACCCGTGGGCACTGCGCGGTACGCGACTCCACCGGCCGGATCGTCGGCGTGCTCACCGTCTCGGCGCAGACCACCCAGCTGACCCAGCAGTTGCAGAGCCTGAGCGACTTCGCGGCGGCGCTGTCCGGCACGCTCACCCTGGACGACGTGGCCCGGGTGACGCTGCGCTACTGCCTGCACTCCTTCGACGCGGACCGGGTGTCGTTCGCGGTGGACGAGGGCAGCGCCTGGCGGCTGGTCCGCCGCATCCGCGGCGAACTGCTCGACGAGGCCGACGAGCGGCTGCCCCCGCTGTGGCGGCGGATGTCCGCCGAGTCGGCGCTGCCGGCGGTGGTGTCCGCGCGCAGCGGCGTGGCCTCGTTCACCGCCGACGGCCAGCCGCTGCGCGGCGTCGCGGCGGACCGGCACGACGAGAAGATCCGCGCGCTGGCGGCGCTGCCGCTGCGCACGAGTGTGGTCCGTGGCTCGCTCACCATCGGTTACCGGGAGCCGCGTCCGTGGTCCCCCGCGGAACGGGCGCTGCTCGCCGCGTCGGCGGAGCTGGTCGGCCAGGCCGCCGAGCGGGCCCGCCGCTTCGAGACCCAGCACGGCACCGCCCAGATGCTGCAACGCAGCATGCTGCCGGAGCGGCTGCCGGACCTGCCCCGGCTGCGTATCGCCGCCCGGTACGACCCGGGCGTGGACGGCAACGCCGCCGGCGGCGACTTCTACGACGCGTTCCTGCTGCCCACCGGCGCGCTCGGGGTGGTGCTGGGCGACGTGGCCGGGCACGACGTGCAGGCCGCCGCCCGGATGGGCCAGGTGCGCGCCGCGCTGCGCGCGCTCGCCCTGGTCGACCCTCGCCCAGACGCGGTGCTCGACGGCCTGGACCGGCTGGTCGCCAGCCTCGGTGTCGAGGGCGGCACCCAGGAGCTGTTCGTCACAGTGGTGTTCGGCGTGATCGACGCGGACCGGGAACTGGTCACGCTGGCCAGCGCCGGGCATCCCGCGCCGCTGATCCGGCGCGCCGGACCCGACGCGGCGGTGGCCGAGTTCGTCGACGTGCCGCCCGCTCCTCCGCTGGGCCTGGGCGGGCGGGCGCGTACCGCCACCGTGCCGTTCCGCCCCGGTGACACCCTGCTGCTCTACAGCGACGGCGTGGTGGAGCGCCGCTGGCAGGACGTGGCCGCCGGGATGGCGGGGCTGGGCGCGGCGGTGACCGGAGCGGCCGGCGGGGACCCGCGCGCGCTGTGCGCTGTCGCGACCGCCGCGGTGCCGGGCGCCACCGAGGACGACGTGGCGGTGCTCGCGGTGGAGTACGCGGTCCGGCCGAGCCGGTCGGCGAGCATGGAGGTGCCGGCCGAGCCGACCGCCCCGAGCCGGGTCCGGCACTGGATGACCGCGCAGCTCACCGAGTGGCAGGTGCCCGAGGCGGTGATCGGCGCGGCGGTGCTGTGCACGAGCGAGCTGACCACGAACGCGCTGCTGCACGCCGGCACCGCCGCCCGGGTCGAGGTCGACCTGTCCGCGGAGCGGCTGCTGGTGTCGGTGGCCGACTCGGGCACCCGGGGTCAGGTGACCCGCGCCCAGACCGACACGCTCAGCAGCCGGGGGCGTGGGCTCGGCCTGATCGAGGAGCTGAGCGACGCCTGGGGGACCGACCCGACCGTACGCGGATCGACTGTGTGGTTCGAGATCCTCATCCCGGCGGACGGACCGCGCGTCGGCGACGCCCCGGCCGGGTAGGAGCCGGACATGACCGACGACAAGCGCCGCGGTGTCCTCTTCGACGTGGACGGCACCCTGGTCGACACCACGTACCTGCACACGGTGAGCTGGTGGGAGGCGCTGCGCCAGGGCGACCACCGGGTGCCGATGGCGCGGATCCACAGGTCCATCGGCATGGGCTCGGACAAGCTCCTCGACCACCTGCTCGGCGCGGAGCGCGACCGGGACGCCGACGGCCGGCTGCGCGACGCGCACGACGCGCTCTACGGCGAGTACTGGGAGCGCCTCACGCCACTGCCCGGGGCGCGGGAGCTGCTGCGCGCCTGCGCGGAGCGCGGGCTGCGGGTGGTGCTCGCGACCTCGGCCGCCGAACACGAGGTGACCGCGCTACGGGCCGCGCTGGACGCCGACGACGTGATCGACTCGGTCACCTCGTCGGCCGACGCGCGGGAGAGCAAGCCGGCGCCGGACATCCTGGTCGCCGCGCTGGAGCAGTCGGGGCTGGCCGCCGAGCGGGTGGTGTTCGTCGGCGACTCGGTCTGGGACGTCGCCGCCGCCGGCAAGCTCGACATCCCCTGCATCGGGCTGACCTGCGGCGGCACCGGCCGCGCGGAGCTGGCCGGCGCGGGCGCGGTCGCGGTGTACGACGACCCGGCCGCGCTGCTGGACGCCCTGTCCGACAGCGCCATCGCCTCGCTCGGCTGAGCGGCGGTCAACCGGCGGGCGCGCGCAGGCTTAGCCGGGTCCGCTTCGGGGCACTGCTGGACTCCACCGCCCGGCCGCCGGGCGTCGGAAGGGTGGTGCCGTGGAACCGGTCGATGTCGCGTTCGCTCTGCTGGGCGTCGGTGCGCTGCTGGCCGGGGTGCTGCCCCGGGTGCTGGAGCGACGGCCGCTGTCGATGCCGATCGCGTTCCTCGGGCTCGGCATGCTCGTCTTCGTGCTGCCCACCGGTCTGCCCACACCGGATCCGCTGCGCTGGCCGGAGCTGACCACCCACCTCACCGAGGTCGGCGTGATCGTCGCGCTGATGGGCGCCGGCCTGAAGATCGACCGTCCGTTGAGCTGGGCCCGCTGGTCGTCGACGTGGCGGCTGCTGGCGATCGCCATGCCGCTGTGCATCGCCGCGGTGGCGCTGCTCGGCTGGTGGTGGGCCGGGCTGGTGCCGGCCGCGGCGCTGCTGCTCGGCGCGGCGCTCGCGCCCACCGACCCGGTGCTCGCCTCCGACGTGCAGGTGGGCGAACCGACCGATGTGGAGGACTCCGAGGACGAGGTGCGCTTCGCGCTCACCTCGGAGGCGGGCCTGAACGATGGGCTGGCCTTCCCGTTCGTGTACGCGGCCATCGCGATCGCCACCACCGGGCTCGCGCCGTCCGGCTGGCTCGGCGAGTGGTTCGCGGTGGACGTGCTCTACAAGCTCGCCGCCGGGGCGGGCGGCGGGTTGCTCGTCGGCTGGCTGCTCGGCAAGCTGTTCTTCCGCGCCCCGAGCAAGCTGCGGCTGGCCCGGCACTCCGAGGGGTTCCTCGCGCTGGCCGCGACGTTCCTCGCGTACGGGCTGGTCGAGGTGATCGGCGGGTACGGCTTCCTGGCCGTGTTCGTGGCCGCCCGGGCGATCCGGGCCGCCGAGCGCACCCACGAGTTCCACTCCGTGCTGCACGACTTCGCCGAGCAGGTGGAGCGGCTGCTCACCGTGCTGTTGCTGCTGCTGTTCGGCGGCGCGGTGATCGGCGGGCTGCTCGCGCCGCTGACCTGGCCGGCCGCGCTGGCCGGGTTGGCCCTGGTGCTGGTGATCCGGCCGCTGGCCGGGTGGCTGTCGCTGCGCGGCGCGCCCGGCAAGCCGGCCGAGCACTGGGTGATCTCGCTGTTCGGCATCCGCGGCGTCGGCTCGTTCTACTACCTGGCGTACGCCACCAGCAAGACCGACTTCCCGCAGGCGGAGCTGGTCTGGGCCACAGTCGGTCTCGTGGTGGTGGTCTCGGTGGTGGCGCACGGGATCGCCGCGACACCGGTCATGCAGTTGCTGGACCGGGAGGGTGAACGCACCGGCGAGGACACGCGGGCCGGGTCGGCGGCGCAGCCGGTGGGCGCCACCGGCTGAGCGCGCCCCGGTTCAGCCCAGCCGGGCGGCGAGCGCGCGGCCGAGGTCCCGGCCGGAGCGCCAGGCGGTCTGCACGCGCGGGCGGCCGAACGCGTCGCCGGCCAGGCCGATGCCGTCGTCGTCCAGGTGGAACGTGGCATCCCCGGCGTGCGCGGCCGGGGTCGCGTACGTCCAGCGGTGCACGTGGGTCGACAGCGCCGGCTCGGGCAGCCCGAGCAGGTCGCGGACCGCCTGCTCGATCGCCTCGCGGGCGGCGGTGGGCTGGAGCAGGTGCCGGGCGGCGAACCCGGCGGTGGTGTGCGCTACGAGCACCGGCGCGCCGTCGCCGCGCCGGTCGCCGTCGTCGCAGACCAGGCTGAGCACCGGGTGGTCGTTGACGAACGCGCCCCGGAAGTCCGCCCAGCGGCGGGCCGGGAAGTGCAGCACCCCGGTCAACGCGGACGACCACCGCTGCGCGGCCACCGCCCGGGTCGCCTCGGCCAGCGCCGGGTCCAGCAGCAGCGCGGCCTGCGGGCCGGGCATGGCGAGCACCACCGCCTCGGCCTCGGCGCCGTCGGCCCGGGGGCCCGGCTCGACTGTCATCACCAGCCGGTTGTGGGTCACCGGAAGGTCGCCGGCCAGGTGTTCGACGAGCGAGCGCAGCCCGCGTGGGGCGGCCCACCGCATCGGGCCGGTGACCTGCTCGCGTCCGCCCGGCCCGTACGCGGCGAGCGTGTCGGTCCACTCCCGCGCCAGCCCGGCCGCCCGCCACCGGTCCACCACGGCGGCGAAGTCCGGGTCGTCGACTGTGAAGTACGCGGCGCCCAGGTCGGCCGGGCGGCCGTCGAAACGCTTGCTGGCCATCCGCCCGCCGGTGACCCGGGCGCGCTCGCGCAGCCGTACCGGGATCCCGGCCCGCGCCAACTCGGTCGCGCACGCCACTCCGGCGATGCCCGCGCCGACCACCACCACGCCCGCCCGGTCCGTCGTCACCAGGTGATCGTAGGCGGCGGCCGGCATGAACCCGGCGGCCCGGGGGTAGTGGAACACCTGTTCGAGGAGAGGTGATGAGCATGGCCGACCGCGCCAACACCAACGGCAGGAACGTGAACCCGGACGCCGCCGTCAAGGACCCGGACGACTGGGTCACCGGCGACGAGCCGCCCACCGCCGCCCAGGAGTCGTACCTGCACACGCTGGCGCAGGAGGCGGGCGAGCCGGTGCCGGAGGGCCTGACCAAGGCCGAGGCGTCCCGGCGGATCGACGAGTTGCAGGCGGAGACCGGCCGGGGCCGCTGAGCGGTCAGCGCGGGGGCAGGCGGTGCAGCTCGACCCGGTCGAGCCGCCCCGCCGCCACCCGCGCGGTCAGGTACGTGGCGTGCGGCTGCGCCCGCCGGTCGGTCGGCGAGCCGGGGTTGAGCAGCCGCAGGCCGCCCGGGGCGACGCTGTCCCAGGGGATGTGCGAGTGCCCGAAGACGAGCAGGTCGCAGTCGCCGTACGCGGCGGCGCAGCGCTCCTCGCGGCGGGTCTTCGGGCCGGTCTCGTGCACCACGGCGACGCGCAGGCCGTCCAGCTCGACCCGGGCCACCTCGGGCAGCCGGGCGCGCAGCTCCGGCCCGTCGTTGTTGCCGTACACGCCGACCAGCCGGCGCGACCGCGCCTCCAGCGCGTCCAGCAGCGCCACGTCCACCCAGTCCCCGGCGTGCACCACGACATCCGCGGCCTCCACGGCCGCCCACAGCGGCCCCGGAAGATCCCGCGCCCGCTTGGGCACGTGCGTGTCCGCCATGATCACCAGATCCACCCCCTCATCCTCCCCCACCCCCCTCTTTCCCGCGCCGATCATGAGGTTGGCGGCACTCGGGGAGATCGACTACGCCGTCAACTTCATGATCAACGCGGAGAGGCGGCGCGGGCGGCGGCGGCGGCGCGGGCGGCGGCGTCGGTGATGCGGCCGGCGGCGGTGATCAGGCCGATGTGCGAGTACGCCTGCGGGAAGTTGCCCATCTGCTCGCCGGTGTCCGGGTCGATCTGCTCGGCGTACAGGCCGAGGTCGTTGGTGCGGGCCGCAAGGCGTTCGAACAGCCGCCTCGCCCGGTTCAGTTCCCCCGCCTCGGCCAGGCCGGCGGCCAGCCAGAACGAGCAGATCACGAACCCGGCCGGGTCGCCGTCGAAGCGGCGCAGCAGCCCGTCGCGCGACAGCCGCCGCTCCAGCAGGTCCATCGTGGCGCGCATCCGCTGGTCGCCCGCCGGCAGGAAGCCGACCAGCGGCATGACCAGCACCGAGGCGTCCAGGTCGTCGGAGCCGAACGCCCCGGTGTACGCGCCGACCCGCTCGTTCCAGCCCCGGGCGAGCACCGCCGCCCGCACCTCGTCGCGCGCGGCGGCCCAGCGGGCCACGTCGGCCGGCTCGCCGATGCGCGAGCCGAACCGGACCGCCCGGTCCAGCGCGGTCCAGCACTCCACCTTGGAGGAGACGTAGTGCCGCTGCGGGCCGCGCGCCTCCCACATCCCGGCGTCGGGCCGGTGCCAGCCGCGTTCGGCCTGGTCGGCGAGCGTGCGCAGCAGGTCACGCACCTCCGGTGACATGGGGTCGAGGTAGTAGCGCATCAGCCAGGCCGCATCCAGCACCTCGCCCAGCACGTCGTTCTGCCGCTGCCGCCAGGCGTCGTTGCCGACGAGCACCGGCCGGCTGCCGGCGTACCCGGCGAGGTGGTCGAGGTCGTGCTCGGTCAGGTCCCGCTCCCCCTCGACGCCGTACATGATCGGCACCGGCTCGTCACCGATCCGCCCCATCGCCCGGGCCACCCAGGTGAACTGCCGGTCCGCCTCGTCCGGGCAGGCGGCCCGCCACAGCGCCTGGAGGGTGAGGCTGAAGTCGCGCAGCCAGACGTAGCGGTAGTCGTAGTTGCGGTCGCCGCCGAGCCGCTCCGGCACCGAGGTGGTGGCCGCCGCGACGACGGCGCCGCTGGGCGCGTACGTCATGCCCTGCACCGCGAGCGCGCTGCGCCGCACCTCGTCGCGGTACTCGCCCTGGTAGTCGTGCAGCGCCGACCAGGACCGCCACCCGGCCACCGTCTCGGCGATCACCTCGGCGGCGTCGGGCAGCGCCGGTTCGGCGCCGGCGTACGTCGGGGCGTACCCGAGGGTGAAGCGGTGCGTGCTGCCGGCGCGGGCGGTGAACCGCCCGGTGGCGGCGCCCCCGGCGATGGTGAGCGGGACATCGGCGCGCAACTCCAGGCGGCATGCGCCGGCGGTGGCGCGGATCACGCCGTCGCGTTCGGTCAGGTAGGCGCCGACGCGGCCGTACTCGAAGCGGGGCGCGTAGTCGACGCGCATCGCCACCTCGCCGGTGAGCCCTTCCACCAGCCGGGCCAGCACCCGCGGCGAGCGCATCCCGATGTCGTGACCGCGCGCGCCGGGCTCCAGCGCCAGCGCGTCGGTGACGGCCACCGTGCCGGTCGCGGTGGCGAAGACGGTACGCAGCACGAGCGCGTCGTCCAGGTAGGAGCGCGTGCTCGTCGACTCCCCCTCCGGGCGGATGCTCCAGTGCCCGGCGTCCTCGTCGAGCAGGCGGCCGAACACCGACGGCGCGTCGAACCGGGGCGGGCACCACCAGTCGACCGAGCCGTCGCGATCGACCAGGGCCGCGCTGCGCCCGTCGGCGAGGAAGCCGTGCTCGCTGATGTGTCGGGTCGGCACGGGTGTGGCTACCCGGCGCGGGGCGTCGGCATGCCTCGCCACATCGGTCCGGGCCGGTGCGTTACCGCTGCCCGGCGAGGGGAACGCGGCGGGTTGACGAAGGAGGATGCTCATGACCAGACCCTCGACTCCGACCACGGCCTGGCAACCCGGCATGCCGGGCAGCGACAACCTCCCGTCCGGCCCGGGCGGTCGCCCGACGCCGCCGAGCGGGGACGGGCACGGACCGCAGGCCGGTTCGGCGACCGTCACAATCGGCTCGTACCCGGACTATCCGTCCGCCCAGCGCGTGGTGGACTATCTGGCCGACAACCGGTTCCCGGTGGAACGTACCTCGATCGTCGGTACGGACCTCACGCTCGTGGAGACCGTGATGGGACGGCTCACGACGGGCCGCGCGGCCCTGCTCGGGGCCGGCACCGGCGCCTGGTTCGGTTTGTTCATCGGGTTGCTCTTCGGCATCTTCACCGCCGGCAACTGGCTCGCGGTGATCCTGGTCGGCCTGGTGATCGGCGCGATCTGGGGTGCCGTGTTCGGCGCTGTCGCGCACGCGATGAGCGGCGGTCAGCGTGACTTCACGTCGGCCAGTTCGCTGCGGGCCGCCCAGTACGCGGTGACGGTGGACGCGGAGATGGCCGGGCAGGCCCAGCAGCTGCTCAGCCGGATGCACCTGACACCGACGGGCGCCACCGCCCGCTGACCGGCAGGGCGATGAGGGGAGGGCCGGGCGGCCCTCCCCTCATTCGTGGTACGCGCGCTCGCCGGCGCGCAGCGGCACGTCCACCCGGTTCTCCGGCGGGGCCAGCGGGCAGGCCCACCTGTCGTCGTAGGCGCAGCTGGGGTTGTAGAGGTAGTTGGCGTCCAGCCGGACCCGGTCGCCGGGCAGCACGGTCAGGCCGCGGCCGAACGTGCCCTTCACCGTGTCGGTGAGGTACCGGCCCCCGCCGTACGAGCCGTCGCCGCAGGTGGCGTCACGCACGGGCAGGAAGAGCCCGCCCCCGTACGCCTCGATCCACCAGAGCGTGAGCGGTCCCCACGGCGTCTCCGCGACGGCCACCCGCCGGTACGCGACCACGCCGTCCGGGCCGCCGGTGTCGATGCGCAGCTCGCCGGAGGCGGCGCGCAGCGGCGCCTCGACCACTGCCGACGGGTCGGGCGGGTACCAGCGCAGCCCGGTGAAGCCGGGCCGGTCGGCGGGCGGCACCGGGCTGCTGGGGTGGGTGCGGAACAGCTCGTCGCGGGCGGCCCGGAAGCCGGCCAGGTCGAGGTCGGACAGGTAGAGCGCCGCCACCCGCTCCCGCCAGTCGAGCAGGTCGAGATCGTCCATTCCCCGACCCTAGCCGGGCGGCCCGTTCAGGTTTTAAGAAGCCCCCTAAGGCGCGCTGGTCCGCGCACGCCAGGGCCACTTGTTTAAATTTTAAATAGTGCTACTCTCGGAGCCATGACGGAGAGCCTGGACGCCGAGCGGATGGCCTGCTGGCGCGCGTACATCGAGTCGAGCCAGCGGCTGTTCACCCGGCTCGAGGACGACCTGCGCGCCGACAGCGACCTGAGCTTCGCCGACTACCACGTGCTGGTGCTGCTCTCCGAGGCGCCCGGCCAGCGGCTGCGCATGGGGGAGCTGGCCGACCGGCTGGTGTTCTCGCCGAGCCGGCTGACCTACCAGATCACCACGATGCGCAAGCGCGGACTGGTGGCGAAGGAGGCGTGTCCGGCCGACCGGCGCGGCAGCGAGGCAGTGCTCACCGCGGCCGGCCTGTTCGCCCTGCGCGAGGCCGCGCCGCACCACCTGCGCTCCGTGCGCGCCCACCTGATCGACGACCTCGACGACGCCGAGGTCGCCTGCCTCACCCGGGTCTTCGAGCGGCTCGGTCGGCGCCTGCGCGCCGACCGCACCGCGTCGTCCGTCCCGGCCGACAAGTAAGGAGCCCCGCGATGCCCGCGATCACCGTCGACGACGTCCTCGTCCTGCCCCGCCTGCCGAAGCTCGGCGAGGCCACCGAATACCGCTCCGTCCGCCGGGTCACCACTGCCCCCAGCGGGTACGAGGGCGAGGGCTTCCCGGTCCGCCGGGCCTTCGCCGGCGTGCCGATGACCGAGCTGGACCCGTTCATCCACCTCGACCAGATGGGCGAGGTCGACTACGCGCCGGGCGAGCCGAAGGGTACCTCCTGGCACCCGCACCGCGGCTTCGAGACGGTGACCTACATGATCGACGGGATCATGGACCACCAGGACTCGACCGGTGGCGGCGGCACCATCACCGACGGCGACACTCAATGGATGACGGCCGGAAGTGGCCTGCTTCACATCGAGGCGCCGCCGGAGCACCTGGTGATGAGCGGCGGGCTGTTCCACGGCCTGCAGCTCTGGGTCAACCTGCCCAGCATCGCCAAGATGAGCGCGCCCCGCTACCAGGACATCCGCGGCCGGGAGTCGGCGCTGCTCACCACGCCCGACGGCGGCGGCCTGATCCGGGTCATCGCCGGGGAGGTCGCCGGGCACCAGGGTCCCGGCTCGACGCACACGCCGATCACCATCGCGCACGTCACGTTGCAGCCCGGCGCCGAGCTGAGCCTGCCGTGGCGGTCGGACTTCAACGCGCTGGTGTACGTGCTGGCCGGCCGCGGCACCGTCGGCACCGACCGGCGGCCGATCCACCTCGGCCAGCTCGCCGTGCACGGGCCCGGCGAGGCGCTGCGGATCACCGCCGACCGGACGCAGGACTCCAACGCCCCGGCGCTGGAGCTGTACCTGATGGGCGGCCAGCCGATCCGCGAGCCGGTGGCGCACTACGGCCCGTTCGTGATGAACACCCGCGCCGAGCTGATCCAGGCGGTCGAGGACTTCCAGGCCGGCCGGCTCGGGGTGATCCCGACCGGGCGGGTGCCGCACAGCGACGGCCAGGGCGACCGGCCCTGACCTGCCACGGGCGCCCCGGTCCGCCGGGGCGCCCGGCCGCGGTCTCAGGAGACGGCGAAGATCCCGGCCACCCCGAGGATCACCATCAACAGGACCGCCACCAGCGCACCCCGCTCCCCCTCCACCGCCTGGTCGCGGTCGTCGGTCACGGTGTTCGTCGTCTCGGCGGGCATGTCGGTGCCTCCTCGGTGTCGCGATCCAGGGGTCCGGCGTACCCCTGGCGCGCGGCACCCACGCGACCTGCTGCTCGCCGTGCGGGGTCCTGCCGGGGGTCCTACCGTGTGAGGACGTCGTCGACCTCGGGGGTGGAACGTGACTCTGCGGGACTGGTTCCTCACCGCACAGGAACGCGCCAACCCGGGGTCTGAGTTACCCGTCTGGACCGATGGAAACCTCGCCGAGCCGTTGATTCACGGAGCCGCGTACTTCGACCGCCTGGTCAGCGAGGTGGAATCGCTCACCGCGGGCGATCATCTGTTCTTCACCGACTGGCGCGGCGACCCGGACGAGCGGATGCGCCCGGACGGCCCGACGGTGGCGCAGTTGTTCGCGCGGGCCGCCCAGCGCGGGGTGATCGTCAAGGGCCTGGTCTGGCGCTCCCACCTCGACACGCTGTCCTACAGCGAGGCGGAGAACCGCGACCTCAGCGAGGCGATCCGGGCGGCCGGCGGCGAGGTGCTGCTCGACCAGCGGGTCCGGCGCGGTGGCTCGCACCACCAGAAGCTGGTGGTGCTGCGCCATCCGGGCGACCCGAGCCGGGACATCGCGTTCGCCGGCGGCATCGACCTGTGCCACAGCCGCCGCGACGACGCCGGCCACGCCGGCGACCCGCAGCCGATCGGCATGTCCCCCCGGTACGGCCCCACACCGCCCTGGCACGACGTGCAGCTCGCGGTGCGCGGGCCGGTCGTCGGCGCGCTCGACACCACGTTCCGGGAGCGGTGGACCGACCCGATGCCGCTGGACTCGGAGAACCCGATGGCCTACCTGCGGGACCGGCTGCGCGGCTCCGACCTGCGCCCCGACCCGCTGCCCGAACAGCCCGCCGACCCGCCGCCCTGCGGGCCGCACCACGTGCAGGTGCTGCGCACCTACCCGGCGGTGCGGCCCCGCTACTCGTTCGCCCCGGACGGCGAGCGCACCGTGGCCCGCGGCTACACCAAGGCGGTACGCCGGGCCCGGCGGCTGATCTACCTGGAGGACCAGTACCTCTGGTCGACCGAGGTGGCCGAGCTGTTCGCGCAGGCGCTGCACGAGCATCCGGACCTGCACCTGGTGGCGGTCGTGCCCCGGCACCCGGACGTGGACGGCCGGCTCGCGCTGCCGCCGAACATGGTGGGCCGGGAGCAGGCGCTGTCGCTGTGCCACCGGGCCGCGCCGGAGCGGGTGCACGTGTTCGACGTGGAGAACCACGACGGCACGCCGGTCTACGTGCACGCGAAGGTCTGCGTGGTGGACGACGTGTGGGCCAGCGTGGGCAGCGACAACTTCAACCGCCGCTCCTGGACGCACGACAGCGAGTTGTCCTGCGCAGTGCTCGACGACACCCGGGACACCCGCGCGCCGGCCGACCCGGCCGGGATGGGCGACGGCGCCCGAATGTTCGCCCGCGACCTGCGGCTGCGACTGTGGCGCGAGCACCTGGACCGTGATCCCGGCGGCACGCAGGACGACGACCTGCTGGACCCGGCGGACGCGGTGGCCGCGATCACCACGGCGGCGGAGGAACTGGACCGCTGGCACGCCGGGGGCCGGGCCGGTCCCCGTCCGCCGGGCCGGTTGCGGCCGCACCGCCCGGAGCGGCTGCCCTGGCGTACGCGGCTCTGGGCGCTGCCCGCGTACCGGCTGGTCTACGACCCGGACGGCAGGCCGCTGCGCGCCCGGCGGGCCGGCACCTGGTGACGGTCGCTCACCTCGTCGGGCACGTTCGGACGGGCCGGATAGGCGAACGAGACCCGGGGCGAGTAGAACCCCCAGCACACGTGCAGCGGGTTGGCCGGCCGCAGCGCGTGGACCGGATGGTCCGGCGCCGGGAACTCCACCGACTCGACCTCGAACGGTGACACCGGCTCGGCCACGTACGGATAGTCGGTGACGATCAGCTCGCCGTCGCGGCCGGTGAGGTAGCGGTGGTGGCCGTTGTGGACCTCGGTGCCGGTGTGCCCGACCCGGGCGGTGACCCGGATCAGCAGCGTGCCGTCGCCGGCCCGGGTCTCGGCGGTGAGCCGGTCGCCCCGCAGGTCCAGGCGCGTCTCCCCGGCGGCGGCGGGCGCGCCCCGTGCGGCGGCGTACCGCCGGACCCGCTCGCTGGAGGAGAAGTAGTGGGTCCACCAGCCACCCGGCGTCCCGCCGTCGGGCGGATCCATGTCCGTCAGTGAGACACCCAGGTAGGTGAGCGAGTACGCGCCGAAGCCGGAGGTCTGTGTCTCGTCGTCGACCACGTACTGGTTGACGAAGACCTGACGCTGCGGGTGCGGACGCAGACCGGCGGGCAGCAGGGTCTCGACCACGCCGGGATCCGCCGGGAGCCAGCTGAACAGCAGCGTCCGGGCGTTGATGACGAGTTGCGGCGCGGCGGGATCCAGCACGGTGCCTCCGTTGACGTGTCGCTACGGACGGTACGGGCGGTCCCGTCGGCGGGACAACGACAGAAAGGCGACACTTCGCCCACCTGTCGGATTCCGCGTTGACCGATCGGGGCGCGCTATGCCCGGAAAAACGAGGTCCATACCCCGCCACACCTTAAGTACATCGTACTTTCGGCTAGATTTCGGCAGCACGATCGGGCTATGGTGGCTCCCGAACGTACTACCGTCACCTAAACCTGAGCGTCACGTCTTTTTTCTTCCGCGGACGAGGTGCAGGGAGGACCACCCATGACCGCCCACACGATCAGCGCCCCGGCGACCACGCCGGCCGGCTCCGCGAAGCTCGACCCCCGCTCGCTCACCGACAGCGCCGCCGACCTGCTCGCCGCCATGGCCGCGCTGCCGGCCGGCCACCCCTCGCGGCCCGCGCTGCGCGACCGCGCCATCGAGGCGTGGCTGCCGCTGGCGAACCACCTGGCCCACCGCTACAGCGGCCGCGGCGAACCGAACGACGACCTGGCGCAGACCGCCGCGATCGGCCTGATCAAGGCGATCGACAAGTTCGACCCGTCGCGCGGCGTCGACTTCGCCGGCTACGCGATCCCCACCATCATCGGTGAGCTCAAGCGCCACTTCCGCGACCGCACCTGGGACATCCGCGTCCCCCGCCGGTTGCAGGAGCTGCGCCTGGCGATCTCCGACGCCAACAGCACGCTGCTCCAGACGCTCGGCCGCTCGCCGACGGTCGCCGACATCGCCGCCCACCTCAAGCTCACCGAGGAAGAGGTCCTCGAAGGCCTGGAGGGCGCCCGCGCCTACAACGCGGTGTCGCTGTCCACGCCGACCGGCGACGGCGAGCGGGCCACCGAGCTGGGCGACCTGCTCGGCGGCGAGGACGGCGAGTTCGAGCTGGCCGAGACGCGCGTCGCCCTCGGCCCGGCGCTGGCCACGCTCGACCAGCGCGAGCAGAAGATCCTCACGCTGCGCTTCTACGGCAACCTGACCCAGTCGCAGATCGCCGAGCAGATCGGCGTCTCGCAGATGCACGTGTCCCGGCTGCTGGCCCGGGCCCTGACCAAGCTGCGCGGTCAGCTCGACGGAACGTACTAGCAGGTGGCGGCGGCCGGGTCGGCGGACCCGGCGCAGCGGTCCACCCGGCCCGGTCGGCGGTGCGCCGGCCGGGCCGTTCCGTGTCCGCCCACCGGGGCCGGTGCGACAGCCCGCCGGGGGCGGGTGCGAGAGTGGGTCGGTGCTCGCCGACGTCGCCCTCGACCTGCCGGTCCGGCCGGTGCTGCCGGCGCTCGTCGAGGCGCTGCGCGACCGGGGCGCCGCCGTGCTGGTGGCGCCGCCGGGCACCGGCAAGACCACCACCGCGCCACTCGCGGTCGCCGACGCCGTCGCCGGACGGGTGGTGATCGCCCAGCCACGGCGGGTCGCCGCCCGCGCCGCCGCGCACCGGATGGCCGCGCTGCTCGGCGAACGGGTCGGCGACCGGATCGGCTACGCGGTGCGCGGCGAGCGCCGGGCCGGGCCGCGTACCCGGATCGAGGTGGTCACCACCGGTCTGCTGGTGCGCCGTCTGCACCACGACCCGGAGCTGCCCGGCGTGGACGCGGTGCTGCTCGACGAGTGCCACGAACGGCAGCTCGACGCGGACCTGGCGCTGGCGTTCAGCGTCGAGGCGCGCGGCACGCTGCGCCCGGACCTCTGGCTGCTGGCGATGTCGGCCACCCCGCAGGCGGACCGCTTCGCCGCGCTGCTCGGCGCGGGCGACCCCGCCCCCGTGGTACGCGCCGAGGCCGCCCTGCACCCGGTCGAGCGGGTGTGGGCGCCGCCGCCGCGCCCGGTGACGCCACCCGGCGGTGGCCGGGTCGATCCCGCGCTGCTGGACCACGTGGCCGCCACGGTCCGCCGGGCGCTGCGCGAACGCGAGGGCGACGTGCTGGTCTTCTTGCCCGGCGCGGGTGAGATCGGCGCCGTCGCGCGCCGCCTGGCCGACCTGCGCGACGTCACGGTGCTGCCGTTGCACGGACGGCTGCCCGGCCCGGCCCAGGACGCGGCGCTCACCCCCGCCGCCGGGCGGCGCGTGGTTCTCGCGACGGCGGTGGCGGAGAGCAGCCTGACCGTGCCGGGCGTCCGGGTCGTGGTGGACGCCGGCCTGAGCCGGGTGCCCCGTACCGACCTGGCCCGGGGGCTGGGTTCGCTGGTGACGGTGCCGGTGTCCCGGGCGGCGGCGACGCAGCGGGCGGGCCGGGCCGGGCGGGAGGCGCCGGGCGCGGTCTACCGCTGCTGGTCCGAGGCGGCACACGAGCGGCTCGCCCCGCAGCCCGAGCCGGAGATCGCCACCGCCGACCTGACCGGGTTCGCGCTGGAGCTGGCGGCCTGGGGCACCCCGGACGGCGCCGGCCTGGCGCTGCCCGATCCGCCGCCACCGGCCGCGCTGGCCGTGGCGCGGGAGACCCTGGGCACGCTCGGCGCGGTGGACGACGACGGCCGGATCACCGCGCGCGGCCGGGCGGTCGCGGCGGCAGGCACGCATCCCCGGCTGGCGCGGGCCCTGCTGGACGGCGCGCCCCGGGTCGGCGCGGACCGGGCCGCCGAGGTGGTGGCGA
Source organism: Micromonospora sp. CMU55-4 (assembly GCF_011602315.1). Taxonomy (NCBI): domain Bacteria; kingdom Bacillati; phylum Actinomycetota; class Actinomycetes; order Micromonosporales; family Micromonosporaceae; genus Micromonospora; species Micromonospora sp. CMU55-4. Next base: position 208,792 of record NZ_JAAOLH010000005.1, read on the forward strand.
TCCTCGGCGAGAACACGCTGGGCGGGACGGGGGACGACCTGCCCGCCCGCTGGCGGCGGCTGCGCAACGGCGTCGACCCGGCCGCCACCGCGCGCTGGCGCACCGAGGTACGCCGCATGCGCGCCGCTCTGCCCGCCGACGGCGCCGAACGGAAGCGCCTGCCCGACGATCTGGCCGCGGGGCTGATTGCCGGACTCGCGTACCCGGAACGGCTGGCCCGGACGCGGCGGCCGGGCGGGTCCGCGTACCTGATGGCCGGCGGGACCGCCGCGGAGCTGACGCCCGGGTCGGGGCTGGCCGGAGCGGCGTGGCTGGCCGTCGCGGTGGCGGACCGCTCCCCCGGCGCGCCGGCCGCGCGGGTACGGCTGGCCGCGCCGATCGATGAGGCGACCGCCCGGGAGGCCGGGGCGGCGCTGCTGCGTTCCGGACGGGAGGTGGCCTGGACCGGCGGCGACGTGGTGGCCCGGGAGGTGGACCGGCTCGGCGCGATCGAGCTGCGCGAGCGGCACCTGACCGCGCCGGAACCGGAGCTGGTCGCGGCGGCGCTGCTGGACGGGCTGCGGCAGGAGGGGCCGGGACTGCTGCGCTGGACGCCGGAGGCGACCGGGCTGCGCCGCCGGATGGCGTTCTGCCGCCAGGCGCTCGGCGGGGACTGGCCGGACGTCTCCGACGCGGCGCTACTCGACCGCGCCCCCGACTGGCTCGGGCCGGAGCTGGTCCGCGCCCGCCGCCGGGCCGACCTGAGCCGGGTGGACGTGGTGGCGGCGCTGCGCCGGCTGCTGGACTGGCGGCAGGCCGCCCGGCTGGACGAGCTGGCCCCGGAACGGCTCGCGGTGCCCAGCGGATCGCGGGTACGTGTCGACTACGCCGATCCGGCCGCGCCGGTGCTGGCGGTGAAGCTCCAGGAGACGTTCGGCTGGCGGGACGTGCCGCGCATCGCCGACGGGCGGGTGCCGGTGCTGCTGCACCTGCTCTCCCCCGCCGGGCGGCCGGTGGCGGTCACCGCCGACCTGGCGTCGTTCTGGCGCACCGGCTATCCGCAGGTGAGGGCGGAGCTGCGGGGCCGCTACCCGCGTCACCCGTGGCCGGAGGACCCGACCACCGCCGAGCCGACCCGCCGGGCCGCTCCGCGCCGCCGGTGAGGGCTACTCCTCGACGACGTCGGCGATCACGACGGTGATGTTGTCCGGGCCGCCGGCCCGCAGCGCCAGGTCGATCAGCCGGGCCGCGCAGGCGTCCCGCTCCATCTGCTCGTTGAGGACCTCGGTGAGCGTGTCCGCGCGGACGACGTTGGAGAGGCCGTCGCTGCACAGCAGCCAGCGGTCGCCCGCGCGGGGCACCATCGTCGCGTACGACGGGGAGACCTGGTCGCCCTGCAACGCCTGGGTGACCACGGCCCGCCGGGGGTGGCTGCTGGCCTGCTCGGCGGTGATCACGCCCTGGTCGACGAGCATCTGCACGAACGTGTCGTCGCGGGTGACCTGCTTGAGCACGCCCTCGCGGAACAGGTAGGCGCGGGAGTCGCCGACGTGCGCCAGCGCCAGGCAGCTGCCGGTACGGGCGAACAGCAGCGCGGTGAGCGTGGTCCCCATGCCCTGACGTTCCGGGTCCTCCTCCACCGCCTGGCGGATCCGCGCGGTGGCCAGCTCGATCGCGCCCTGGAGCGCGGCGACGAGCGCGTCCTCCGGCGTCTCCACGTCCAGCGGGGCGATCGCGTCGATCGCGATACGGCTGGCCAGGTCGCCGGCCGCCATGCCGCCCATGCCGTCGGCCACCGCGACCAGCCAGGGGCCCGCGTGCTGGGCGTCCTGGTTGCCGCTGCGAATCAGCCCACGGTCGCTCGCTCCGACGGAACGAAGCTTCAGGGTCATGGGTCGCAGCCTGCCAGGTCGAGGGCTCGGTTGTCTGTAGGAGATCACCGACATCGTACGTGGCGCGCCGGACCCCTCCGCGAGCGGGCGCTCGGCCGAGCATCGGGCCGGATCGATTGACAGCGACGGAACGCGGTGGAAACATCGGCCTGATATTGGGAGCGCTCCCAGTTCCCGGTCTCCCCCACCACCCCCGAGCACGGAAGGAACCTCCGTGACCCGATCCCGACGTCGGCTCGCCGCGCTCGCGGCCACCACGCTGGCGCTCACCGGCCTCACCGCCGGCCCGGCCCTTGCCGAGGTGCCGCCGGACGCCCCCGAACAACTCCGCAACGGCGACTTCAGCGCCGGTGTCTCCCCCTGGTTCTCCTACGGCACCGGCGACCTCGCTGTCGTCGACGGCCGGCTCTGCACCACCGTCGCGGCCGGCACCGCCAACCCGTGGGACGCCGGCATCGGCCAGGACGCGGTGCCGCTGATGCAGGGCGCCGAGTACGAGCTGTCCTTCGACGTCTCCGCCACCCCGGGCGCGGCCGTCAAGGCGGTGCTGCAGCTCGGCAGCGCCCCCTACACCACGTACGCGAGCGTCGACGCGACCGCCACCGGCACCTCGAAGCGCGTCACCACCACGTTCACCTCCCCGGCCGAGAACCCCACCGCCCAGCTGATCTTCCAGGTCGGCGGCAGCGCCGAGGCGCAGACGTTCTGCCTGGACAACGTGTCGCTGCGCGGCGGGGAGCCGGCGCCGCCGTACGAGCCGGACACCGGGCCCCGGGTCCGGGTCAACCAGGTCGGCTACCTGCCCGGCGGGCCGAAGCACGCGACTGTGGTCACCGAGGCCACCGACGCGCTGCCCTGGCAGCTGAAGTCGGGCAGCGGCGCGGTGGTCGCCAGCGGGAAGACCACGCCGCGCGGCACCGACGCCGCCTCCGGGCAGAACGTGCAGACCGTCGACTTCTCCGCGTACCGCAAGCCGGGCACCGGCTACACGCTGACCGTGGACGGCGAGACCAGCCACCCGTTCGACATCTCCGGCACGCTCTACGACCGGCTGCGCGCCGACTCGCTGCAGTTCTTCTACGCCCAGCGCAGCGGCATCGAGATCGACGGCGACCTGATCGGCGAGGAGTACGCCCGCCCGGCCGGCCACCTCGGCGTCGCGCCGAACCAGGGCGACACCGACGTGCCGTGCCAGGCCGGCGTCTGCGACTACTCGCTGGACGTGCGCGGCGGCTGGTACGACGCGGGCGACCACGGCAAGTACGTGGTCAACGGCGGCATCGCCACCTACCAGCTCCTGAGCACCTTCGAGCGGACCAAGACCGCCGAGACCGCCGACGGCGGCGCCGCCCTGGGCGACTCCACGCTGCGGCTGCCCGAGCGCGGCAACGACGTGCCGGACGTGCTCGACGAGGCCCGCTGGGAGCTGGAGTTCCTGCTGCGCATGCAGGTGCCGGCCGGCAAGCCGCTGGCCGGGATGGTCCACCACAAGATCCACGACCGGAACTGGACCGGCCTGCCGCTGCAGCCCCAGGACGACCCGGAGCCGCGTGAGCTGCACGCGCCGTCCACCGCCGCCACGCTGAACCTGGCCGCCGTCGCCGCGCAGTGCCAGCGCCTGTACGCCCCGTACGACGCCGCCTTCGCCGCGCGCTGCGGCACCGCCGCGAAGACCGCGTACGCGGCGGCCAAGGAGCACCCGGCGATCTACGCCTCGGCCAGCGACGGCACCGGCGGCGGCGCGTACGACGACTCCAACGTCAGCGACGAGTTCTACTGGGCCGCGGCCGAGCTGTGGCTGACCACCGGCGACAAGGCGTACCTGGCCGACGTCACCGGCTCGCCGCTGCACACCGCCGACGTGTTCGCCCCCAACGGCGCGTTCGGCTGGCAGAGCGTGGCCGCGCTGGGCCGCCTGGACCTGGCCACCGTGCCGAACACGCTGCCCGCCGCGGAGAAGACCCGGATCCGCGAGTCGATCACCGCCGCCGCCGACAGCTACCTGGCCACGATCGCCGGCCAGGCGTACGGGCTGCCGTTCCCGGGCAGCGCCGACGCGTACGTCTGGGGCAGCAACAGCAACCTGGTGAACAACGCGATCGTGCTGGCCACCGCGTTCGACCTGAGCCGGGACGCGAAGTACCGGGACGGCGCGGTGCAGGCCGCCGACTACCTGTTCGGCCGCAACGCGCTGAACATGTCGTACGTGACCGGGTGGGGCGAGCAGCACGCCCGCAACCAGCACAGCCGGATCTTCGGCCACCAGCTGAACCCGGACCTGCCGCGCCCGCCGGCCGGCTCGCTCGCCGGTGGCCCGAACGCCGCGCTGCAGGACCCGTTCGCGGCGAACCTGCTCGCCGGGTGCGCGCCGATGTTCTGCTACGTCGACGACATCAACTCGTACGCGACGAACGAGGTGGCGATCAACTGGAACTCGGCGCTGGCGTGGCTCGCGTCGTTCCTGGCCGACCAGGGTGACGCCGGCGCGGTGCCGGCGCCGTCCTGCGCGGTCACCTACACCACGCACGGGAGCTGGCCGTCCGGCTTCACCACCCAGGTGACGGTGCGCAACACCGGCACGACGGCGGTGAACGGGTGGAGCCTGCGCTGGGCGTTCCTCGGCGACCAGAAGGTGGACCACGCCTGGTCGGCGCAGCTCGGTCAGAGCGGCGCCACGGTCACCGCGAAGAACCTGTCCTGGAACGCGAAGCTGGCGCCGGGCGCGTCCACCACGTTCGGCTTCAACGGCAGCGCGTCGCGTTTCCCGAACCCGGATCCGTGGCTGGTCACCCTGAACGGAAAGGCCTGCACGGTCTCCTGACCGAGCTGACCGGACGCCATCGCAGGACCGGGTACGGTCCTGCGATGGCGTACCTCTTCCTGCTCGGCGCGATCACCGCCGAGGTGATCGGCACGAGCCTGCTCAAGGCCACAGACGGTTTCACCCGGCTCTGGCCCACACTGGGCCTGGCGGTGGCGTACCTGTCCGCGTTCGGGCTGCTCTCGCTTGCGGTGAAGGACATCCCGGTCGGCGTCGCGTACGCCGTCTGGTCCGGCCTCGGCACCGCCGCCATCATGGCGATCGGCGCGGCGTTCCTGGGCGAGCCGCTGAGCGTGGCGAAGGTGATCGGAGCGGGGCTGGTGATCGCCGGGGTGGTGGTGCTCAACCTCGGCGGCGCGCACTGAGCGCCACCCGGCTCAGGCCGCCGCGCGCAGCAGCCGGAGCTGCCCGATCTCGGCCACGTTCTTCATCAGCTCGGCGTTCACCCACGCGGCCAGGTGCGTCACGGTGAGACCGGCGTCGGCGGGCCAGGGGTACGCGGACGGCCGGTCCAGGTCGGCCTCGGCCAGCGCGCCCGCCCACTCCGTCCGCAGCTCCCGCAGCCAGGCGACCGTCTCCGCGCCCGGCCCGGGCCAGCGGATGTCGTCGCGTTCCCGCGCCGGCCGCTGCCGCACATGGTCGGTAGCGACCGACCACCACCAGCCGATGTGCCAGGTCAGCCACCCGATGGTGGGTGCCGGGACCGGGTCCGGCTCGGTGTCGGCCCAGTCGGGACGCCACCCGCCGCCCCGGCCGGGGCGCATGGTCCAGCACAGCGCGGCCGGCTCCCAGAGGAAGTCTGCCGGCTCCAGCCGGTCGAGGTGGTACTCGGCGAGCGCCCAGGTCAGGTCGAACTGCCAGCGCAGCAGGCCGGTCACGGAGGCAGGCATCGCGCGATCGTGGCACGGCCTGCGCCCGCGGTCGACCGGTTAACCGCTCCCGGCCCGCCTCGCGACGACGCCCCTCGCGACGTGGCGGCCCGGCGTGTCGTGGCGAGAACAAGGAACATCCAAAAAACGATATGACTGTGAGGCATAAATATGCCTGAGAGTCATATCGCTCGAGGCCTCACCTTTCCGGAGGGCCGCCGGCCGCCGTCGTGACACGCTCGGCCCGGGTCGAGGCCCAGCGCCGCCTCGCGGTGTGACAGGCGTCGCCTCGAGCGGGGCTCCGGGCCCGTCGGAACAGTCCTAGCGTCGATCACATGGCCCTCGCCGGACTCCGTTGATGGGGCGCGTCTCGCCGCTCCCGCCGCCCGGGCCGCTGCGCACGCTCGCGTACGCCACGCTGGTCAACACCGTCGGCGCGGGGCTGTGGCTGGCGGGCGGAGCGCTCTACCTGACCCGGGACGTGGGCCTCTCCGCCACCTCGGTTGGCGCCGGGCTCACCGTCGCCGGGCTGGTGGGGCTGACCGCGAGCGTGCCGCTTGGCGCGCTGGCGGACAGGTGGGATCCGCGTACGCTCCGGGCCGTCCTCCAGGTGGGCCAGGCGGTCGCCGCGCTCGCGTACCTGCTGGTCGGCTCGTTCCCGGCGTTCCTGGCGGTGGCGGTGCCGGAGGCGCTGCTCGCGACCGGCAACCTGGCGGTACGGGCGGCGCTCGTGGCGGCGGTGGGCGGCCCGGACGGCCGGGTGCACGCCTTCGCCACGCTGCGCGCGGTGGCGAACCTGGGCATCACCGTCGGTACCGCGCTGGCCGGGATCGCGCTCGCGGTGGACACGCACCGGGCCTACCAGGTGCTCGTGGTCGGCAACGCGGCCACCTACCTGCTCTCGGCGGCACTGCTGCTGCGCCTGCCGCCGCAGCCGGCCGCCGCCAGAGAGCGACCCGTGCCGGGCACGCCGCGGCACGGGCGACCACTGCGGGACCGGCGGTTCCTCGCGGTGAGCGGCGCGTCGGCGGTGCTGAGCACGCACGTGACGGTGCTCGTGCTCGTCGTGCCGCTGTGGACGGTGGACCGCGCCGGCGCGCCGCCACCAGTGGTGTCGGCGGTGCTGCTGGCGAACACGGTCCTCACCGTGCTGCTCGCGGTCCGGCTGAGCCGGGGCGCCGAGCGGGCCGCGCCGGCCGCGCGGAAGCTGCGCCGGGCCGGGCTCGTGCTCGCGGCGGCCACACCGCTGTACGCGGCGACAGCAGCCCTGCCGGTGCTCCCGGCGGTCGTCCTGCTGCTCGTCGCGACGGCGGTGTGGACGGTGGGCGACCTGTGGCACGGCGCGGCCGGCGCGGGCCTCGCCTACGACCTGGCCCCACCCGACGCGATCGGCGCCTACCAGGGCGCGGACGGCCTGCTCGCCGGGCTGGCCCAGGCGCTCGGCCGGGGCCTGCTCACGCTGCTGGTGCTCGGTGGCGGGCCGGTCGGCTGGCTGGTGCTCGGCGGGATCTTCGCAGCCGCCGGGCTGGCCGCCCCGGCGCTGGCCCGCCGGGCGATCGCGAACCGGCGGGCACCGGAAACCCGGCCCGCCGGTGTGCCGGGGTGAACGGCGTGTAGCAGCATGACGGGATGACCGACCAGCAGAGCATCACGATCCGCCCCGGTGGACCTGGCGACGCCCCGACGCTGCTGCGGCTGCTCGACAGCGCCACCGCCTGGCTGACCGAACTCGGGCGTACCGACCAGTGGGGCACCGAGCCGGCGTCGATCGACCCGCGCCGCATCGCCCAGGCCGAGGAGTGGGCGGCCGGGAACGGCCTGTACCTGGCCGAGATCGACGCGACGGTGGCGGGCGCGCTGGTGGTGGGCGCGGCAACGAACTACGTGCCGCCGGCCACCGAACCCGAGCTGTACGTGAACCTGCTGGTCACCGACCGGGCGTACGCGGGGCGCGGGGTCGGTGCGGCGCTGCTGGCGTACGCGGCGGAGCTGGCCCGTGAACGCGGCGTCGGCCTGCTGCGGGTGGACTGCTTCCGCAGCCCCGACCGGGCGCTCGTCCGGTTCTACGAGAGCTGCGGGTTCACCGCCACCGAGCCGTTCACCGTGGAGCGGCCGGGCCGCCCGACGTGGACCGGGCAGGTGCTGGAGCGCCGGGTCGGCTGAGTCAGCCGATCTCCTCGTCCACGAAGCACCAGCGCCACGACTCCCCCGGCTGGACCGACCGCATCACCGGATGCCCGGCCGACTCGAAGTGCTTCGTGGCGTGCTGGTACGGCGACGAGTCGCAGCAGCCCACGTGCCCGCAGGTCAGGCAGGCGCGCAGGTGCACCCAGTCGGGGTTGCCGATCGCCACGCAGTCCGGGCACTCGGTGGTGGTGGCGGGCTCGGCCGTGCCCGCCTCGGCCAGGTGCCGGCAACTCATTCGACGACCTCCTGTCGCAGCAGTGACTCCTCCAGATCCAGGTCACGATAGGCGCGGGTGAGCACCTCCTCCGGGATCTGGCCGGAGTCGCGGGCGGCCCGGAACACCTCCCGCTCGGCGTCGATCATCTCCTGACGCAGGCGCGCGTACGCCTGGGAGGGGGTTTCCCGTTCGGTGCCGCCGAGCCGTTCCCAGGCCAGGTTGGCCCGGGTGGTGGTCAGCCCACGCAGGCGCTCCACCACCGCTTCCGGCGCGCCCCCGGCCAGTTCGTCGAGGCGTTCCCGGGCCGCCCGGCTCGCCCGCTGCTGCACCCCGGCGGCGGACAGCGCGTCCTGCACCGGGTCGTCCGGCGGCAGCCGCAGCCGCCGGGCCAGCCACGGCAGCGTCGCGCCCTGCCCGACCAGCGTCGCCACGATCACCGCGAACGCCAGCCAGATCAGCAGCGCGCGCGGGTACGGCGTGTCGCCGGCGAGGGTGAGCGGCAGACCCAGCGCGGCGGCCAGCGTCACCACGCCCCGCATGCCGGCCCAGCCGATGACGACCGGGTACTGCACCGGCGGCGCCGGGTCACGGTGACGGATCCGGGGCACGAGCCGGGCCAGGTAGGTCGCCGGGAAGACCCAGACGAACCGGGCCAGGAAGACGGCGGCCAGCACCGCGGCGGTGATCGCGGCGAGCGAGCCGAGCGGCTCCTCCAGGTCGCGTACCACCTCCGGCAGCTGCAGGCCCACCAGCAGGAACACCAGTCCTTCGAGGAGGAACCGGATCAGCCGCCAGAACGCCGTCACCTGCAGGCGGGAGGCGGCCGACATGAGCGTGGGCAGCTTGTGCCCGATGCCGAGGCCGGTCACCACCACCGCGACCACCCCGGAGGCGTGGATCTCCTCGGCGGCGAACACCACGGCGAACGGCACGATCAGCGACAGCGCGTTGTCCAGCACCGGGTCGGTGGCGCGTTTGTGCAGGTAGCCGAAGACCACCACGCCGAGCAGGCCGACCAGGACGCCGCCGCCGGCCGCGACCACCACCTCCCGGGCCACGTCGCCGGCGCCGACCCCGCCGGTGGTGGCGGTCGCCGCGACGATCGCGACCCGCAGCAGCACCAGCGCGGTGGCGTCGTTGACCAGGCTCTCGCCCTCCAGGATGGTGACGATCCGCCGGGGCAGGCCGACCCGGCGGGCCACCGCGGTGGCGGCGACCGCGTCCGGCGGCGCCACCACCGCGCCCAGCGCCAGGCAGATCGCGTACGGCAGGTGGGGCAGGAACCAGTGCACGACGGTGCCCACCACGAACGCGGTGAAGATGACCAGCCCGACGGCGAGCAGCAGGATCGGCCGCAGGTTGAGCCGGAACGCCGGCACCGACGTCTCCACCGCCGCCACGTACAGCAGCGGCGGCAGGATGCCCACCAGCACCAGGTCCGGGTCCAGCCGCACGTGCGGGAAGAACGGCAGGAAGGACAGCGCGAGACCGAGCACCACGAGCAGGATCGGCGCGAGCAAGCCGAGCTTGCGGGCCAGCGCCGCGCCGAACGTGGCGATGGCCAGGAAGACCACTACCTCGAACAGAGCATCCACGAGCGTCGAGCCTATGCGCCGCGGCGTCGATGTGTGATCAGGCGGCGGAGCGCAGCTTCGGCAGCACCTCCGCGCCGAACGTGTCGATGAACGCGCGCTGCTCCTGCCCGACGTGGTGCAGCGCGATCTGGTCGAAGCCCAGCGCCACGTACTCCTCCAGCCAGCCGATGTGCCGGCCCAGGTCGGCGGAGACGTTCACGGTCTCGGCGACCGTCGACATCGGCACGTCGGCGCTCGCCACGTCGAAGTGCTCGGGGGTCTCCAGGTCCCAGCACACCGGCGGCGCGAACACGTTGCTGCGCCACTGGTCGTACGCGATCGCCTCGGCCTCGGCCTGCTCGGGCGCCCAGCTCACGTGCACCTGCAGGTGCAGCGGGCCGCGTCCGCCCGCGTCCCGGTAGGCGTCGATCATCCGGCGCAGGTGCTCGACCGGCGCGTTGACGGTGATCAGCCCGTCGGCCCACTCGGCGCACCAGCGTGCGGTGGCGACGCTGACCGCGGCGCCGACCAGCGCGGGCGGCTCCTCCGGCCGGGTCCACAGCTTCGCCCGGTCCACTGTGACGAGGCCGTCGTGGCTGACCTCCTCGCCGGCCAGCAGCGCCCGGATCACGTCGACGCACTCGCGCAGCCGCGCGGAGCGGACGTCCTTGCGCGGCCAGACCTCGCCGGTGATGTGCTCGTTCGCCGCCTCGCCGGTGCCCAGCGCGGCCCAGAACCGGCCCGGGTACATGGCGCCGAGCGTGCCGATGGCCTGCGCGATGATCGCCGGGTGGTAGCGCTGGCCGGGCGCGTTCACCACGCCGAAGGACAGGTTCGTGGCCTGGAGCGCGGACCCGAGCCAGGACCAGGCGAACCCGGACTGGCCCTGCCGCTCGCTCCACGGCGAGAAGTGGTCGGAGCACATGGCCGCGTCGAAGCCGGCGCGCTCGGCGTGGATCACCGCCTCCAGCAGCCGGGCCGGGTGGATCTGCTCGTGGGATGCGTGGAAGCCGAACGCCGTCATGGTGGGCACTCCTACCCGTGACGGCGTCCGGCCAATCGCGTCTACTCGGAGTGCGCGCCGGCGCCCGCGCCGGCCTGGCCCTCGCCGATCCACACGGTCTTGGTGTTGCAGAACTCGCGCATGCCGGCGGCGGACAGCTCGCGGCCGTACCCGGAGTTCTTCACGCCGCCGAACGGCAGCTCCGGATAGGACGTGGTCATCCCGTTGATGAACACGTTGCCGGCGTCCAGGTCGACGGCGAAGCGCTCCTGCTCGGCCGGGTCGTTGGTCCAGGCGTTGGAGCCGAGGCCGAAGCTGGTGCCGTTGGCCACTTCGATCGCCTCGTCGTACGAGCCGACCCGGTAGAGCCCGGCGACCGGCCCGAACACCTCCTCGGACCACATCCGCATCTCCGGGCGCAGGTCGGTGACCACGGTCGGCGGGTAGTACCAGCCGTCGCCGTCCGGCTTCTCACCGCCGCAGAGCACCGTCGCGCCCTGGTCCACCGCGTCGGTGACCTGGGCGTGCACCTCGTCGCGGCCACGCTCGCTGGCCAGCGGGCCGACGTCGGTGCCGTCGTCCATCGGGTCGCCGACGCGCAGCGCCGCCATCCGGGCGGCGAACTTCTCGGCGAACGCGTCGAACACGTCGGTGTGCACGATGAACCGCTTCGCGGCGATGCAGGACTGACCGTTGTTCTGGCAGCGGGCGGTGGTGGCCACCTCGGCGGCGGTGTCCAGGTCGGCCGAGGGCATCACCACGAACGGGTCGCTGCCGCCCAGCTCCAGCACCGTCTTCTTGATCTCCCGCCCGGCGATCTGGGCGATGGACCGGCCGGCCGGCTCGCTGCCGGTGAGCGTGGCGGCGCGTACCCGGGGGTCGCTGAGGATCCGGTCGACCGCGTCGGAGCCCACCAGCAGCGTGGTGAACGCGCCCTCGGGGAACCCGGCCCGCCGGAACAGGTCCTCCAGGTAGAGCGCGGTCTGCGGCACGTTCGAGGCGTGCTTGAGCAGGCCGGTGTTGCCGGCCATCAGGGCCGGGGCGGCGAAGCGCATGACCTGCCACAGCGGGAAGTTCCACGGCATCACCGCGAGCACCGGGCCGATCGGCTGGTAGCGCACGTACGCCCGCCTGGCCTTGACCGCGACGGCGTCGGCCGGCTCGTCGGCGAGCATTGCCGGCGCGTTGTCGGCGTAGAAGCGGCAGGCGGTGGCGCACTTGGTGACCTCCGCCTTGGCTGCGGCGTACGTCTTGCCCATCTCGGTGGTCATCAGCCGGGCCGTCTCGTCGCGCTCGGCGTCGAGCCGGTCGGCGGCGGCGGTGAGCCACCGGGCCCGCTGCGCGATGGTGGTCTCACGCAACTGCCGGAAGGCCAGGTCGGCCCGCTCGATCGCGGCGTCGATCTGCTCGTCCGACATCGCGTCGTACGTCTTGAGCACCTGTCCGGTGGCGGGATTGGTGGTGGCGATGGGCATGTCGTCCTCCTGTCACTCGAACAGCGAGTGCCGCACGCCCGGCTCCTCCCGGCGGCGCGCGGCGCGGCGGCGCTGGATCACGACCAGGTCGACCACCGCCACCACGGCGAGCAGCGCGCAGACCACGCCCAGCCAGGCGATGCCGGCGGCGAACGCGAGCACCGCGAAGACGGTCATCACGACCAGACCGAACGTCGCCAGCACGAGCCGCAGGTTCAGGGCGCTGTTCGCGTGGCCGACCGTGCCGCGGGCGCGCCGGGGTTGTGATCGGGTCATTCCTGGGGCCTACCCCGGCACGGGCGGGGATAACCGGCCGGGGCGGGAACGCCGGTGATCCGGGACACCCGGCGGGCGGTCGCCGGATGCGCGCTGCGGGCGGGTGCGTTACTTCGGGGTGCCGGTTTCCGGCGGAGATCCCGCGGGCCGGTGGAGAGGATGGCATGACCACGACGCAGGCCGTACCCGTGACCGTCGCCGTGTCCCGGCGCGCCGACCCCGCGCGTACCGACGAGGTGGTGGCGTGGATGCGGGCCGGTACGGCGCTCGCGGAGAGCTTCCCGGGCTTCCTCGGCGCCGGTTTCGTCCGCAGCGCCCCCGGTTCCGGCGAGTGGCACGTGATGTACCGCTTCGCCGACGCGGACACGCTGCGCGGGTGGGAGGACTCGCCGCAGCGGCGCTGGTGGCTCAGCTCGGCGCAGGGCATCGTCGAGCACACCCGGGTCGAGCGGCGCACCGGCATCGAGGGCTGGTTCGACCCGCCGGTGGACCACGTGGTCGAGACGTTCGGCGAGCCGGAGCCGGCCGCGCCGCCGCGCTGGAAGCAGGCGGTCACGATCTGGCTGGCGTTCTTCCCGCTGAGCCTGGCCGCCACGCTGCTGACCGCCCGGTTCCTCGCCGACGTGCCGCTGGCCGGGCGGACGCTGCTGATGACGCTCGTGCTCACCCCGCTGATGACCTACCTGGTGCTGCCCCGGATCACCCGCCTGCTGCACCGGTGGCTGCACGGCCGGCCTGCGCCGACACGACAGATGTGAACGACAGTGGTCTATGCCTGATAGCCGACAGAACCACTTCCGGGACCCCGCCGGGGCATAGGGTCGACGCGCCCGTTGCCGCCGCCCGACGGGGGAACCCATGCCTCGACGCTGGATCGCCGCGCTGGCCTGCCTGGCGGCGCTCGTCGCGCTCGCCTGTGACGGCTCCGGCGAGGCGTCGCCCCGGCCCTCCGGCACGCCCCGCCCCGGCGAGCCCCGGGTGCTGGTCGCGCTCGGCGACTCGGTCACCACCGGCTACGGCTCCTGCCTGGTGCTGGTGAGCTGCGAACGCAACTCCTGGTCGACCGGGGACGGCCTGCGGGTGGAGAGCATCTACCGGCGGCTGCGCGCCGACGCGCCGGGCCTGCGGGCGTACAACCGGGCCGTGCCCGGGGCCCGCGCGTCCGCGCTGACCGGCCAGGCCCGGTCGGCGGTACGCGACAAGGCCGACCTGGTCACCGTGCTGATCGGCGCGAACGACGCCTGCCGGGGCGACGTCGACGACATGACGCCCGTCGCCACGTTCCGCGACCAGGTCGACGCGGCGCTGGGCGTGTTGCGCGAGGGCCGGCCGAAGGCCCGGGTGCTGATGGTCAGCATCCCGGACCTGCACCGGCTCTGGCAGATCGGGCACACCGAGCCCCGCGCCGTGCGGGCCTGGTCGCGTGGCGTCTGCCCGGCGCTGCTCGCAGACGCCACGTCGACCGCGCCCGCCGCGGTGGCCCGCCGGGCCCGCGTCCGGGACCGGATCGAGGCGTACGACGGACAACTGCGTGCCGCCTGCCGGGCGTACGGGTCACGCTGCCGCTGGGACGGCGGCGCGGTGCACCGTCACCGCTTCACGCTGGACCAGGTGAACGCGCTGGACTGGTTCCACCCGAACGCGGCCGGGCAGGGCCGGCTGGCCGAGGTGGCCTGGAACTCGTCCGGCTGGGCGAGCTGACCGGCGCGGGCCGGACGGACGGGCCCGGGGCCGAGGAGGGTCAGGGCTGACGCGGGCCGGGAAGCGGCCGGGGACCACCGGCCCGGTAGAGGGCGCGCGTACGGTCGGCCAGTTCCTTCGTGGCCGACGAGTTGGCCCAGGTGCCGAGCACGATCGCGGCGCCCGGCACGACCTTGGCGAACATCCGCTTGGCGGCGCGTACCCCGGCCATCCGGGCCAGCCGGACACCGAGCTGGAGCATCACCCGGCCCAGCGCCCGATCGGCGGCGGAGCCGAACAACGCGCCGGCCCGCTCCCGGCCGGCGGCCACCCCGAGCGCCAGGCGGGCGGTCTGGGCGGCCTTGTGCACCCGCTGGAGCACCAGCAGATCGGTGGCCCGGTCGACGTGCGTCGGGTCGGCGCCGTACGCGGCCGCCACGTGCAGCACCAGCCGGGCCTGGGTCCAGGCCAGCACGCCCACGTCGATCACCGCGCCGGGCAGCCCGGCGGCGCCGGAGACCGCGCCGGAGAGCCGGGCGTGGTTGACGAACTTGCGGACCGCCTGGTCCGCCAGCTGTTCGGGCGGCGCGTCCGGCCGCAGGGCGCGTTCCCGGGCCGCCCACTGCGCGGCCTCCGGCCCGAGCCGGCGTACCGCCTCCAGGGCCAGGTGCTCCGGGGCGTACTGCGGGTCCTCCCGCATCCGGTCCCAGAGCTTGGCCGGTGGCGCCTCGGGCGCGTCCACCGGCGGGGCGGGGGCGGCGGGGACGGCGTCGGGCTCCCCGACGGGGGCGGGGTCGGTCACGAAGGGCTCCGGGGGCTCGTGCGGCGGGGGTGACGCGGGTCAGCGCCGGCGCGACTGCAGCCGGGTCGCGATCTGCCGCAGCCGGGCCTGGTTCTCCGGCTTGGACATCTCACGCCGGCCGCGGTCGACCAACTGCTGGCCCCGCGGCGACCGCAGGAAGGCGGTGATCCGTTGCATCAGCGACATGGTGTCCTCCGTCCCGCGGTCCCCTTCATGTGTACCTGGGACCGGCAAGCCCCGTGATACCCGAATCGACCCTTCGGCAACCACTCGTCCGGCTCAGCCCAGGATCTCGGCCACCACCTCGCCGGCCCGCCACTCGTGCTGGGCGTACGCGTCCGGGAACGCGGAGATCTGCACGGCCTGGGCGGCCACCGAGAGCGGCAGGTCCTGCCAGCCGGGGATCTCCTCCAACGCGGACAGGAAGGCCTTCGTCGCGTACTCCGGGTCCATGAGCTGCTCGACGGTGCCCCAGCCGCTGCTCGGCCGCTGCTGGAACAGCCCGACCGAGTCGTGGTCCCAGCCGATGGCCTGGTGCGGGTAGTTCTGCGACTCGGGCAGCACGCCGCTGGCGTAGTTGAGCAGCGTGCTCTCCTGCATCGCGGTCGCCACCGCGATGACCAGGGCGCGGCGCGGCACGCCCATCTCCTTGCCGGCCTGCACGATCTTCTTGGCGTTGTTCATCTGGGTCCGGTCCAGGCCGGCGACCGGGACGATCTGCCGGACCGTCTTCGTCGGCTTCGGCTTGGGCTTGGCGGTCGCCTTCGGGCTCGCCGTCGCGGACGGGGCGGCGGTGGTCGGCGCGGTGGTCGGGCGGGCGCTCGCGCGGGAGGCGACGTCGGCCTCCGCGCGCTCGGCGACCTCCGCCGAGGGCGCCGGGGCGGCGGCGCGCTCCGGCGCGCCGAAGCCGGCCTGGCTGACGCCGACCAGGCCGAGGCAGCAGGCCGCGCCGGTGGCGACCGCGAGCTTGGTCCGGCCGGGCCGGGGGTTCATGGGGGCCCAGAAGCGGGTACGCCGGAAGAGTCCCTGGAGCCTCGCCGAACGGTTGGTGGAGGGGGTATCGTCCGAACGGTCAGCCGGGCGGCCGGGGCCGAACGGGTCGTCGAGGGTGCCGTCGCTACGCATCCGACGAGGCTAGGCAGGGCAAACCGGGATCACCCAGGCCTGTCGAGTGGCCCTCGCCACACTTCGGCCGACCCGGGCAGGACACTCGCGGCCTGCCGCGCCCAGCCGACGACAGACCTCGGGAACCCGGCGAATCACCCGCCGGCCACGCGCCGAAACTCTCCCGGCACGAACCTCGTAGATGTCCCGCTCCCGCCCGATGATCGACTAACTCGTCCGTTCGGACGATCCGGATGTCGGCCGCCGGACCGGGGCGTAGCCGAATCGTGATCACCATCCGGGCATCAGAGGTGTCCGTAACGGAATGGACCACACCCCCCGGTACGTTTGCCGAACCGGGGAGACCGCACGTTCGGCGCTCCCCCGTACGCGTCGACAGGGAGGACCCCACCGGTGCTCGATCCACACGAGCTCTACGAACTCACCGACGAGCTGCCCGAGCTCGGCCAGCCGGTGCTGATCCAGGCGCTCACCGGCTTCGTCGACGCCGGCAACGCCACCCGGCTCGCCCGGGAACAGCTGCTCACCTCGCTCGACGCCCGGACGATCGCCCGCTTCGACGTCGACCAGATCTTCGACTACCGCTCGCGCCGCCCGGTGATGACGTTCGTCGAGGACCACTGGGCCGACTACGACGCCCCGGCGCTGGAGCTGCACCTCCTGCGCGACGACGACGAGACCCCGTTCCTGCTGCTCACCGGCCCCGAGCCGGACCTGCAGTGGGAGCGTTTCGTGGCCGCCGTCGCCGGCCTCTGCGCCCGCCTCGACGTCCGGCTCACCGTCGGGCTCAACTCGATCCCGATGGCGGTGCCGCACACCCGGCCCAGCGGCGTCACCGCGCACGCCACGCGCAAGGACCTGATCGCCGGCCACGAGCCGTGGCTGCAGAAGGTGCAGGTGCCGGCCAGCGTCGGCCACCTGCTCGAGTACCGCCTCGGCGAGCAGGGCCGCGACGCCCTCGGCTTCGCCGCGCACGTGCCGCACTACGTGGCCCAGGCCGAGTACCCGGCCGCCGCCGAGGCGCTGCTGTCCGCCGTGTCCCGCAGCACCGGCCTGCTGCTGCCGGTCGAGGACCTGCGCACCGCCGCCGAGGCGGTCCGGGTGGAGATCGACCGCCAGGTCACCCAGACCGAGGAGGCGGCCACGCTGGTGCAGGCGCTGGAGGAGCAGTACGACGCGTTCGCCCGCGGCCGGGGCGAGAAGAGCCTGCTCGCCGGCGAGACCGGTCCGCTGCCCACCGCCGACGAGCTCGGCGCCGAGCTGGAGCGCTTCCTGGCCGAGCAGACCCGCCCCGGCGACACCCCGGAGCGCTGAGGCGGCGGGACGGGCGGCGATGCGGCAGGCTGGGGCCATGCGCCTGGCGACCTGGAACGTCAACTCGGTGAAGGCCCGCCTGCCCCGGCTGCTCGACTGGCTGGCCACCACGAAACCCGACGTCGTGTGCCTGCAGGAGACCAAGTGCCCGGACGGGGCGTTCCCGGTCGCCGAGGTGGGCGAGCTGGGCTACGAGGTGGCCAGCCACAGCGACGGCCGGTGGAACGGCGTCGCCGTCCTGTCCCGGGTCGGGCTCGCCGACGTGGCGGTCGGCTTCCCGGGCGAGCCCGGCTTCCCCGAACCCGAGGCCCGCGCCATCTCGGCCACCTGCGACGGGCTGCGGGTCTGGTCGGTGTACGTGCCGAACGGCCGCACGCCGGACGACCCGCACTACGCGTACAAGCTGGCCTGGTTCGCGGCGCTGCGCGACGCCCTGGAACCGGAGGTCGCCGGGCCCCTGCCGGTGGCCGTCTGCGGCGACTTCAACGTCGCGCCCACCGACGCCGACGTCTGGGACCCCGCGCTGTTCGCCACCTCCACCCACGTCACCCCGGCCGAACGGGCCGCCCTGGCCGCGCTGCGTGACCTCGGGCTGGAGGACGTGGTGCCGACACCGATGAAGGGGCCGCACCCGTTCACGTACTGGGACTACCGGGCCGGGATGTTCCACCAGAACAAGGGCATGCGGATCGACCTGGTGTACGCGAGCGCGCCGTTCGCCCGCGCGGTCCGCTCCGCGTACGTGGACCGGGAGGCCCGCAAGGGCAAGGGTCCCTCGGACCACGCCCCGGTGGTGGTCGACGCCGACCTGACGCCGGCCGTCGAGACGTTCTGAGTCCGAGGCTCGTTAGGGTGGACGTATGGCAGTCGTGAAGATCAACGCGATCGACGTCCCGCCCGGCGCCGGCGAGGAGCTGGAGAAGCGGTTCGCGGCCCGGGCCGGCGCGGTGGAGAACTCCCCCGGTTTCCTCGGCTTCGAGCTGCTGCGCCCGGTCGCCGGGGAGAGCCGCTACTTCGTGTACACCCGCTGGGAGAGCGAGGAGGCGTACCAGGCGTGGGCGCAGGGCCCGTCCCGGGCCGCGCACGCCGAGGGCGGCGAGCCGCGCAAGCCGGTCGCCACCGGCGCGAACCTGCTGGAGTTCGAGGTGGTCCAGCAGGTCCCCGCCAAGCCCTGACCCCTCCCCATCCCCCTTCTCCGTCGATCATGAAGTTAGCGGCGCTCGACGTCCGTTTTGTCACCGCCAACCTCATGATCGACCGGGGCGGTGGCCCGTCAGGATGCCAGGGACGCGAAGACGATCACGTTGTCCTGGTAGCCGGTACGGCCGCCGACCCACTCGCCGCCGCAGGTGATCAGGCGCAGCTCGGCCGGACCTGAGTCGCCGTAGACCCGCGCGGCGGGCAGGTTCGACTTGTCGAAGTACTCGACGCTGTCCACCTTGAACGTCACCACGCTGCGGTCCGCGCGGGTCACCTGGATCCGGGCGCCCGGTTTGAGCGAGCGCAGCCGGTAGAACACGGCCGGGCCGCTCTTGGTGTCGACGTGGCCCACGATGATCGCCCGACCCGGGTCGCCGGGCACCGCTCCCCTGTCGTACCAGCCGGTCTGGTCGTGCTCGGTCAGCGGCGGCACGTCCACCGAGCCGTCCTTCGCCTGCCCCACCGGGGTGACCGGCGCGTTGACCTTGATGGCCGGCACCGCCAGGCGTACCGGCCGGCTCGCCGGCTTCCGGGCCGGAGCGGCAGCGTTCGCCGGGGCCGCCGCGCCCGACCCGGTCGACCGGCTCGACTCGGTGGACGCGTCGGCGAAGTCGAACGGCCCGGCCGTACGCCCGAGGCCAGCCCCGGTGGCGAACACACCGACCAGCACCAGAACCACTGCCAGCGGCTTCGACCAGGAGCCCCGGCCCCGGTCCCGCCCGCCCGGCGACGCCGGTGGCGGCTCGACCGGCGGCGGCCCGGCGGGGCGTGGGCGCAGGGCCGGCGGATCGGCCGACGGCGGATACCACGGTCGCGACGCGGCGGGCGGCGGCATCCACGGCCGCGCCCCGGAGACCGGCCCGGCAGACGATCCGGTCCCGGCGGACGGACCCGTCCCGGCGGCAGACCCACTCCCCGAGCGCGGGCCGGTCCGGGGCGCGGCGGCCGGATCAGCCCTGGAGAACCGGGCGGCGTCGGCGGGCGGCCCGGCCCGGGACGGCCGGGCCGAGCCCGTGGGCGGCGCGGCGGGCGGGGGCAGAGCCACGAACGGCCAGCCGGAGCGCCGGGAACCGGCGGGCGGCGGGACGAAGTGCTCGGCCATGGCGGGCCTCAGCGTCCGGCGGCGCCACGGGCGTGGCGGCGGGACGCGGCCACACCGAGCCCGGCGCCGACCATGGTCACCGCCAGTCCGACCGGCACCAGCAGGCCGCCGAGGCCGGGACCGGCGGTGCCGCCGAAGCCGGTCGCCGGGCCGCGGCTGGGCAGGTGACTGGGCCCGTGGGTCGGCGGCCGGGTGGGCTGCCCCTGCTTGACCACCTGGAGCATGGTGGAGGCGGTCTCCCCGCCCGGGCACTCCAGCTTGACCCGGTAGTTGCCGGGCCGGGTGCGCTCGTGGACCATCGGCGTGGCGGTGAGCAGGCCGCGCTGCGGCTGCACCTGGATCTTGCCGAACGCGTCCGAGGTGACGATCGCCGGCACGGTGTTGTTCCGGCAGCTCGCCCGGATGCCGACCAGGTAGCCGGGCGACACGGTGCCCGGGGTGACCTCCACGAAGATCACGTCGGCCGGGGGCTGTTCCGGCACCGGCTCGGCGGCGCGCGGCGCGGCCTGGGCGGGCAGCGCGCCGACCAGCGGGGCGGCGCACGCGGCGACCGCGACCAGCAGCGCCTCACGTACCCTGAACGACCCCATGACCCCTCCCGGCGTACGGGATGAATCCTCTCACCCCCGGCCGCACATCACATCCGATCCGGGCTAGGCTCGGCTCGTTGTGACCCTCACCGACCTTCCCGCCGCCCGCATCCGCACCTTCCATCCGCGTCGCGGGCGGGTGAGCGACCGGCAGCGCGACGCGCTGGACCGGCTCTGGCCCGCGTACGGCCTCAGGATCGCCGCCCTCGACGGGCCGTGCGATCCGGCGGCGCTGTTCGGACGGCGGGCGCCGCTGGTGCTGGAGATCGGCTCCGGCATGGGCGACGCCACCGCCGCCATGGCGGCGGCCGACCGGGACCGACACTATCTGGCGGTCGAGGTCCATACGCCGGGAATCGCCAACCTGCTCGACCTGGTGGAACGCCACGGTCTGGACAACGTACGGGTGGCCGAGGGCGACGCGCTGGACCTGGTCCGGGCCATGCCGGAGGGCTGCCTGGACGCGGTGCACGTCTTCTTCCCGGACCCGTGGCCGAAGACACGCCACCACAAGCGGCGGATCATTCAGCCGGCGCACGTGGCGCTGCTGCGGTCCCGGCTGGCGCCGGGCGGCACGTTGCACTGCGCGACGGACTGGGCCGAGTACGCCGGGTCGATGCGCGAGACGCTCACCGCCGACCCGGAGCTGGTCGACGTACACGGCGGCTACGCGCCGCGTCCGGCGCACCGGCCGGTGACGAAGTTCGAACGCCGCGCGCTGACCGCCGGCCGGGAGGTCTTCGACCTGATCCACCGGCGGCGCTGAACCCGTTGCGCTGAACCCGGTTGGCGCGGCGCGGTGTGATCCAGGCACGATGGGAGCCGCCATGACTCTCACCGCCGCGCTGCCGAAGACCGCCGATCCCGACACCCTCTACGACGCGTTCGCCTCCTGGGCGTCCGAGCGCGGCCTGAATCTCTATCCCCATCAGGAGGAGGCGGTCATCGAGATCGTCTCCGGCGCGAACGTGATCATGAATACGCCGACCGGCTCGGGCAAGAGCCTGGTGGCGATCGCGGCGCACTTCGCCGCGCTGGCCGACGATCGCACGACCTTCTACACCGCGCCGATCAAGGCGCTGGTCTCGGAGAAGTTCTTCGCGCTCTGCGAGGTCTTCGGCGCCGAGAACGTCGGCATGCTCACCGGCGACGCCAGCGTCAACGCGGACGCGCCGATCATCTGCTGCACCGCGGAGATCCTGGCCAACCTGGCGCTGCGCGAGGGCCGCCGCGCCGACGTCGGCCAGGTGGTCATGGACGAGTTCCACTTCTACGCCGAGCCGGACCGGGGCTGGGCGTGGCAGGTGCCGCTGATCGAGCTGCCGCAGGCCCAGTTCGTGCTGATGTCGGCCACGCTCGGCGACACCACCCGCTTCGTCGACGACCTGAGCCGGCGCACCGGGCGGCCGACCGCCGTCGTCCGCTCGGCCGAGCGGCCGGTCCCGCTCCTCTTCTCGTACGCGACCACGCCGCTGCACGAGACGCTCGAGGAACTGCTGGAGACCAAGCAGGCCCCGGTGTACGTGGTGCACTTCACGCAGGCCGCCGCGCTGGAACGCGCCCAGGCGCTGATGAGCGTGAACGTCTGCACCCGCGCGGAGAAGGACATGATCGCGCAGGCGATCGGCAACTTCCGGTTCACCTCCGGCTTCGGCAAGACGCTGTCCCGGCTGGTCCGCCACGGCATCGGCGTGCACCACGCCGGCATGCTCCCGAAGTACCGCCGCCTGGTCGAGACGCTCGCCCAGGCCGGCCTGCTCAAGGTCATCTGCGGTACGGACACGCTCGGCGTCGGCATCAACGTGCCGATCCGCACCGTGCTGTTCACCGGTCTCTCGAAGTACGACGGGGTGCGGACGCGCCTGCTGAAGGCCCGCGAGTTCCACCAGATCGCCGGCCGGGCCGGACGGGCCGGGTTCGACACGCTGGGCCGGGTCGTGGTGCAGGCCCCCGAGCACGTGATCGAGAACGAGAAGGCCCTCGCGAAGGCCGGTGACGACCCGAAGAAGCGTCGCAAGGTGGTGAAGAAGAAGCCGCCGGAGGGCTCGATCGGCTGGGGTGAGCCGACGTTCCAGCGCCTGGTCGAGGCCGAGCCGGAGCCGCTCACGTCCAGCTTCCAGGTCAGCCACTCGATGCTGCTCAACGTGATCGGCCGTCCCGGCGACGCGTTCGCCTCGATGCGGCACCTGCTCACCGACAACCACGAGGACCCGGCCGCGCAGCGCCGGCACATCCGCCGGGCCATCGCCATCTACCGCGCGCTGCGGGCCGGCGGCGTGGTCGAGGAGCTGCCCGAGCCGGACGAGACCGGCCGCCGGGTACGCCTCACCGTCGACCTCCAGCTCGACTTCGCGCTCAACCAGCCGCTGTCACCGCTGGCGCTGGCCACAGTGGAACTGCTCGACCGGGAGTCGCCGTCGTACGCGCTCGACGTGCTCAGTGTGATCGAGTCGATCCTGGACGACCCGCGCCAGGTGCTGTCCGCGCAGCAGTTCAAGGCCCGCGGCGAGGCGGTCGCCGCGATGAAGGCCGAAGGCATCGAGTACGAGGCACGCCTCGAACTGCTCGACGAGGTGACCTGGCCCAAGCCGCTGGCGGAGCTGCTGGAGTCCGCGTACGAGATGTACCGGCAGGGCCACCCCTGGGTCGCCGACCACCAGCTCTCCCCCAAGTCGGTGGTCCGCGACATGTACGAGCGGGCCATGACGTTCCCCGAGTACGTCCAGTTCTACGGGCTGTCCCGCTCCGAGGGGCTGGTGCTGCGCTATCTCGCCGACGCGTACAAGACGCTGCGGCAGACCGTCCCCGAGGACGCGAAGACCGAGGAGCTGGTCGACCTCATCGAGTGGCTGGGCGAGCTGGTCCGCCAGGTCGACTCCAGCCTGATCGACGAGTGGGAGCGGCTGCGCAACCCGTCGGACGTGGCCGAGGTCGCCGCCTCGCTGGACGACCGGCCGCCGGCTGTCACCCGCAACGCGCGGGCGTTCCGGGTGCTGGTGCGCAACGCGATGTTCCGTCGCGTCGAGCTGGCCGCGCTGCGCCGCTGGGACCTGCTCGGCGAGCTGGACGCCGGCGACGGCTGGAACGCCGACGCCTGGGCCGACGCGCTGGAGCCGTACTTCGAGACGTACGACGCGATCGGGGTGGGGCCGGACGCGCGCGGGCCGGCGCTGCTGATGATCGAGCAGGGCCGCGAGAAGTGGACCGTACGGCAGATCCTGGACGACCCGGACGGCGACCACGACTGGGGCATCAGCGCCGAGATCGACCTCGCCGCCTCCGACGAGATCGGCGCGGCGGCGGTCCGGATCACCGACGTCGGCCAGCTGTAGGACTACGCGAAAAAGGGCCGCCCGGGATGTCCGGGCGGCCCTTTTCGTGCCCTGGGCGATTGTCAGACCCGTCGATTAGAATGTATGTACTAATCGAGCTGTTGACCTGGGAGGATGCTCGTGACTGCGCCCACCTCCGCGACCCCTGTCACCCCCTACGCCACCCTCCTCGGATTCACCCGGTACGTCGACCGCACCGGGCCCACCAAGGCCACCTTCGTCGGCGGGCTGCGCCGGCAGCGGGCCAGCCGGCACGGCTTCAACCCGCACGGCCAGTTCGTCAAGGCGCTCAAGGCCGACGTCGCGTTCCACACCGGCGGCACCCACCTCGCGCAGGTCGCCGACCTGGTCAAGCCGCGCTGGCGCCCGCTCTACGAGGCGCTGGTGCCGGGCGCGACCCGCTGGCTGCAGTCGCTGGGCGAGCCGGCCGGCGTCGACCTGGCGCAGACCCGCGACGCGCTGGCGATGCTGGGTGACCTGCCCGTGAAGATCAACCCGCAGTTCGGTGTGCGGTACGCCGACGGCCGGGCCGAGGCGATCCGGCTGCACTTCGACGAGGCGCCGCCGAGCGAGGAGGCGACCCTGGCCACGCTGCACCTGATGGCCCGGCACATGGACGCGGTGCTGCCGCACGCCGAGCCGGTCCTGGTCGACGTGCGGCGCGGCGAGGCGCACCGGATGCCCGCCGACGTCAAGCCCGAGCAGATCGAGCAGTGGCTGGCCGGTGAGGCAGCCGCGTTCCGCGCCATCTGGTCCACCGCCGCCTGACCGACCGATCCGATCCGGCTCACCGCCGCCCCACCGAACGGCCGTCCCGCACCCGGGACGGCCGTTCGGCGTGCTGCGCCCGGGGCGATCGACCGGGCCGGAGCAGCCGCCGCGGCGGGGCGACACCGTCCCTCGTGTGCGCTTTCCCCTCTGGGCTCAGGTTAGTGGCATATGTGAGTAGTAGTCGGGAACAACCCGCCTGACTCCGCCTCGCCCCCGCCGGTCGTCGTCTCGTCCCGCCGCCCGTCGTCCGTCGAGGAGCACCAGTGGTAACAAACGACTCGCCTGTCGTACCCCCACTGCGGACCGCCCGCGCCCCGCGCCCGGTACGCGGACGCCTCATCCTGCTCGGGCCCGCGTTCGTAGCGGCGGTCGCCTACGTCGACCCCGGCAACTTCGCCACCAACTCCACCGCCGGGGCCCGGTACGGCTATCTGCTGGTCTGGGTGGTGGTGGCGGCGAACCTGGCCGCCATGCTGGTGCAGACGCTCACCGCCAAACTCGGCCTGGCCACCGGGCGCAGCCTGCCCGAACTGTGCCGGGAGCACCTGCCCCGGCCGCTGAACCGGGTCATGTGGGCGCAGGCCGAACTGGTCGCCATGGCCACCGACCTGGCCGAGGTGATCGGCGGGGCGGTCGCGCTGTACCTGCTGTTCGGCGTCCCGCTGCTGCCCGGCGGCCTGATCGTCGGCGCCGCCTCGTTCGCCATCCTGGCGCTGCGCGCCAGGGGTTTCCGGACGTTCGAGATCGCCATCGCGGTGCTGCTCGGGGTGATCGTGCTGGCGTTCGCGGTCAACCTGGTCACCGCGCAGCCGGACGTGTCCGACGCCGCGGCCGGCCTGCTGCCCCGGATGCAGGGCACCGACAGCATGCTGCTCGCCGCCGGCATCCTGGGCGCGACGGTGATGCCGCACGTCATCTACGTGCACTCGGCGCTGACGCCGAACCGCCTGCCCGCCGAGGGCGAGGCGCAGCGACGGGTGATCGCCAAGGGCCTGCGGGTCGACGTGCTGATCGCGCTCGGCGTCGCCGGGGCGGTCAACCTGGCCATGCTGCTGGTGGCGGCGAGCAGCTTCCACGGCACGTCGATCCCGGGCACCGACACCCTCGAAGGTGTGCACGCCGGGCTCGCCACCACGCTCGGTACGGCCGCCGCGGTCGGCTTCGCGGTCGCGCTGCTCCTGTCCGGCCTCGCCTCCACGAGCGTCGGCACGTACGCCGGTGAGATCATCATGCAGGGCTTCCTGCGCCGCCGGATCCCGCTGCTGATCCGCCGGATGATCACGCTGCTGCCCGCGCTGGCGGTGCTCGCGATCGGCGTCGACCCGACCCGGGCGCTGGTGCTGTCGCAGGTGGTGCTGAGCTTCGGCATCCCGTTCGCGCTGATCCCGGTGGTGATGTTCACCCGGCGCCGGGACCTGATGGGCAGCCTGGTCAACCGGCGGGCCACCACTGCGGCGGCGGTGGCGATCACGGCGTTCGTGGTGGCGCTCAACGCGTTCCTGCTCTGGCAGCTGGCCGCCTGAAACACGCCAGCGCCCGTCCGGCCTCCTGCGGCTGGACGGGCGCTGGTGATCGGGGCTCAGGCGGCCAGGTACTTCTCCAGGTCGTCCAGGATCTTGTTGGCGGCGCCCACGCCGATGCCGGTCATCCAGATCTCGTCGGAGACCACGTGCGCCTTGCCGGCCTTGACCGCGGACAGGCCCTTCCACAGCGTGCCGCCGGTGACCTTGGCCTGCTCGGCGGCGGCCTTCTCGCCGTACGCGGTCACGAACACCACGTCGCCGTCGGCCTCGGCGATGCGCTCCGGGCTGACCCGGTCCATCCGCTTGTCCTCCTTGCCGGCGAGCATCTGCCGCTCGGGGCGGCCCAGGCCGGTGTCGCCGACGACGATGCCGGAGAAGGAGTCCGGCCCGTACAGGCGGATCTCGGTCGGCATGAAGCGCACGATGGAGACCTTGCGGGACGCGGCGTCGCCGAGCTTCGCGCCGAAGTCCTTCGCCCGCTTCTCGTACTCGGCCAGCAGGTCCTTGGCCTGCTGCTCCTTGCCCAGCGCCGCGCCGTCGAGGAGGAAGTTCTCCTTCCAGGTGATGCCGACCTTCTCGGTGAACACGGTCGGGGCGATCTTGGACAGCTCGTCGTAGAACTTCTCCTGGCGGAACTTGCTGCCCAGGATGAGGTCCGGGTTGAGCGCGTTGATCGCCTCCAGGTCCGGCTCGGTGAGCACGCCGACCTCGGTGATGCCGGCGAGCTTGTCCGCGCCGAAGTAGGTGGGCCAGCTCTTCGCCTCACCGGCGGTGGCCGCGCCGACCGGGGTGACGCCGAGCGACAGCGCGGTGTCGATCTTGTCGGTGTCGAGCACGACCACGCGCTTCGGCTCGGCCGGCACCTTCGTGGTGCCCATGGCGTGGGTGATCTCCCGGGTCTCCCCGGTGCCGGCGCCGCCGACGGGATCGCTCTCCCCGCAGGCGGTGAGACCGACGCCGAGGGCGAGCGCGGCGGTGAGTGCGACGGCGAGACGACGCATGGTGTTCCTTTCGGTGGTGCGGGTCGGCGCGCTCAGGCGTCGCCGACGGGGACGCCGGCCGTGGCCGGCGTGGCGGCCGGAACGGCCGAGGTCTGGGTGAGGGCCGGCACCACGAGCGGGGCGCCGCTGACCGGGCAGGGCACGACCACGCAGTCCAGCCCGAACACGTCGCGGACCAGGTCGGCGGTGAGGATCTCGCGCGGCTCGCCGGCGGCGACCACCGCGCCGTCGCGCATGGCGATCAGGTGACCGGCGTACCGGGCCGCCTGGTTGAGGTCGTGCAGCACGGCCACCACGGTCCGGCCCCGCTCGGCGCGCAGCCGGTGCAGCAGGTCCAGCACCTCCACCTGGTGGGCCAGGTCGAGGTACGTGGTGGGCTCGTCCAGCAGCAGCGCGTCGGTGTCCTGGGCCAGCGTCATGGCGATCCACACCCGCTGGCGCTGGCCGCCGGAGAGCGTGTCCACCGCCCGGTCGGCCAGCCCGGCGACGTCGGCCAGCCGCATGGCTTCCTCGACCGCCCGGCCGTCCTCGGTCGACCACTGCCGCCACCAGCGCTGGTAGGGCTGCCGGCCGCGCCCGACCAGGTCGGCGACGGTGATCCCCTCGGGCACCAGCGGGCTCTGCGGCAGCACGCCGAGTCGCCGGGCCACGTCCCGGGTGGGCAGGTCCCGGATCGCCGCGCCGTCGAGCAGCACCGCGCCCCGCCGGGGCGTGAGCAGCCGGGCCATGGTGCGCAGCAGCGTCGACTTGCCGCAGGCGTTCGGGCCGACGATCACGGTGAACGTGTCGGCCGGCAGGTCGAGGTCCAGTCCGTCCAGCACGGTCCGGCCCTCGTAGCCGACGACCAGGTCGCGGGTGGACAGCAGCGCGGTCACGAGCGCCTCCCTCGGGTGCGCAGCAGCACGAAGATCAGGTACGGCCCGCCGATCGCCGCGGTCAGCACGCCGGCCGGCAGTTGGGTGGGCGCCAGCAGCCGCCGGGCGCCCAGGTCGGCGAGCACCAGCAGCAACGCGCCCAGCAGCGCGGCGCAGAGCAGCGGCGGTCGCTCGGTCCGGGCCAGCCGGCGGGCCACCTGCGGGGCGACGAGCGCCACGAAGTCCACCGCGCCCACCTGGGCGGTGACCATCGCGGCGGCCAGCACGCCGGTGCCGGCCAGGCCGATGCGCCGGGCCACCGGCCGCAGGCCGATCCCCCGCGCGGTGTCGTCGTCGAGCGTGCTGCTGCGCAGCGCCCAGCCGGCCCAGAGCAGCACCGGCAGCAGCACGGCGAGCGTGCCGGCGATCCAGGCCGCCTCGCTCCACCCCTTGCCGGCGAGCGTGCCGATGAGCCAGATCTGCGCGCGCAGCCCGTCGATCGGGTCGGCGGTGAGCATGACGACCTCGATCAGCGCCCGGAACGCGAACGCCACCGCCACGCCGGCGAGCACGAACCGCTGGGCGGCCAGGCCGTGCCGGGCGCCGAGCGCGAACACCAGTACCGCCGCGGCCAGGCCGCCGAGCAGCGCCGCCGGCGCCACCAGCACCGCCGCCGCCCCGCTGGTCAGCGCGATCGTGGCGGCCAGCCCGGCGCCCTGGGTGACGCCGATGACGTCGGGGCTGGCCAGGGGGTTGCGGGCCACGCTCTGGATCAGCGTGCCGGCCACGCCGAAGGCCGCACCGGCGACCGCCGCGAGGACGGCGCGGGGCAGTCGCAGGTCGCGCACCACGAGGTCGTACGGGGTGCCCGCGCCGGAGAGCGACCGCACCACGTCGACGGGGGCCACGTACGGCGTCCCCAGCGACAGGCTGACCACCACCGCGAGGCAGAGCAGCACGAACAGCACCAGCGCCAGAACGACAGGACGCCACCGGAACGGCACCACCACCGCCGCCCCGACCCGCAGAACCCCGCGCCCGGCCCCCAGCGGCCCACGTCGTTGATCTTGCACTTGCTGCCCCGACGGCGCCGGGATCGCCCCTTTCGCCGGGGCGGCAAGTGCAAGATCGCGGGAGTCTGTGCGGGGGACCGGGGTGGTCATGTCGTCACCGTTTTGGCTCGGTGGACCAGGTAGGCCAGCAGCGGGGCGCCCAGCAGGGCGGTGATGATGCCCGCGGGGATTTCGCCGGGCGGGGCGACCAGGCGGCCCGTCACGTCGGCCGCCAGCACCAGCGCGGGGCCGAGCAGCGCGGCGACCAGCAGCGTCCACCTGTGGTCGGCGCCCACGAGCGCCCGGGCCAGGTGCGGCACCGCCAGCCCGACGAACGCGATCGGCCCGGCTGCGGCCACCGCGGCGCCGGTGAGCAGCACGCCACCGCCGCCGGCGGCCAGCCGGACCAGGGCGACCCGGTGGCCGAGCCCCCGGGCCACGTCGTCGCCGAGGGCGAGCGCGTCCAGACCACGCGCGGCCAGCAGGGCCAGCAGCACGCCGGTCACCACGAACGGAAGCACCTGACCGGCCACGCCGACGCCCCGGCCGGTCAGCCCGCCGACCACCCAGAAGCGGTACTCCTCGAACGTGCGGGCGTCGATGCTGAGCAGCGCGTACACGATGGCGCCGAGACCGGCGTCGAGGGCCGCGCCGACGAGCGCGAGGGTGACCGGGCTGGCGCCGTCGCGGGCGCGGTTGGCGACCGCGAACACGAGCAGCCCGGTGAGCAGCGCGCCGGCGATGCCGAACC
Source organism: Micromonospora sp. CMU55-4 (assembly GCF_011602315.1). Classification (NCBI taxonomy): domain Bacteria; kingdom Bacillati; phylum Actinomycetota; class Actinomycetes; order Micromonosporales; family Micromonosporaceae; genus Micromonospora; species Micromonospora sp. CMU55-4. The sequence goes on from NZ_JAAOLH010000005.1 coordinate 238,182, forward strand.
AGACGTACCCGGCGAGCGTGCCGACCCCGAACACGGCGATGGCCAGCACCACGCCGAACGAGGCCCCGGCGCTGATGCCGAGGATGCGCGGCTCGGCCAGCGGATTGCGGGTGACCGCCTGGAACAGCACCCCGGCCAGCGCCAGCGCGAGGCCGACGACCAGCCCGAGGACGGTACGCGGCAGCCGCATGTCCCGGACGACAGTGGTCGCGTCGCCGCCGTCCGGTGACACCAACGCGTGCCACACCTGGTCGACCGGGATGTGCCGGCTGCCGAGCGCCAGGCTGGCCAGCAGCGCCAGCAGGAGCAGCAGCGCCGCCGCCAGGGTGACCGCGATGCGGCGGGGTGCGCCACGGCGGGCGGGGGCCCCGGCCCGCGCGGGCCGGACGGCGACGGTGGTCACGGGGTGGCACGCCTTCCGGTTAGGTACGCCTCACCTTAGCTGACCTGGTAAGGCGCACCTAACCCGCCGGTGTCGATGCCCGGCAACCCCTAGCCTGAGGGCATGCGATTCGACAGGCACACGGTGGTGCTCCTGGTCCGCCCGGACGACGCGCCGGACCTGCCGCCCGACGCCCTGGAGCGGATCCAGGACGCCCACCTGGCGCATCAGGCCGGGCTGGTGGAGCAGGGCGCGGTGCTCGCGGCCGGGCCGTTCCTGGACGGCGACGACGGACGCGTCCGCGGTTTCGTGGTGCTGTCGGTGGACCCGCAGATGGCCCGCGAGCTGTACGCGAACGACCCGGCGGTCCGCGCGGGACAGCTCATCGCGCGGGTGAGTAGCTGGATGGTGCCGGAGGGGCAGGTCCGCTTCGAGCAGGTGCCGGTGCCCCGCTCGATGTTGGAGGCCGCAGCCGGCGACTGAGCGCGCGGATCAGTCCTCGGCGGCCTGCCGGACGCCCGGCACCACAGGCGTCGGCCACAGCGGGGCGCGCGGTCCGGCCGGCACCTCGACCTGCTGGTCGGACCAGACGTACGTCTCGGGCAGCAGGTCGGTCACCGGCACCGCGCGCAGCCCGTCCGGCGGCCCGACGATCACCCGGATCGCCGGGAAGTAGTCGAGCAGCACCTGACGGCAGCGCCCGCACGGCGGGATGACGCCCCGGCCCCGGTCCCCCACCGCGACGATCGTCTCCAGCTCGCCGGCGCCCTGGGTCGCGGCGGCCCCGATTGCCACCACCTCGGCGCACGGACCGCCGGTGAAGTGGTAGACGTTGACGCCGCTGAACACCCGGCCGTCGGTGCTGCGTACGGCGGCGGCGACGGTGTGGTTGTCGCTGCGGCAGCGCAGCTTCGCCACGGCGGTGGCGGCCTGCACGAGCGCCCGGTCGGTGTCCCGCATGATCATCCCCGCCCCTCGTCGGCCCCGTCGGCCCCCGTCGGCGGCAACTTTATCCCCGCCGGGCGGCCCGCCGGTGACGGCGCGCCCGTCGCCGGTAACCCGGGGGCGGTCCGCCGCGCGGCTGCCTATCCTTGGCGACGACATGCAGAAGCCAGCCGTACCCGCCGCCCCTGACACCGCCCGCGACCTGCACCGCCGCCTCGCCCCGCTGATGTTCCGCGACCAGCGCCGCCTCCAGCGGCGGCTCGACGGCGTGCGGCGGCTGCGTGACCCGCAGCGGCGGGACGCGGCGCTGGCCGAGATCGGTGCCGAGGTGACCCGGGCGGAGGCGCGCCTGGAGGCGCGTCGCGCGGCCGTGCCGGCGATCACCTACCCGGCGCAGTTGCCGGTGAGTGAGCGCAAGGACGACATCGCCGCCGCGATCCGCGACCACCAGGTGGTGATCGTGGCGGGTGAGACCGGCTCCGGCAAGACCACCCAGCTCCCCAAGATCTGCCTGGAGCTGGGGCGCGGGATCACCGGCCTGATCGGGCACACCCAGCCCCGCCGGCTGGCGGCCCGCACGGTCGCCGACCGGATCGCCGACGAGCTCGGCACCGAGCTGGGCGACGTGGTCGGCTACAAGGTGCGCTTCACCGACCAGGTGGGCGAGAACAGCCTGGTCAAGCTGATGACCGACGGCATCCTGCTGGCCGAGTTGCAGACCGACCGGATGCTGCGGCAGTACGACACGCTGATCATCGACGAGGCACACGAGCGCAGCCTCAACATCGACTTCATCCTCGGGTACCTCCGGCAGCTCCTGCCCCGCCGGCCCGACCTCAAGGTGGTCATCACCTCGGCGACCATCGAGACCGACCGGTTCGCGAAGCACTTCGCCGACGCCGAGGGCAACCCGGCGCCGGTGGTCGAGGTGTCCGGACGCACCTATCCGGTGGAGGTCCGCTACCGGCCGCTGGTCGAGGTGACCGAGGCCGAGGAGGAGGACGAGGCCGACGAGGAGAACGTCCGGGACCAGATCCAGGCCATCGGCGACGCGGTCGAGGAGCTGGCCGCCGAGGGGCCGGGCGACATCCTGGTGTTCCTCAGCGGCGAGCGGGAGATCCGCGACACCGCCGACGCGCTGGGCAAGCTGGTCCAGAAGAAGCGGTCGCTGCTCGGCACCGAGATCCTGCCGCTGTACGCCCGGCTGTCCACCGCCGAGCAGCACCGGGTCTTCGCCGCGCACTCCAACCGCCGGGTGGTGCTGGCCACCAACGTCGCGGAGACCTCGCTGACCGTGCCCGGCATCAAGTACGTGGTGGACCCGGGCACCGCCCGGATCTCCCGCTACTCCAGCCGGCTGAAGGTGCAGCGGCTGCCGATCGAGCCGGTCTCGCAGGCCAGCGCCAATCAGCGCAAGGGCCGCTGCGGGCGTACCTCGGACGGCATCTGCATCCGCCTCTACGACGAGCAGGACTTCGACTCCCGCCCCGAGTTCACCGACCCGGAGATCCTGCGCACCAACCTGGCCTCGGTCATCCTGCAGATGACGGCGATCGGGCTCGGCGACGTCGCCGCGTTCCCGTTCATCGACCCGCCGGACCGGCGCAACATCACCGACGGCGTGAACCTGCTGCACGAGCTGGGCGCGCTCGACCCGGCCGAGACCGACCCGGCGAAACGGCTCACCGCGCTGGGCCGGCGGCTGGCACAGCTCCCGGTCGACCCCCGGCTGGCCCGGATGGTCCTGGAGGGCGAACGCAACGGCTGCGCCACCGAGGTGGTGGTGATCGCCGCCGCGCTGTCCATCCAGGACCCGCGCGAACGCCCGGCCGACAAGCAGGCCCAGGCCGACCAGGCGCACGCCCGGTTCGCCGACAAGGAATCCGACTTCGTCGCGTACCTGAACCTGTGGCGCTACCTGCGGGAGAAGCAGCGGGAGCTGTCCTCCAGCGCGTTCCGCCGGATGTGCAAGGCCGAATACCTCAACTACCTCCGGGTACGGGAGTGGCAGGACATCGTCAGCCAGTTGCGCCAGGTGCTGCGAACCTCGGACAAGGGTGAGGGCCGGCGCGGCGCCGGCGCCGACCTGCCGGAGGAGATCGACACCCCGAAGGTGCACCAGTCGCTGCTGCCCGGCCTGCTGTCGCACCTCGGCCTCAAGGACGCGCAGAAGCACGAATACCTGGGCGCGCGGGGCGCGAAGTTCGGGATCTTCCCCGGGTCGGCGCTGTTCAAGAAGCCGCCGCGCTGGGTGATGGCCGCCGAGCTGGTGGAGACGTCCCGGCTGTGGGGCCGGGTGGCCGGGCGGGTCGAGCCCGAGTGGGTCGAGCCGCTGGCCCAGCACCTGGTCAAGCGCAGCTACAGCGAGCCGCACTGGGAGAAGAAGCAGGCCGCGGTGATGGCCTACGAGAAGGTCACGCTGTACGGCATCCCGCTCGTCACCTCGCGCAAGGTGAACTTCGGGCGGATCGACCCGGTGCTCAGCCGGGAGCTGTTCATCAGGCACGCCCTGGTGGAGGGCGACTGGCAGACCCACCACCACTTCTGGCGGGACAACCAGAAGCTGCTGACCGAGATCGAGGAGCTGGAGAACCGGGCCCGGCGCCGCGACATCCTGGTCGACGACGAGACCATCTTCGCCTTCTACGACCAGCGCATCCCCGCCGACGTGGTCTCCGGCCGGCACTTCGACTCGTGGTGGAAGAAGACCCGCCGGGAGCGGCCGGACCTGCTCACGTTCACCCGCGAGCTGCTCGTCAACGACGGCCGGGGCGGGGTGGACGAGGAGGACTTCCCGGACGAGTGGCGGGCCGACGGCGTGACGCTGCCGCTGACGTACACGTTCGACCCGACCGCGCCGACCGACGGCGTCACCGTGGACATCCCGCTGCCGCTGCTCAACCAGGTGCCGGCGGAGAGCTTCGACTGGCAGGTGCCCGGGCTGCGCGAGGAGCTGGTGATCGCGCTGATCCGGTCGCTGCCCAAGCCGGTGCGGCGCAACTTCGTGCCGGTGCCCGACTACGCGCGCGCCGCGCTGGCCGCGATCACGCCGGGCGAGGAGCCGCTGCTGGCCGCGCTGACCCGGCAGCTGCGCCGGATGACCGGCGTGACAGTGCCGCCGGACGCCTGGGACCCGGGGAAGCTGCCGCCGCACCTGCGGGTCACGTTCCGGGTGCTCGGCGAGGACGACAAACCGGTCGCCGAGGGCAAGGACCTGCCGGCGCTGCAACGCGAGCTGCGCCAGGAGGTACGGCAGGTCGTGGCCGCCGCCGCGCCGGACGTGGCCCGTTCCGGGCTGACCGAGTGGTCGATCGGCGCGCTGCCGCGCACCATCGAGCAGGTCCGCGCCGGCTTCGCGGTGACCGCGTACCCGGCGCTGGTGGACGAGGGCGCCACCGTCGGGGTGAAGGTGTTCGACTCGGCCGCCGAGCAGGAGGCCGCGCACTGGGCGGGCACCCGGCGGCTGCTGCGGCTGACGCTGCCGTCGCCGGCGAAGTTCCTCCAGGGGCGGCTGAGCAACGAGGCGAAGCTGGCGCTGTCCCGCAACCCGCACGGCAGCGTGCCGGAGCTGATCGAGGACGCGGCCGGGGCGGCGATCGACAAGCTGATCGGCGACGCGGGCGGCCCGGCCTGGGACGCCGAGGGCTTCGCCGCGCTGCGCGACAAGGTGCGGGCCGACCTGGTGGACACCGTGGTCGAGGTGATGGACCGGGTCCGCCGGGTGCTGGCCGCCGCGTACACGGTGGAGCAGCGGCTCGGCGCGACCCGCAACTTGGCGGTGGTGGCCGCGCTGGCCGACATCCGTGCCCAGCTCACCGGCCTGGTGCACAAGGGCTTCATCACCGAGACCGGCTACGCGCGCCTGCCCGACCTGCTGCGCTACCTCACCGCGATCGAGCGGCGGCTGGACCGGCTGCCCGGCAACCCGCAGCGCGACAAACAGCAGCAGGACCGGATCGCGGTGGTGCAGAAGGAGTACCAGGACATGCTCGCCGCGCTGCCCCCGCCGCGGCGCGCGACCCCGGCGGCCCGCCAGATCCGCTGGATGATCGAGGAGCTGCGGGTGAACGTGTTCGCCCAGGCCCTCGGCACCCCCTACCCGGTCTCCGAGCAGCGCATCTACCGGGCCATGGACGACGCCGAGGGCCGCTGAGCCGCCGCGCCGGCCGACGCCGGCGCGGCGGTCCGGTCAGCGGCGGATCACCGCGCCGAAGCCGAGCCAGCGACCGGCGTACGGCCCCTCCACGAGGCGGACGTGCTCGCGGCCGTTGAGCACCGAGCGGCCGTCGATGGCCACCGCGTCACCGACCCGGTAGGTGGTGGGCACCGACTTCATCAGCCCGGCGGCGTCGATCGAGTACGCCGGTGGCGCGTCGACGGCTATCGTGCCGGGCCGGTGCAGCTTGTAGCCGAACCCGGCGCAGATGCCGACCTGGTACCGGTAGGGCGAGTACTCCTGCACGTAGTAGCCGGCCAGGGTGCCGGCGGTGATCGCGTACCAGATCCCGGTCTGCCGCATGATCTTCACGCGGTCGCCGGAGGGCGCGGCGCTGGCGCGGGCCAGCGTCATCTTCGTCCGCGCGGTCACCGTGCCGGCGCTGTTGAACTTGTACGCGGTGTGCGTGCCGGAGGAGAACCGGATGTTGCCCTTCACGCCGTAGGGCGGGTAGTCGGTGTACCAGAGGTCGGCGAGCTGGGCCAGGTACGTGTCACCGGTGATGGCGTACTGCTGGACGAACTGGAACATGTGGGTGGAGTGGTACTGGCCGGCGTCGATGCCGTGGGTCAGGCAGTAGCGGCTGCGCCAGTGCCGCACCCGGGTCTTCTCCCACACGTCCCGGTAGGTGGTGATCGCGCCCTGCAGCATCAGCTTGGCGTCGGCGTTGCGGGTGAGCACCCAGTAGTCGTACAGGCCGTACGCGGAGAACATGTGCCCGTTGTAGGTGCGGTCGCCGCGGACCGCCTTCGGGTGCGGGTACTCCTCCAGCCACAGCAGACCGTCCACCACGTACACGCCCCACGGCTGGCCGGCCACCGCGGGCAGCAGGTACGAGGCGAAGGTGGCGTCCGCGGCGCCCTTCCACTTCGTCTCGCCGGTGCGCTGGTAGAGCCGGGTGAACAGGCTCAGCGCCTGCCCCTGGGCCATCATCGAGTACCAGGGCGCCGGGTAGAGGTCGGGGCCGCCGTGCAGCCGGTGGTCGAACGGGTACGGATAGAACCACGCGCCGGAGCGCAGCGTGCGGCGGTCGATCAGGCGCTGCGCCTGCCGCTTCGCCCGGTCCAGGTATGTCAGGTTCCCGGTGATCCGGTGGGCCTCCATCAGGTGCAGGCCGTACTGCGCCTGCGCGACCGGGTGGTCGTAGAGCCGGCCGCCGAGGCGCACCATGCGCACCCCGGTGGAGTCGTGCACACCGGGATCGACGAGCGGGACCGGCGAGGTCATGTGGTAGGGCTCGATGCCGATCGGCAGTTCCCGGATCTCGAAGCCGTCGTACCGGAACTGGAACGGCACCGACGCCGCGCCGGCGTACCGGCGGGTCGGTCCGCCGACGCGTCCGGCGCCCGGGGTGGAGGCCGCGCGCGGGGCCAGCCGGGGCATGTCCCGGGCCGGGATCGCGGACAGATTCGGCAGTGGCTCGACCGGCCCCGGCGGGCCGATCTCCAGGGCCGGGTCGATGACCGGGTCCGCCGGCGCCAGGAGCGAGGTCGCCGGGGACGCCGCGGCCCAGGCGGGGCCACCGCCGAGCAGCGGGACCGAGGCGGCGGCCAGGGAGCCGGCGACGACGGCACGCCGGCTCAGTGCAGGTGTCGGGCCGGCGGCCCCGGACGGGTCTTGATGGCGCATGCGAACCTCCCGTGTCTTCACATGCTGGGCATCAGCCTTCCCATGCTGTTCCGGTCGGCCGGGACGAGCAAGGACATTCGTCGCGACATGTCGGAGATCCGTCAAATGGCGGCAAGCGGCTCGACACCGGCGGGGAGCTGGTCGGCGGCGGTGGCGTCGTGGACGTACTCCAGGAGGATGCGGCGCAGCTCGCGCCCGGCGTGGGTGGGGACCACGTCGCGGCGGCGGGCCACCGCGATGGTCCGGCGGACCCCGGGCGGTACGAGCCGGGTGACCCGGATGCCGGCGCGGCGGGCCACCACGATGCCGGGCACCAGCGCGACGCCGAGCCCGGCCTCGACGAAGCTGAGCACGGCGTCCATCTCTCCGCCGTCGACGGACAGGGTCGGCTCGAACCCGGCCGCCCGGCACGCCTGGAGCGTGGCGTCGCGCAGGTCGTAGCCCTCGCGGAACATGACCAGCGGCTGGTCGCGCAGGTCGGTGATGCGCAGCTCCCCGGCTTCCGAGGCGCCCGGCAGCGGGTCGACCGAGGCGACCACCAGGCTCTCGCGCAGGATCGGGTCGGCGCGCAGCCCCGGGTCGGTGCCGGCCGACGGCATGATGATCAGGGCGAGGTCGAGGTCGCCGCGGAGCAGGTCCCGGACGAGATCCTGCGAGCCGCCCTCCTCCACGCGCAGGTCGATCGTGGGGTGCGCGTCGCGGAACCGGCGCAGCACCGGCGGGGCGAGCGAGGTGGCCAGGCTGGGCGTGGCGCCGAGCCGGACCCGGCCCCGGCGCAGCCCCACCAGTTCCTGCACCTCGCGGGTGGCGGTCTCCACGTCGGCGAGGATCCGCTTGGCCAGCGGCAGCAGCACCTCGCCGGCCGCGGTGAGGGTGATGTTGCCCCTTACCCGTTCGAACAGCGGGGCCCCCAGGTCGGCCTCCAGCGCGTGAATTTGCTTACTCAACGAGGGCTGGGTTATGCCGACAAGATCGGCCGCCTGGGTGAAATGTCGTACTTCGGCGACCGCCACGAAGTACCGAAGCTGATGGAGCTGCATCTACATAGCCTACGGCTATCAACGCTGCGATTTCGATGCATTGGACGCCTGATCGAAGTGCTCCTAGCGTCGTTCGCGTGGTAATCACGAAAACTCGGTCGCCCATCCGCTCCAATGTCGGCCTCAAGGCCGTCATGGCGGTGACGGGCATCATTCTGGTGCTGTTCCTGATCGCGCACATGCTCGGCAACCTGAAGATCTTCACGGGCGAGACCTCGTTCGACCACTACGCGCACTGGCTGCGCGACATCGGCACGCCACTGCTGCCGACGACGTGGTTCCTGTGGATCCAGCGCACCGTGCTCACCGTCGCCGTGCTGGGGCACATCGGCGCGGCCACGCTGCTCGCGATGCGGTCCCGGGCCGCCCGCCCGGTGCGGTACGCGCACCGCCGCAAGATCCACGTGAACTACGCGGCCCGCACGATGCGCTGGGGTGGTGTGATCATCCTGCTCTTCGTGATCTACCACATCCTCGACCTGACCACGGGTCACCTGAACCCGCAGGGCGACCCGGCCAACCCGTACGGCAACGTCGTCGCCGACTTCGCGCCGGAGCGGTGGTACGTCACGCTCTTCTACACCCTCGCGCTGGTGACCCTCGGCTTCCACCTGCGCCACGGCGCGTTCAGCGCGTTCCGCAGCCTCGGCCAGCAGACCCCGAAGGGCGAGCGCCGGGCCAGGATCGCCGCGCTCGTCTTCGCCGTCGCGCTCGTCGGCGGCTACCTGCTGGTCCCGTTCGCCGTGATCACCGGATTGGTGTCCTGACATGGATCTGTACCGCGAAGGCGACCCGATCGCCGACACCCGGGCCCCGGACGGCCCGATCGAGACGCGGTGGGAGCGCCACCGCTTCGAGATGAAGCTGGTCAACCCGGCCAACCGCCGCAAGATGACGGTGATCGTGGTCGGCACCGGCCTGGCCGGCGGTTCCGCCGCCGCCACGCTGGCCGAGCAGGGCTACCAGGTGCGGTCCTACTGCTACCAGGACAGCCCGCGCCGGGCCCACTCGATCGCCGCGCAGGGCGGCATCAACGCCGCCAAGAACTACCGCAACGACGGCGACTCGGTGCACCGCCTCTTCTACGACACGGTCAAGGGCGGTGACTTCCGCTCCCGCGAGTCGAACGTGCACCGGCTGGCCGAGGTGTCGGTCAACATCATCGACCAGTGCGTGGCCCAGGGCGTGCCGTTCGCCCGCGAGTACGGCGGCCTGCTGGACACCCGCTCCTTCGGCGGCGCGCAGGTGCAGCGCACCTTCTACGCCCGGGGCCAGACGGGCCAGCAGCTGCTGCTCGGCGCGTACCAGGCGCTGGAGCGGCAGATCGGCCTGGGCAACGTGGAGATGAACGCCCGCCACGAGATGCTCGAACTGGTGATCGTCGACGGCCGGGCGCGCGGCATCGTGGTCCGCGACATGGTCACCGGCGAGATCAGCACCGAGATGGCCGACGCGGTGGTGCTCGCCACCGGCGGCTACGGCAACGTCTTCTACCTCTCCACGAACGCCAAGGGCTGCAACGTCACCGCCTCCTGGCGGGCGCACCGCAAGGGCGCGTACTTCGCCAACCCCTGCTACACGCAGATCCACCCGACCTGCATCCCGGTCTCCGGCGACCACCAGTCGAAGCTGACCCTGATGAGCGAGTCGCTGCGCAACGACGGCCGGGTGTGGGTGCCCAAGGCCAAGGGCGACCAGCGCAGCCCCCGGGAGATCCCCGAGGACGAGCGGGACTACTACCTGGAGCGGATCTACCCGTCCTTCGGCAACCTGGTCCCCCGCGACATCGCCTCCCGCGCCGCGAAGAACGTCTGCGACTCCGGACGCGGCGTCGGCCCGACCGGCCTCGGCGTCTACCTCGACTTCGCCGACGCGATCAACCGGCTCGGCCGCAAGGCCATCGAGGCCAAGTACGGCAACCTCTTCGAGATGTACGAGCGGATCACCGGCGAGGACCCGTACGAGGTGCCGATGCGGATCTACCCCGCCGTGCACTACACGATGGGTGGCCTCTGGGTCGACTACGACCTGCAGTCGAGCATCCCCGGCCTGTTCGTGATCGGTGAGGCCAACTTCTCCGACCACGGCGCGAACCGGCTCGGCGCCTCGGCGCTGATGCAGGGCCTCGCGGACGGCTACTTCGTGCTGCCGAACACGCTCGCCAACTACCTGGCCTCCTCCGGCCCGCTGGACAAGGTCGACGCGAGCCACCCCGAGGCGGTCGCGGCGCGTACCGACGTCGAGGACCGGATCAAGCGGCTGCTCGCGATCAACGGCGACCGCACCGTGGACTCGTTCCACCGTGAGCTGGGCCAGATCATGTGGGAGCACTGCGGCATGGAGCGCTCCGAGGCCGGGCTGCGCAAGGCGATCGACGAGATCCGCGCGCTGCGCGAGCAGTTCTGGCAGCGGGTGCGCGTGCCGGGCGACGGCGAGGGGCTCAACCAGTCGCTGGAGAAGGCCGGCCGGGTGGCCGACTTCTTCGAGCTGGCCGAGCTGATGTGCATCGACGCGCTGCACCGCGAGGAGTCCTGCGGCGGTCACTTCCGGGCCGAGCACCAGACGCCCGACGGCGAGGCGCAGCGCGACGACGACCGGTTCGCGTACGTGGCGGCCTGGGAGTACACCGGCACCGGTGAGCCCGTGCTGCACAAGGAAGACCTGACCTTCGAATACGTCCACCCCACGCAGCGGAGCTACAAGTGAACCTGACCCTGCGCATCTGGCGCCAGCACGGCCCCGAGGACAAGGGTCGGATGGTGACCTACCCGGTGCAGGACGTGTCCCCGGACATGTCCTTCCTGGAGATGCTCGACGTGCTCAACGAGCGGCTGATCCTCGACGGCGAGGAGCCGGTCGCGTTCGACCACGACTGCCGCGAGGGCATCTGCGGCATGTGCAGCCTCATGATCAACGGTGAGGCGCACGGCCCGCAGCGCGGCACCACCGCCTGCCAGCTGCACATGCGGCAGTTCTCCGATGGCGACACGATCGACATCGAGCCGTGGCGGGCCCGGGCCTTCCCGGTCGTCAAGGACCTGGTGGTCAACCGCAACGCGTTCGACCAGATCATCGCCGCCGGCGGCTACGTCACCGCGCCGACCGGCAGCGCACCGGAGGCGCACTCGGTGCCGGTGCCGAAGGCCGACGCCGACGCCGCGTTCGAGTCGGCCGCCTGCATCGGGTGCGGCGCCTGCGTGGCCGCCTGCCCGAACGGCTCCGGCATGCTGTTCACCGCCGCGAAGATCACCCAGCTCTCGCTGCTGCCGCAGGGCCAGCCGGAGCGCTACACCCGGGTGATCGGCATGGTGGACGCGCACGACGGGGCCGGCTTCGGCGGCTGCACGAACATCGGCGAGTGCGCGGCGGCCTGCCCGAAGGGCATCCCGCTGAACACCATCGGCCGGCTCAACCGGGACTACCTGAAGGCGACCGCCAAGCGCGCCGGCTCCTGACCGGACACGGCACGACCCACGCGACCGCCGCACCCCGCATCCAGGGGTGCGGCGGTCGCGCTCGTACGGGGGCCGCCGCCGATTCAAGCCGCCTCTCGCGGGTAGCAGTCCGATGGACGGCACCGGAGAGGGGACATACAGGCATGAAGGCACTGACCTGGCACGGCAAGCGGGACGTTCGCGTCGAGGACGTCCCGGACCCCCGGATCGAGGAGCCGACCGACGCGATCGTCCGGATCACCTCGACCGCCATCTGCGGTTCCGACCTGCACCTGTACGAGGTGCTCGGGCCGTACCTGAAGCCCGGCGACGTCCTCGGGCACGAGCCGATGGGCATCGTCGAGGAGGTCGGGCCCGGGGTGACCCGGCTCAAGAAGGGCGACCGGGTGGTCGTCCCGTTCAACATCTCCTGCGGCTCGTGCTGGATGTGCGAGCGGCAGCTCTACGCCCAGTGCGAGACCACGCAGGTCAAGAGCCAGGGCAAGGGCGCGTCCCTGTTCGGCTACACCTCGCTGTACGGCTCGATCCCCGGCGGCCAGGCCGAGTACCTGCGCGTGCCGCAGGCCCAGTTCGGCCCGATCACGATCCCGGACACCGGCCCGGACGAGCGCTGGCTCTACCTCTCCGACATCCTGCCCACCGCCTGGCAGGCGGTGAAGTACGCGGACGTCCCGCCCGGCGGCACGCTCGCCGTGTTCGGGCTCGGCCCGGTCGGGCAGTTCAGCGCCCGGATCGGCCGGCACCTCGGCGCGGGCCGGGTGATCGGGCTGGACCTGGTCCCCGAGCGGCTGGAGATGGCCCGCCGGCACGGCATCGAGGTGCTTGACGTCAGCCAGCTCGACGACGTGCCCGGCACGCTCATCGACCTGGTCGACGGGCGCGGCCCGGACGCGGTGATCGACGCGGTCGGCATGGAGGCGCACGGCGCGCCGCTGGGCAAGATGGCCCAGACCGCCGCCGGGCTGCTCCCGGACAAGCTGGCCCAGGCGATGACCGACAAGGCCGGCGTGGACCGGCTCGTGGTGCTGCACGCCGCGCTCAAGGCGGTACGCCGCGGCGGCACCGTGTCGATCTCCGGCGTGTACGGCGGCGAGCAGGACCCGATGCCGCTGATGGAGATGTTCGACAGGGGCATCCAGCTGCGCATGGGCCAGTGCCACGTACGCCGCTGGGTCGACGAGATCATCCCGCTGCTGGAGCGCGACGACGACCCGCTGGGCGTCGAGGACCTGCGGACCCACCGGCTGCCGCTGACCGACGCGCCGCGGGCGTACGAGATGTTCCAGAAGAAGGAGGACGGCTGCGTCAAGGTCGTGCTCGCGCCGTGACCCGGACGGTGGTCGTCACCGGCGCGACCAGCGGGATCGGCCGGGCGACCGCCCTGGAGCTGGCGGGCCGCGGGGACCGGCTGGTCCTCGCGGCCCGCTCCCCCGCCACGCTCGACGAGGTGCGCGACGAGTGCCGGGCCGCGGGCGCGCGGGCGATCGCCGTACCGATGGACGTGACCGAGCCCGGCGCGGTGGCCGCGCTGGCCGACGCGGCGCAGGCCGAGTACGGCCGCGTCGACGCCTGGGTGCACACCGCCGCGGTGATGGCCTACGGCCGTTTCGACGAGACGCCGGCCGAGGTGTTCGAGCAGGTGGTCCGCACCGACCTGCTGGCCGCCGCGGCGGTGGCCCGGGAGGCGCTGCTCCGGTTCCGGGCCGGCGGCGGCACGCTCGTGCTCACCGGCTCGGTGCTCGGACACATCACCGCGCCCTACATGAGCGGCTACGTGGCCGCCAAGTGGGGCCTGCAAGGGCTGGCCCGCACGCTCCAGCAGGAGGCACGGGAGACGCCGGGCGTCGCGATCTGCCTGGTCAACCCGGGCAGCGTGGACACACCCGTCTACCGGCAGGCGGCCAACTACCTCGGCCGGGTCGGCCGTCCGCCGCCGCCGATCGCCTCGCCCGAGCGGGTGGCGCGGGCCATCGCGCACTGCCTCGACCGGCCGCGCCGGGAGGTGTCGGTGGGGCGGCTCAACGTGATCATGCGCTTCGGCTTCACCGCCCTGCCCGGGGTGTACGACGCGCTGGTCGGACCGCTGATGCGCCGGGCCGGGCTGACCCGGCAGCCGATCGCCGCCCACCGGGGCATCGTGTTCACGCCGAACCCGGCCGGTGAGGCGGTCCGCGGCGGGTGGCTGCCGGAGGTGTCCCAGGTGGTCCGGGCCGTGGGCGGACGCGCGGCGACTGTGGCGTCCGCGGTACGCCGCCGGCTGCCCTGACCGTGGCGTGGGTGGCCGGCGTGCGGGCGGACCGGGACGACTGTGGTTACCGTGTACGGCGGGACACGGCGGAGGGACGAATATGCGGGAAGCAACGGGGCAGGAGCCGGACCGGACGCGCGGCGGGCGGGTGTGGAAGCTCGCCGGGCTGGCCGCCGTCGCCGGGCTGGCCTGGGCGGCACGGGACGTACCGGCGCAGCTCGGCGGACGGCTCACCGGCGCCCGGGCGGAACGGGCGGCCCGGTCACCGCGCTTCCGCGACGGCACCTTCCACAACCCGGCCGGCGCCAGCGCCACGATGGTCGCCGACCCGGGCCGCAACCTGCTCCGGGAGCTGGTCTTCGGCAAGCAGAAGCGGCGGCCGGGCAGCCCGGTGCCGCTGGTGCGCCCCGGCGCCGCGCCCGCCGCCGACCCGGCCCGCGAGCTGAACGTCGTCTGGTACGGCCACGCCTCCACGCTCGTCGAGATCGAGGGACACCGGGTGCTGCTCGACCCGGTGTGGAGCGACAGGTGCTCCCCGTCCGGGCTGGTCGGCCCGCGGCGCATCCACGAGCCGCCGGTCCGCCTCACCGACCTGCCCCCGCTCGACGCGGTGCTGATCTCACACGACCACTACGACCACCTCGACATGGACACCGTCCGCACGCTGGCCGATCTCCAGTCCGCGCCGTTCGTGGTGCCGCTCGGCGTCGGCGCCCACCTGGCCCGCTGGGGCGTACCCGAGCACCGCATCGTCGAGCTGGACTGGTCGGAGAGCCACCGGGCCGGCGGGCTGACGCTCACCGCCACCGCCGCGCAGCACTTCTCCGGCCGCGGACTGCGCCGCGACGGCACGCTGTGGAGCTCCTGGACGATCACCGGTACGCACCGGAAGGTCTTCTACACCGGCGACTCCGGCTACTTCGACGGATACGCCGCGATCGGCGCCGAGCACGGCCCGTTCGACGTGACGCTGATGCAGATCGGCGCGTACGACAGGGCGTGGCCGCACATCCACATGTTCCCGGAGGAGGCGGTCGCCGCCCACCTCGACGTACGCGGCGGACTGCTGGTGCCGGTGCACTGGGGCACGTTCAACCTGGCCCTGCACGACTGGTCCGAGCCGGTGGACCGGCTCTGGGCCGAGGCGAAGGCGCGCGACGTGCGGCTCGCAGTGCCGCGCCCCGGTGAGCGGGTGGTGGTGGACGAGCCGCCGGCGGTGGACGGCTGGTGGCAGTCGGTCGCCTGAGCCACGCCGAAAAATTCGGACAAGGCAATCTTCTGCGCATATTTGCGTACTCTGTTCGCTGACGAGTCAGCGGCCGGAGGACAGCATGCAGGTTCGCCTATCCCCAGGCGTGGAAGAGCCCCGCACACCCACACCGCAGGCAGGCGTCGCCGCCACCGTCAAACGGGGTGTCGACGTCGTCGTCTCGGCGACCGCCCTGCTGGTGACGGCACCGATCCTGGCCGCGGTGGCGGTCGCGGTGCTGCTCGGCATGGGCCGCCCGGTCCTCTTCCGCCAGCAGCGCATCGGCCGGTACGGCGGGGAGTTCACCATCCTGAAGTTCCGGTCCATGGCGGGCGGCGGCGACGGCTTCTCCCCCGGCGACGACCAGGCACGGCTGACGCCCCTGGGGCGTTGGCTGCGGGCCACCAGCCTGGACGAGTTGCCCAGCCTCTGGAACATCCTGCGCGGCGACATGAGCCTGGTCGGCCCGCGCCCGTTCCCGACCAGCTACCGCGACCTCTACACGCCGGAGCAGTTCCGCCGGCACGACGTCCGGCCCGGCCTCACCGGGCTCGCGCAGGTCAACGGCCGCAACGAACTGGGCTGGGCGGAGCGTTTCGCCTACGACCTGCGCTACGTGGAGCACTGGAGCCTGCGGCTGGACGCCCGCATCCTGGCCCGGACCGCAGTCGCGGTGCTGCGGCGGCAGGGCATCAGCGCGCCCGGCGCCGCCACCGCGCACGAGTTCCGTGGCACCGCCGCGGAGGATCCGGTGGCGGCGACAGCGGGAAGCGGGTCCCGGTGACCCTCGACCTCGTCGTCGTCGGGTGCGGCGGCCACGGCCGGGAGATCGCCCAGATCGTGGCGGCGGTCAACGAGTCCGCCGCTCGACCGCCGTGGCGGCTGGCCGGCTTCGTCGACGACAACCCGTCCGAGCGGAACCGCAAACGCGCCGAGTCGTGTGGCGCGCCGTACCTGGGGACCGTGGCGGCGCTCGGCCAACTACCGCCGCAGACCCACGTCGTCCTCGGCCTGGGCGACCCACGTGTCCGGCAGAAAGTGGGCGCGCGGGTCGACACGTACGGCAGGCCGGCGGCGAGTCTCGTCCATCCGGACGCCACCGTCGGCCCGGACCTGGTGTCGGCCGAGGGCCTCGTGGTGTTCGCCGGTGGCCGGATCACCACCAACGTCACCGCCGGGCGGCACCTGCACGTCAACCAGAACGCCACGCTCGCGCACGACTGCGTGGTCGGCGACTACGTCTCCCTGCACCCGCTCGCGGCCGTGTCGGGCGACTGCCGCCTCGACACCGCCGCGCTGATCGGAGCGGGCGCGGTGGTGCTCCCCGGCCTGCGGGTCGGCGCCGGCGCGACGGTCGGCGCCGGCGCGTGCGTGGTACGCGACGTGCCGCCGGAGATCGTGGTCAAGGGAGTACCGGCCCGCTGAGCGGTCCTCAGAGCACGAAGGCGTCGGTCCAGAGCGCGCCGGAACGGCCCGACAGCGCGTCCAGCATGGCCACCGCCTGACCGTCGGTGAGCTGCGCGACGAAGTCGACGATCGCCCGGCCCCGGGCCCGGCCGATCCGGTCCGGGGTACGCGGGTGCAGCTCCGCCTCGGCCAGCTCCACCAGGTCGTGCAGCCGTCGCGGCAGCCGGGACTCCTCGTCCGGGTCCAGCAGCCACTCCCAGAGCGCCTCCACCAGCGTGCCCAGCAGCCGGGCCTGGCCGCGCTGGTGCAGCGCCAGGTCCGGGCGGGCCAGCACGAACCGGTGGTGCACGAACTTGAGCACCTGCACCTCGTGCCACTGCGCCTTGGCCAGCAGCACGTACCCGGAGCGGACGTGCGGGTCCGGGGTCACCGTGATGGCGTCCACGAAGCGGGTGGACCAGCGCGCGGAGAACCGGGCGACGTACTGCTCCGCCTCGATCGAGCCGTCGAACGGCAGCGCCAGCAGCCCCTCCACCAGCTCCTCGCGGACGTGTTCGACTGCGGCGGCGAACGCCTCGTCGTCGGCGATCCAGCCGTCCTTGCGGTGCAGTTGCCGGCGCAGCCGCTCGATCGCCGCGCCAGGGCGCCGGCCCGCCGCCTCCAGCGCGGACGCGGTGATCGACCGCAGGTGCCCGCACTCGCGCTGCCAGGCCATCAGCTCGGCCGCCACCGCGCCCTGCTGGAGCACCCCGACACGGTAGAAGTCCTCCACGTCGTGGATCGCGTACGCGATGTCGTCGGCGGTGTCCATCACCGACGCCTCGGGCGTCTGCTGCCAGTCCGGGATGCGGCCGGCGAACGGCTCCCGCGCCTGACGCAGGTCGTCCAGCTCGGTGCGGTACGCGCCGAACTTCACCGACCCGCTCTCCGGGTCCTCCGGCGGGGCCGCCGCGCCGCGGGGCGCCGGGTCGAGGTGCCGGGGGTGCGGGTCGGGATGGTCCAGCCGGGTCCACGGGTACTTCAGCATGGCGGCCCGGACCGCCGCGGTCAGGTCCAGCCCGGTGGTCGCCGCGCCGCGGATCTCGGTGCTGGTGACGATCCGGTACGACTGGGCGTTGCCCTCGAAGCCGTCGGCCAGCCCGAGCCGCTGCCGGGCCAGCCGGTCCAGCACCCGCTCCCCCAGGTGCCCGAACGGCGGGTGGCCGAGGTCGTGCGCGAGCGCGGCGGCCTCCACCACCTCCGGGTCGCAGCCGCCGAGCTTGTCCAGCAGGTCCCGGTACGCCGGGTCGGCCATGAGCCGCTCGGCGATCGCCCGGGCCACCTGGGCGACCTTCAGGCTGTGGGTGAGCCGGTTGTGCACCAGAAGCCCCGACCCGCCGGGACTGATCACCTGGGTGACACCGTTCAGCCGGGCGAAGAACGGCGAGCCGACGATCCGGTCCCGGTCGGCCCGGAACGGGCCGGCCGCCAGGTCGCCGAGCGCCCGGGCGCTGCCCCCGAAGAGCCGCCGGGCCCGCGGATCCGCAGGTGCCTCCATGATCGCCACGCTAGCGCAGCGACTCGCCCGGCGCGCCGCGACCTGTGTCTAGGGCAGCGGGGGCGCGTCCTCCAGCACCAGCCCGGGGGCCGCCGGCAGCCAGTAGCCCAGGTAGGTGCCGGCGGTGACCTGGTAGCTCAGGCGGCCGTTCACCCAGGCGCTGGCCCCCATCGGCGCGCCCGAGGTGCGCGGGAAGGTGACGGTCTTGGAGCCGACCACCTGCCACCTGCTGTCGTAGGCGTAGCCGGTGTAGGTGCCGGGCTCCACGGTCAGCAACCGGGTGGGCGCGTACGTGTGCTGGACGAACTTCCCGGCGAGCCACCGGTTCGCGGCGTCCTCCTCGACGAACATGCCGGCGAACACGCCGTTGGCCATGCGGTAGTAGACGCCCCGGCCGGTCACCCGGACGCGCTGGTCGGCGGTGGCGGTGGAGAAGCGGATCAGATTGATCGACTTCTGCGCGACGATCCGGCCGGCCGCATCGAACTGGTAGGCGACGTGGGAGCCGGGACCGAACCACACGATGCCGTCGACCGGTGGGTACGGATAGTCGGCGCGCAGCACGTCGGCGTACGCGGCGAACACGCCGGCATGGGTCAGCTGGTGCAGCGAGAGCATCTGCTGGGTGTGCACCTGGTGGTAGCTCGGGTAGGAACGCGCGCAGCCGACCGAGTACCGGCTGGCCCACTGCGGGACGCGCAATATGGCCGGCACGTACCGCCGCACCGTCGTGGCCGTCCCGTCCATCAGGCTCACCGCCCGGCTGTCCCGGGTGATCCGCCAGTAGTCGTACACGCCGTAGAACGCGTAGATCATGCCGTTGAGGACCCGTTCCCCGCGCACCCCCGGGCTGTCCGGGTATTCCTCCAGCCACAGGTAGCCGTCCGCGTCGGTCCAGCTGACCCAGGGCGCGCCGAGCTGCGGTTCGAGCGTGAGGCTGAGGAACGTGCGGTCCGCCGCCGTACGCCACGTGGCGTCGCCGGTCACCTCGTACAGCCGGACGAACAGGCTGAGCAGCTCCCCCTGCGCCATGGCGCTGTACCAGGGCGCCTGGAGCACCAGCCCGGTGCACCGGGGCAGGTCGAAGGGGTACGAGTACCACCACGCCCCGCGGGACTCCACCTTGCGGTCCAGGTTCCGCCGGGCCTGCGCGATCGCCCGGTCCAGGAAGAAGCGGTCACCGGTGACCTGGTAGGCGTTGAGGTTGTCCAGCCCCCAGTCGGCCTGGACCACCGGGTGGTCGTAGAGGACGCCCTGCCAGTTGAAGAGCCGCACCCCGGAGGCGTCGTGCGCCAGCGGGTCGGTCCGCGGGACTGTCATCTGCCGCGAGGTCGGTGAGACCGAGCCGGGCAGCAGGCGCGGCAGGTAGCCGTCCCGGGCGTACGCGCTGAGCGTCGCGCTCCGCTCGGGGAGGGCGGCCGCCGCGCCGGTCACCGGTGTCCCCGCCAGGCCGAGGGCGAGCACCGCGGCCACCGGCGCGCGCCAGGACAGGCGGATCCTCATGGGACCTCCAAGGTCGGGATTGTGCCTCCCATCCCAGCAACCTCTTGTCGCTTTTGCCACCCTCGTTTCATCATGCGTGGAATAGACGCACATAACATGAATACTTCTGACTGTCAGGGATCCTCCGCCGGACGCGGACGGGCGCGGACGCCGGCGTCGCACCGGGACGGCAGAATGCACGGGAACCCACCCGAGAAGGCGGATCAGATCGTGACCCAGTCAGTGCACCAGCGGATCGCCGAGGAACTCGGCGTCGCCGAACGTCAGGTGCGGGCAGCAGTCGAGCTGCTCGACGGCGGCGCCACAGTGCCGTTCATCGCCCGCTACCGCAAGGAGGCCACCGGCCTGCTCGACGACGCGCAGCTGCGCACACTGGAGGAGCGCCTGCGCTACCTGCGCGAGCTGGACGAGCGGCGCGCGGCGGTGCTGGAGTCGATCCGCAGCCAGGGCAAGCTCGACGAGGCGCTGGAGGCGCAGATCCTCGCCGCCGACTCGAAGTCGCGCCTGGAGGACATCTACCTGCCCTACAAGCCGAAGCGGCGCACCCGCGCGCAGATCGCCCGCGAGGCCGGGCTGGAGCCGCTCGCGGACACGCTGCTCGCCGACCCGGCGCAGGACCCGAAGGCGGTCGCCGCCGGGTTCGCCGACCCGGACAAGGGCGTCGCGGACGCCGCCGCCGCGCTGGACGGCGCGCGGGCCATCCTGATCGAGCGCTTCGCCGAGGACGCCGACCTGATCGGCACGCTGCGCGAGCAGATGTGGTCGCGGGGCCGGCTGGTCTCCCGGGTACGCGAGGGTCAGGAAACCGCCGGGGCGAAGTTCGCCGACTACTTCGACTTCGCCGAGCCGTACCCGAAGCTGCCCTCGCACCGCATCCTCGCCATGTTCCGGGGCGAGAAGGAGGGCGTGCTGGAGCTGACCATGGATCCGGAGGCCGACGGGGACGCCGACGCGAACCCGGGCCCCAGCCGGTACGAGGCCGCCGTGGCGGGACGCTTCGGCGTCAGCGACCAGGGACGGCCCGCCGACAAGTGGCTGGCCGACACGGTGCGCTGGGCCTGGCGTACCCGGATCCTCATCCACCTCGGCGCGGACCTGCGGATGCGGCTGTGGCAGGCGGCCGAGGAGGAGGCCGTGCGGGTCTTCGCCACCAACCTGCGTGACCTGCTGCTGGCGGCGCCGGCCGGCGCGCGGCCCACCATGGGTCTGGACCCGGGCCTGCGCACCGGTGTGAAGGTGGCGGTGGTCGACGCCACCGGCAAGGTGGTCGCCACCGACACGATCTACCCGCACGAGCCGCGCCGGCAGTGGGACGCCTCGCTGCACACGCTCGCCACGCTCGCCGCCGCGCACGGCGTCGAACTGGTCGCGATCGGCAACGGCACCGCCAGCCGGGAGACCGACAAGCTCGCCGCCGACCTGATCAAGCAGCACCCGGAGCTGAAGCTGACGAAGGTGGTGGTCTCCGAGGCCGGCGCGTCGGTCTACTCCGCCTCCGCGTACGCCTCGCAGGAGCTGCCGGGTCTGGACGTCTCGCTGCGCGGCGCGGTGTCGATCGCCCGCCGCCTCCAGGACCCGCTGGCCGAGCTGGTGAAGATCGACCCGCGGTCGATCGGCGTCGGGCAGTACCAGCACGACCTGTCCGAGGTGAAGCTGTCCCGCTCGCTCGACGCGGTCGTGGAGGACTGCGTCAACGCGGTCGGCGTGGACGTCAACACCGCCTCCGCGCCGCTGCTCACCCGGGTGTCCGGCATCGGCGCCGGGCTGGCCGAGAACATCGTGCTGCACCGCGACGCCAACGGGCCGTTCCGCACCCGGGCGGAGCTGAAGAAGGTGCCCCGGCTCGGGCCGAAGGCGTTCGAACAGTGCGCCGGCTTCCTGCGCATCCCCGGCGGCGACGACCCGCTGGACTCCTCCAGCGTGCACCCCGAGGCGTACCCGGTGGTGCGCCGCATCCTCTCCTCCACCGGGCAGGACCTGCGCGCGCTGATCGGGAGGTCCGCCATCCTGCGCGGCCTGCGCGCGACCGACTTCGTCGACGACACGTTCGGCCTGCCCACCGTCACCGACATCCTGGCCGAGCTGGAGAAGCCCGGCCGCGACCCGCGCCCCGAGTTCCGCACCGCCACGTTCGTCGAGGGCGTCGAGAAGATCAGCGACCTGACGCCGGGCATGGTGCTGGAGGGCGTGGTCACGAACGTGGCCGCGTTCGGCGCGTTCGTCGACGTGGGCGTGCACCAGGACGGTCTGGTGCACGTCTCGGCCATGTCGCACACGTTCGTCAAGGACCCGCGCGACGTGGTGAAGTCCGGCGACGTGGTGAAGGTCCGGGTGCTCGACGTGGACGTGCCGCGCAAGCGGATCTCGCTGACGCTGCGGCTGGACGACGAGGCGCCGGCCGGCGGCGGGCGCCCGGCGGGCGGCGACGGCCGACGGGACCGGGGCGGTCAGGGCGGCGGGCCACGCGGCGGCGGCCAGGGACGCATCGGCGGCCAGCAGAACGGGCAGCGCGGTGGTGGCCAGCAGGGCGGCCAGCGCGGCGGCTCGGGCGGCGGGCAGAGCGGAGGCGGCCAACGCGGCGGCTCGGGCGGCGGCGGGCAACGCGGTGGCGGACAGGGCGGCACGTCGCGCGGTGGCCAGCAGCAGCGGCCCGGGCGCGGTGGCGGCGCCCCGCTCAACGACGCCATGGCGGAGGCGCTGCGCCGCGCCGGCCTGGCCTGACACGTCCCGCTGCCGGGCCGAGGTCACGAACGCCTCAGCCCGGCAGCCCCGCCGGGGAACAGCGACGCGCCGGCCCGTGTCGCGGTCACGCGCCCCGGCAGGGCGACGGCCGCGGGGACGGGCCGAGGCACCGGCATGGAACCCTTGATCAACACGATCTCGCCGAGGTGGTGACATCAGAGGCTCCGCGACACCACCACTTCGGCGAGCTGGAGTTGATCACACCGGGCAGCGCGCCGGGAAAGGGACGGGTCACGCCTGCCGGAGCCGCGAACACCACTCACCAGGCGCGTTGTTGACCAAGGAGTTCGTGGCCTGTTCAGGGCGTTCGACTGACACAAACCCCTTGATCGCCGCAGCCTCGGCGGTGCGCGCGCCGGGCCCGACGGCCTGTGCGCCGGGCGGGGCCGGTTCCGCGTACCCTCGCGGTCGTGGGCGGTGAGGACGACGAGCGGTGGCGGGAGCGGCGACGCCACGCGGTGCGGGCGCACGCGGAGGCCGCCGCCCGCGAACGCGAGGCCGAGCAGGCGGAGGCCGCTGAGCTGGTGGCCCGGTTCGCCGCCGAGGCGCTGCGGCGCGGGCTGCGCGCCGGCCGGCTGACCGCGACCGGGCACGACGGGCGCGGTCGCTACCGCACGCGGATCACCGGCTGGTACGTGGACCGGGCGCACAGCCGCGCGGTGGACACCGACGGGCGTTTCTACCTGCTCACCGTGCCGCCGGGCCTGCGGACGCGGCTGCTCGGGGCGGACCCGCCGCCCAGTCCGCCGCCGCTCGTGGTCGGCCGGGGCGGCCGGGACGGCGAGTCGGTGCCGCTGGCGACCCTGCTCAGCCGTCGTCTCGACGCGGGCGACGACTGGCGCTGACCGGGGCCGGACGCCGGTCTGCCCGCTGCCGGGGCACCGCGTGCGCGGCCCGCCGGGCGACGTGCCGCCACCAGCACAGCTGGACCACGAGCGTGAGCAGCCCGGCGAGCACGATCGCGGCCAGGTTGATCACCAGTTGGAGGGCGGAGCCGGCGGCCTCGTGCCACACGCCGTACGCGGACGCGACGGCCACGTTCGCCGCCGCCGGCACTGTGGTCACCGAGATCAGCACACCCACGAGCGAGCCGGACTTCTTCGAGGTCAGCGACAGCATGCCGGCCACGCCGGCGAGCAGGCCCACCACCCAGGACAGCGCGTCCGGACGCCAGATGAAGTCGGTCATCGGCCGTTCCGCCAGCAGCATGTCCCGGTCGACCAGGCCGGCCGCGGTGAGCGCCCAGGTGCTCAGCGCGGTGGCCGCCATGGCGACGAGGAAACCGACCGTCAGCGCCTTGACCGAGTGACCGACCACGCGCGGCTGACGCCGCAGCAACGCCACGCAGAGCGCGGCGAGCGGACCGAACTCGGGGCCGACCACCATCGCGCCGACGATCAGGATGGGCTGGTCCAGCAGCACGCCGATCCCGGCGATCATGGTGGCCACCACGATCAGGGCGAGGAACGTGCCGGTGAGCACCGTCTGCTCGCCGGTCTTCGCGGCGATCTCGTCCCACACCACGGCGTCCTCCCCGTGGCCGGGGGCTTCCTCGGCGGCCCGGTCGGCCGCCTCGGACAGAGTCAGCTCGACGTCGTCGGCGGCGATCGCCCCGCGCGCCTCGACACCGAGTTCCTGGAGCCGGCTCAGTACGCCGTCGGCGCTCTCCCGGACCACGTCGCAGGTGACGTAGTCACCCGCGGGCTGGCGGGCGGCGCCCGGCAGCACCACGAGGTGCGTGACGCCGGGGTCGGCGGCCAGCAGCTCCACGACCGCCGACGACTGGTCGCGCGGCGCGATCACCCTCAGGTGCAGCACTCGGGACTCCCGGATCGTTGATTCCTGGCGGGGCCGCCGAACTCTACTCGTTCCCGGGCTCAGCGGTTCCCGGCTCGACGGCGTCGCGCGGCACGATCGTGTGCTTTTCGGCACGAACACGGCGTACGCCATCACTCCTTGCCGGTTGTCCCGTTTTACCGTCCGTGACCCTTCGCTGCCACGACCGTGATCCCGCTGCGGGGACGGAGGCTCGATGACCGGCCGGATCTACCTTTCCCCGCCCGATGTCGGGCCCCTGGAGGAGTCCTACGTGCTCCGCGCGATCCGCTCCGGTTGGGTCGCGCCGCTCGGCCCCGAGGTGGAGGCGTTCGAGCGGGAGGTCGCGGACCGCGTCGGGACGGCCGGCGCGCTGGCCCTGAACTCCGGCACGTCCGCGCTGCACCTCGCCCTGCTCGCCCTGGGGGCCGGGCCGGGAAGCGTGGTGGTGGCGCCGACGATGACGTTCGCGGCCACCGCCAACGCCGCGGTCTACACCGGCGCCGAGCCCGTCTTCGTCGACTGCGACCCGGCGACCGGAAACATGGACGTGGCAGCGCTCGCCGAGATGCTCGGCGTGCTGCGCCGGTCCGGCGAGAAGGTCGCCGCGGTACTGATCGCGGACATGTTCGGCACCTGCGCCGACTACGACGCGCTGCTGCCGGTGTGCGAGGCGGCGGGCGTACCGGTGGTCGAGGATGCCGCGCAGGCGCTCGGCGCGACCTACCGCGGGCGTCCGGCCGCCTCCTTCGGGCGGCTCAGCGCGCTGTCGTTCAACGGCAACAAGATCATCACAACGTCCGGTGGGGGCATGCTGCTCTCCGACGACGAGGCGTTGCTGGCCCGCTGCCGGCACCTGGCCACCCAGGCGCGCGAGCCCGTGCCGCACTACGAGCACGTCGACGTGGGTTACAACTACCGGCTCAGCAATCTGCTCGCCGCACTCGGCCGGGCCCAGTTGCACCGGTTGGACGGAATGATGCGCCGGCGCCGCCTGGTGCGCGAACGGTACGCCAAGCTGTTCTCCGGCGTGCCCGGGGTCCGCCTGCTCGGGGACGGGGACGAAGGCTCGAACTGCTGGCTGACCAGCATCGTGGTCGACCCCGAACGGACCGGGTGGGCGGCGGCGGAACTCGGGGCCCACCTGTCCGCGCGGGACATCGAGACCCGGCACGTGTGGAAGCCGATGCACCGGCAGCCGGTTTTCGCCGGGTGCCGGTCGGTCGTGACGGGCGCCTCGGACCGCCTGTTCGCCCAGGGCCTCACGCTACCCAGCGGCTCCGTCCTGGACGACGGCCGTCTGGCGCGGGTCATCGGCGCCGTCGAGCAGTTCCTGGACGCCCGGTGACGGCCGGCGCGGGCACGCGCCCGCTGCGGATCGCCGTCCTGCTCAAGACCGACCAGGGTGGACTCTGGATCGTCCCGCAGGTGGAGGAACTCCGCCGCCGCGGGCACGAGGTCGTGGCGATCCTGCCGCGCGAGACCGGGCGGCTCACGGGGGAGCTGCGGCAGCGAGGTGTCGAGGTGCACGACTCGCCGTTCGACTTCCGCTTCCGGCCGCGCCCGTCGACGCTGCGGGACCTGTGGCGGCTGCGCCGCCTGATCGGCCGGATCCGCCCGGACGTCCTGAAGTACCACCTGTACGCGTCAGCGCTCGCCGCCCGCTTCGCGAGCCTACGCATGCCGCTGCGGCGGGTGCACATGGTGGCCGGGCCGCTGTACCTGGAGTCTCCGCTGATCAAGCTGGTCGAGCGGGTGTTGTGGCGGCTCGACCACGTCACCATCTGCGGCACCGGCCACACCTCCGGCCTCTACGGCGCGCTCGGATGTCCCGCGCCCCGGCGCCCGGTGGTCACCTACGGCGCCCGGACCGCGCACTTCGCCGACCTGGAGGGCTCGACCGGCCGGCGGGAGGTACGGGCGAAGGCGCGCGCCGAACTCGGCATCGAGGAGGACGCATTCGTCGTCATCATGGTCGCCTACGTCTATCCACCCCGGAAGCTGGTCCACCAGGGCCGCGGCATCAAGGGACACGACGTGCTGCTGGCGGCGTGGCGCGAGTTCCGCGCCGCCCACCCGGACGCCCGGCTGCTCCTGGTGGGCGCCGGTTTCTCGGCGGCCGGCGAGGCGCACCGCCGCGAGTTGATCGGGCGTTTCGGGGTCGATCGCGATCCGAGCGTGACGTGGTTGACGTCGGTGTCGGACGTCCGGGCCTGCTACCGCGCCGCCGACGTGAGCGTCAGTCCCTCGCTGTCCGAGGGACACGGCGCCGCCTGTGAGGCGGGAGCCACCGGGGTGCCCAGCATCGTCAGCGACGCCGGCGGTCTGCCCGAGACGGTCGACGAGACGACCGGCTGGGTGGTGCCGCGCAACGACGTGGCCGCGCTGGTCGCCGGACTGGAGCAGGCCCACCGGGAGTTCACCGACGGACGGCTCCGCCTGCGCGGTGAGCGGGCCCAGCAGTTCGCCCTGCGGCACTTCGACAACCAGGTGGCGGCCGCCGACGTCGCCGACGTGGTGGAGGCCGTCTGCCGCACCGGTGGGAGATCCTGATGCGGGTCGTGGTGACGTCCGAGTCGCGCTTCACCCGGACTCCCGACGGCGCGGTGTGGGTCGAGGCCGGGCCGGACAACTCGATCTGGCGACGCTACCTGGTCGCCTTCGACCGGGTGCGCGTCGCCGCCCGGGTCCGGGACGTCGACCGACGGCCGGAGGCCGCGGCCCGGGTCGACGGGGACGGCGTCGAGGTGTGGGCGTTGCCGTACTACGTCGGGCCCCGGGGTTACCTGCTCGGGCGGCGGGCGATCGCCGCGGCGGTGAGCGCCGCTGCGGAACCAGCGGACGCCGTGGTGCTCCGGGTACCGTCACCGATCGGCTCACTGCTGGCCCGGGCGCGTAGCCGGGCGCGGCTCCCGTACGCGCTCGAAGTGATCGGCGATCCGTACGACGTGCTCGCCCCGGGAGTCGTCCGGCATCCGCTGCGGCCGCTGCTGCGCACGCTGTCCACCCGGACGCTGCGCGGGCAGTGCCGCGAGGCCGCCGCGGTGGCGTACGAGACGGAACGGCGCCTGCAACGCCGGTATCCCACGTTGCCGACCACGCCCACGGCCGGCATCTCCAGCGTCGACCTGCCGCCGGCGGCGTTCGTGCCGCGGGCCCGGCCGGTCCGGCGGCTCGCGGACGAGGCGACAGTGGTTTCCGTCGGCTCGCTCGAACAGCTCTACAAGGGGATCGACACGCTCGTCTCCGCGTTGGCGCTGATGCCCGCCGACGGTCCCCGGGCTCGGCTCGTGCATGTCGGCGTGGGCGCCTACCGCCCCCACCTGGAGCGGTTGGCCGACCGGTCGGGAGTGGCCGACCGGGTGAGGTTCACCGGTCCGCTGCCCGACGCCGACGCGGTCCGCCGCCAACTGGACACGGCCGACCTGTTCGTGATGCCGTCCCGCACCGAGGGCCTGCCCCGGGCACTCATCGAGGCGATGGCCCGGGCGCTCCCGGCGATCGGTTCGACCGCCGGCGGCATCCCGGAGCTGCTCGATCCGGAGTGCCTGGTTCCACCCGACGACCCGGCCGCTCTGGCCGGCGCCGTCACCGCGATGCTGGCCGACCCGCGCCGGCTCGCGGACGCCTCGGCCCGCAACCTGCGCCGGGCCCGCGACTTCTCCGCCGAGACGCTGGACGCCCGCCGGGCGTCGTTCTACCGGACCGTCGCCGAGACCGCCGCCGGCCGGGTGGGCGGGCGGGTACCGGCCCCGCTTCCGTCCCGGCGCTGACGTCCGGTGCCCCGCGCCTGATGATGCGGGGCACCGGACGTCAGCGGACGGGACGACGAGCAGGCCCGCCCGGTCCGGCGGCGTCCCGGAGGATGTCGAGGTAGCGGCCGAGCTGATCCTCCCGGAACAGTCCGTCCAGCGCGGTGGCCGGCACGGCCGGCACCCGCCCGGTCCGCTCCTTCACGGCCAGCCACTCCCGCAACTGGGACGCGATCGCGGCCGGTTCGTTCGCCACGACGCCCGCGCCGCGTTCGCGCAGCAGGCGTGCGGCCACGCCGTTCTCGTAACCGAGCAGCAGGACGGGGCGGCGGGCCTGGAGATAGTCGAAGATCTTGCCGGTCATCGTTCCGGCGTCCCGCGGATCGTTCCACATGAGCAGGACCAGCGCGTCCGCGTCGGCCTGGATCCGCCACGACTTCTCCGGCGAGACCGGGCCGAGCAGCGTGACGGAGTCGGCCACGCCGGCCCGCTCCGCGGCGGCGCGGGTGATGCCGTGGTCCTCCCCCGCGAAGATCACATGCACCCGAGCGGCGTCCGCGCCGAGCAGGGCGATCGCGTCGACGAGCGGGCCCGGGTCACGCCTGCCCGGATAGATGTAACCGGTGTGTGCGAGCGTCAGAGTGGCCGCCGACGCATCGACGCCGGCGGGAGTCGCGGCGGACTCCGCCGGCACCGGCCGACGGTCGATGCCGTTCATCACCACATGCGTCCGCACCCCGAACGTGTGGTGGATCGTGTCGGCCAGCGGCTCCGAGACCGTCACGCACGCCGCGACCGTCCGCAGCACTCGCCGCTCCAGCCTCTTGTCGACCGCTCGGCGTAGCGCTGTCCGGACCCAGTGGTCGTTGCCGACCGACCACAGATCCCGGTAGTCCGCGACCCAGGGTGCCCGGAACCGCCGGGCGAGCGTCGCGGCCACCACGAACCCGGAGAAGGGCGGGCCGGACGCCAGGATGACGTCCGGGCGCCAGCCCGCGGCGGCCCGGTCGAAGGTGCGCGCCGGTGGACGGATCCAGTTGAGCTGCGGGTCCGGCAGCAACAGCTCCATGCCGACCTTCACCAGGAGGCGATCGGCGCCGGCGCGGATCCGCCGGAGCCGGGATGGCGACGCTGTTCCGCCGCCGGTCACCGCACCGCCCCCGCCTCGGCCGGGCCGTGGCAGCCGTGGTGACGGCGCGACCCGGATCAGGTGCTCCTCGGGCACCGGGACGGGAACCGTGCCCTGGTTCGCCCCGACCGCTGTCAGTACCCGGACGTCCCACCCCTGTCGTGCCGCGAACGCCGCGAGGGCCGCGGGACGACGGGCGCCGACGGTCTCCGCCGGTGGGAAGTGGTACGAGACGATCAGCAGGCGCGGTGCCGGCTCCGGATGCAGGTCGTTCGTCATGTAGGGATAAACGATTTCTTCCCGGACAAGAAATGACGAAAGGTGTCGAACGCCTCACCCCTGCGACACGAGTTGCGGCGCGGGGCGGGGACGACCGCGGTCCCGGCCGGCCGCCGTCACGACCCGCAGCGACATCAGCCACCCGACGCCGTACGCCAGCGCGCCGGACACCCCGAACGCCCACACCGCGGTCAGCGGTGACCCGCCGACCAGAGCCACCACGGACACGGCTCCCGCCACCAGCGCGACGCGGCCCGCGTCCCAGGCGAGCTGAAGACCCTGTCGTTCGAACACGACAAGCGTCTGCGACAGCGGAGAGACCACGAGTTGCGCCGCCATGAAGACGGCCAGGGCCTGGGCATAGGCGCCGCTGCTGTGCCACTGCGCGCCGAAGACCAGGCTGAAGGCCGCGGGCGCGCCGACCACCACGAGGAGCGCGCCGGGACCGGCGACCAGCGCCAGCCTCCGGCTGGCGCGCAGAAACGCGCGCCGGACGCTCCGGGGCTGCTCCCTGGCGATCCGGGCGATCTCCCCCAGGTAGACCTGGGCCACCGCGGACGCCACGAGCGCGGCGGGCATGGCGAGCACCCGCTGGGTCAGTCCCAGCCAGCCGGCCACCGCCGAGCCGTACCAGTAGGCGATGAGCAGCACCGGCAACTGCGTGCCGAGGACGTTGAGCAGACCGGACGGGGCCAGGAGGAACGGGAACCGCCGGTACCGGCGTGCGACCGCCAGCAGGCGTGGCGGCCGCCGGCCGGCCCGGGCGGTCGCGCCGCGCCGACGGGCGTCCCGGAGCAGGACCGCGGCGGCCGCGACCTGACCGAACCCGAAGCCGAGCGCCAGGCCACCGGGGCGAAGTCCCGCCACTCCGGCCACGATCTGGGTGACCACCACCGCCACGGACTGGAAGAGGTTGCGCCGGCCGATCGCGCCGTAACGACGGTGCCGCACCGCGAACTGGTTCAGCACGAGGACGACACCCATCGCGGCGGCGGAGGGCGGCACCACCCAGAGCCAGCGGGCCAGTTCGGGCTGACCGAACCAGAGCGCCGCCCGGTCCCCCACCAGCAGGACGACCGCCGATGCCAGGATCGCCGTGCCGGCGGCCGCGACGAGGCCGAGCCGCACCAGCGCGCGTGCGTCCTCCTCCCGCTCGGGAAGCGGAACGGCCATCTCGAACCGGAGCGCGGCCACCGTGCCAACTGTGAGCACGAGCGCGGCGACCACGGCGAGCACGCCGAAGTCAGCCGGGCGGTAGAGCCTCGCGAGCAACGGGACCGCGGCCAGCGCCAGCAGTTGACCGCCGGCCGACCCGGCGGCGATGCCGAGCACTCCGCGCCGCCCGCTCGACATGGCGAGCCGCGCCCGCCACCTCACCCAGCGACCCCCGGGCGGTCGACCGGCCGCGTCCGCCCGGCGCGAGCCCGTATCCCGGCGGGCAGTGTCGCCCCGGCCAGCACGAGCACGCCGAGGGCCAACGCGGCGAAGAGCGGACGACCGGCGTTCACGTCCCCGGACGTCGACACCGCCACCACGTTGAAGGCCAGCACGGCCAGGACGAACCCAGCCACCGGATCACGCCTGGTCGCGCGCCAGAGCCCCGCCGCGACGACCACGGTGGCCAGGATGAAGGCCCCGCCCACCAGCCAGCCCGCCTCGGCCGGCAGTTCCAGCCACAGGTTGTGCGGATAGTTGTGCACGAGCATGCCGGAGTAGTCGCCCCAGTTGCCGTAGCCGACGCCGCCCGGATTCTCGGCGATCATCGGCACGCTGACCTCCCGCATCTCCGCTCGGGCGGTGCCGAACATCTCCTCGCTCGGATCGACCAGGAGCGCGTACACCCGGGGCGGCAGCAGCGACGGCAGGGCGATGACGGCGAGCACCAGGCCGCCCATCAGGCCCAGACCTACCCACTCACGCCGGCCCCGCCGGATCTTCAGGCGGAACCCGGCCAGCACCAGGACGAAGAGGGCCACCACAGTGGCCAGCAGCGGTCCCCGGGAGCCGGTCGCCAGAAGACCGAGGCCGAGCAGCACCGCCAGGCCCGCCGCCCACCACGCCGCCACCCGTTTGCGCAGATAGAGCCAGGTGAGAGCGACGAGCGCACCGCCGATTGCCCGGGCCAGCCAGATCGGGTTGGAGCCGAAGCCGTCGGCCCGGCCGTCCTGCGGATCACCGTTGAGCGTGGCGATCGCGAGCACCACCCCCGACAGGACGAAGACGGCGGCGAACATCTCGACGTCACGCCGCCCGCGCAGCACCGCCACCGCCGCCGTGGCGAACACGGTCAGCGTCATGAGCAGCAGGAACTTCTGCCGGCCGTAGTCCGTCTCCGGCCGGTGCAGGATTCCCGGCAAGGCGAGGACGCCGAAGACCACGAGGGTCCAGAAGATCACTGTCCGGGACCGCGAGGCCGGACGGAGCAGCTCGTGCAGGAGCAACGGGACCGCGAGCACCACCGCGGCGATCAGGAACCCGCGGCCGACCATGCGCGGGAACTGGTCGAAGTTGAGCACCAGCACCACGGCGGTGGCGCGCAGCACCGTCGAGACGACACCACCCGTGCGCCGTACCGGTGTCTCCGGTCCGGCGGGCCCACCGGGGCCGCGGACCGTGCCGATCGCCGACGACCGGCGGCTGTCCTGCATCACCATCACGTTCGAGCCTCCTGCGGCACCGAGCTTGGAACCCGTCACACCGCCCGGTCGGAGCGGTAACGCGCGAGATTGGCCGGATCGAGGAACCACTCGACTGTCGCCTTCAGCCCCTCGTCGATGCTCGTGACGGGCTGCCACCCGGTCCGCGACCGGAGCAGGCCGGCGTCGCCGAGTAGGCGTTCCACCTCGGACTCCGCCGGGCGGAGCCGGGACTCGGTGACCACCACCTCCGGCTGGGCGCCGAACATCGCGGCGATCTTGCGGACCAGGTCGCCGACCGAGGTCTCCCGGCCCGTCGCGGCCTGGAACACGCCGCCCACCACAGCGTCGTCGGGTGCCGTGCCGACGGCCTGGAACGCGGCCACGGTGTCCGTCACGTAGAGGAGGTCCCGGGTGGTACGCAGCGCGCCCAGCCGGATCACCCCGTCCTCCTTCGCCAGCTGGCTGATGATGGTGGGGATGACCGCCCGGGTGGACTGCCGGGGGCCGTACGTGTTGAACGGCCGCAGCGTGACCACCGGCAGGCCGAAACTGAGGTGGTAGCTCTCGGCCAGCTTGTCCGCGCCGATCTTGGAGGCGGAGTACGGCGACTGCCCGCGCAACCGGTGCTGCTCGGTCATCGGGACCGTGGTGGCCGTCCCGTACACCTCGCTCGTGGAGGTGACCACGACCCGGCCGACGCCGGCCGTCCGCGCGCTCTCCAGCACGTTGAGCGTGCCGGTGATGTTGGTGTCCACGTAGGACTGCGGCGCGAGATACGAGTACGGGATGCCACCCAGCGCGGCCAGGTGATAGACGGTGGAGGCGCCGTCGACAAGCCGCTGCACCATCCCCCGGTCGCGGATGTCCCCCGCGACGACCTCGACGCCGGCCAACTGGTCCGGGCCGAAGGTGTCCAGCCAGCCGTGCGATCCGGCGCCGTTGTAGCGCACGAGGGCGCGTACCGGGTGGCCCGCGGCGACGAGGGCCTCCACCAGGTGGGAGCCGATGAAGCCACCGGCTCCGGTCACCACCACCGGCCCGTCGGACGACTGTGCGGTCATGATTCGCTCCTCCTCTTCACCGGTCCGGCCGTACCGGTACCGGGTCGGCTCAACGAGCCGGCGCAGCCGCCGGAGCCGCCTGGCTCCACAGCGCGCCGACCGAGTCGTACAGGTCGTGTTCGGGCGTCCACCCCAGGACCGAGGCGGCCCGGCCGACGTCGGCGCGCATCCAGCCCACGTCGGCGGAGCGGGGGGACGGCGCATGGTCCTCCCGGACGCGGACCGGCCGGCCGGCCGCCGAGACCAGCAGGTGGACGGCGTCGCGCACCGGCACCGCCCGGCCGCTCGCCACGTTGAGGACACGGGCTCGCGGCGCCGTGACGGTCACCGCCCGCCCGACCGCGGCGGCCACGTCCCGCACGTCCACGAAGTCCCGGTACGCGTCCAGCGGGCCGGTGCGCAGGTCCTCGCCGGGCGCGAGGCGCGACAGCAGCGCCGCCACCCGGCCGAGCAGCGTCGTGCGGGGCATGCCGGGACCGACGGGGTTGAACACCCGGAGCACTACCGCGTCCACCCGGCCGGCTGCGGCCGACAGCTCCGTGAGGCGGGTCGCCGCGGCCTGACTCACGCCGTAGGCACTGACCGGCGCCGCTGGCAGGTCCTCGGCGGCCGCGGCGCCGAACGGAACGGGACCGTACTCGGCGGCGGAGCCGAGGCGGACCAGGCGGGCGCGGGGCGCGGCGACGGCGACGGCGTCGACCAGCTTGGCGGTCACCAGCGTGTTGGCCCGGACGAGGTCCTCGGCGGTGCCGCTCACCGCGCCGGCACAGTTGACCACCGCATCCGGCCGGACCGTGTCGAGCAGCGCACGCAGCGTCTCCGGCGCCGCGGTGACCAGGTCGCACTCGTCGCGCGACGGGCACGTGAGGTCCGCCGTGGCGGCCAGCTCCCGTCGTACGTGCGCGCCGATGAAGCCGGAGGCGCCGAAGAGGAGTACGCGCATCATGCCCCGGCCGGGGTGCCGGCGGGCAGGAGCAGGTCCCGGACCTCGGCGAAGCACCGGTTGGCCTCGTCGTAGTCCTCGGGGCGGCCGATGTCCAGCCAGTAGCCGTCGAACTCGTAGCCGGCCGGTGGTTCGCCCCGCCCCAGCAGGTCGAGCACCAGCTGGTCGAACCCGAACGGCTGCCCGACCGGGTAGCGGGCGATGGTGCTGCGGGAGAGTCCGTAGACGCCCATGCTCACCCGGTAGTGCAGGACCGGCTTCTCGGAGAAAGATGTGATCTTGTCGCCGGCCAGTTCAAGAACCCCGAAGTCGATCTTGACGGTACGCCGGTAGGTGGCCACCGTCAGCGGCGCGCCCGAGCGGGCGTGGGTGGCCAGGAGGTCGGCGTAGTCGAGGTCGGTGAGCACGTCGCCGTTCATCACCAGGAAGTGCTCGGGCAGGCGGTGCCGGATGCCGAAGAGCGGGCCGATGGTCGACAGCGGCCGGTCCTCCTCGACGTAGTCGACGGCCAGGCCGAACCGGGAGCCGTCACCGACGAAGGCCCGGATCAACGCGCCCAGGTGGTTGATCGCCAGGGTGACGTGGGTGAAGCCGCGATCGGCGAGCTGCCGCAGGACGATCTCGAGGATCGCGTAGCTCTCGCCGATGGGCACGAGCGGCTTGGGCAGGGTGGAGGTGTAGGGACGCAGCCGTACTCCCGCGCCGCCCGCCATGATCACGACATGCATCGACTCTCCACTCGTTCCCCCGCCCTACCTCGCGTCCAACGAACCGAACCCACCCGGGGGTACGGAAATCACCTGTTCGGGGGCGTTTCCCCGGCTTCGCGCCCGCGGGTGGGCCCGCCGCCGCGCGCCGCTGTGATGAGCTGTACCGGTGGCGGGAGATGTGCTGGGGCTGGTGCTGCACCCCACCCGGGACGTCTCCGAGGTGGTGCGGATCATCGTGGACTGGGCGGCCCGGCACCGGATCACCCTCGCCGTACGCGCCGAGGACCGTGCGCGCGTGCCGGCCGCGGTGGAGGCGGTCGCCGCGGACGAGCTGGCCGACCGCTGCGGCGCGCTGATCAGCATCGGCGGCGACGGCACCATGCTGGGCGCGCTGCGGATGGCCGTACGCGACCCGAAGCCGGTGCTCGGCGTCCACCTGGGCCGGGTCGGTTTCCTGGTCGAGGTGGAGCCGCCGGACCTGCCCCGGGCGCTGGAGCGGCTGGTGGAGCACGACTTCACAGTCGAGTCGCACGCCTGCCTGGCCTGCGATGTCTGCGGTGACGACGTGGTGGCGTTCAACGACATCGCCCTGGTCCGGCAGCCCGGCGCCGGCTTCGTCACGGCCACCCTGGCGGTGGACGGCCAGCGGTACGGCTACTACCGCTGCGACGCGCTGGTGGTGAGCACGCCGACCGGCTCGACCGCGTACAGCTACGCCGCCGGCGGCCCGTTGATCTCACCGGCGACGGAGGCGATGGTGGTGACGCCGTCGGCGCCGATGGCCGGGATCTCCCGCTCGGTGCTGCTCTCCGGGCACGAGACGGTGCACCTGGAGCTGCGCGCGGACTCGGCGCCCGTGGCGGTCGAGATGGACGGCCTGCTGATCCGGCAGGCGGCGACGGAAGGCTCGGTGCACATCCGGTACGTCCGCGACGCCGGCCGGGTGGTCCGCCTCGACCCGCGCCGCTACCAGGAGCGCAACCAGCTCAAGCTGAGCCTGCTGGACCTGCCGCTGCTGCCCGACCAACTGCGCGAGCTGCTGCCGGACGGGTTGCGGGAGCAGCTCAACCGCCGGGAGCTGCCCCCGCCCCGGTGACCGTCAGGGCGCCCCGAGCACCCCGTCGACGAGCGCCTTGGCCTCCTCCTGGATCCGGGCCAGGTGCTCCGGGCCCTGGAACGACTCGGCGTAGATCTTGTAGACGTCCTCCGTGCCGGACGGGCGGGCGGCGAACCAGCCCGACTCCGTGGTCACCTTGAGGCCACCGATCGCGGCGCCGTTGCCGGGCGCGGTGGTGAGGATCGCGGTGATGGGCTCGCCGGCCAGCTCGGTGGCGGTGACCTGCTCCGGCGAGAGCTTCGCCAGGACCGCCTTCTCCTCCCGCCCGGCCGGGGCGTCGATGCGGGCGTACGCGGGCGCGCCGAAGCGGTCGGCCAGCTCGGCCCAGTGCTCGCTGGGCGTACGCCCGGTGGTGGCGATGATCTCGGCGGCGAGCAGGCAGAGCAGGATGCCGTCCTTGTCGGTGGTCCAGGTGCCGCCGTCGCGGCGCAGGAACGACGCGCCGGCGCTCTCCTCGCCGCCGAAGCCGACGGCGCCGTCGAGCAGGCCCGGCACGAACCACTTGAAACCGACCGGGACCTCCAGCAGCGGGCGGCCGAGGTCGGCCGCGACCCGGTCGATCATCGAGGAGGAGACGAGCGTCTTGCCCACCGCCGCGGCCGGGCCCCACTGCTCCCGGGTACGGAACAGGTGGCCGATCGCCACGGCCAGGTAGTGGTTGGGGTTCATCAGCCCGCCGTCGGGCGTGACGATGCCGTGCCGGTCGGCGTCGGCGTCGTTGCCGGTGGAGACCGCGTAGTCGTCCCGGGCGGCGATCAGCGAGGCCATCGCGTTCGGCGACGAGCAGTCCATCCGGATCTTGCCGTCGCCGTCGAGCGTCATGAACCGCCACGTCGGGTCCACCAGCGGGTTGATCACCGTCAGGTCGAGGCGGTGCCGGTCGGCGATCTCCCCCCAGTACGCCACGCTCGCCCCGCCCATCGGGTCCGCGCCGATACGCACTCCGGCGTCGCGGATCGCGTCGATGTCCAGCGCGGCGGGCAGGTCGTCGACGTACCGGGCGAGGAAGTCGTACTCCCCGGTGGTGTCGGCGGCGCGCGCCCGCGCGTACGGGATGCGTCTCACCTCCTTGAGCCCGGCGGCGAGGATCGCGTTCGCGCGGTCCTGGATCCACTTGGTGGCGTCGGTGTCGGCGGGCCCGCCGTGGGTGGGGTTGTACTTGAACCCGCCGTCGGACGGCGGGTTGTGCGACGGGGTGATCACGATGCCGTCGGCGAGGCCGCTGGTCCGGCCCCGGTTGTGGGTGAGGATGGCGTGCGAGACGGCGGGCGTCGGGGTGTAGCCGTCGCGGCTGTCGCGCAGCAC
This sequence comes from Micromonospora sp. CMU55-4, assembly GCF_011602315.1. Taxonomy (NCBI): domain Bacteria; kingdom Bacillati; phylum Actinomycetota; class Actinomycetes; order Micromonosporales; family Micromonosporaceae; genus Micromonospora; species Micromonospora sp. CMU55-4. The sequence goes on from NZ_JAAOLH010000005.1 coordinate 275,285, forward strand.
CGTGACCTCGTTGGCGGCGAGCACCTCCAGCGCGTCGGCCTCGGCCGGCGCGGACAGCGCGTGGGTGTCGCGGCCGAGGAACAGCGGCCCGTCGAGGCCCTGCTCGCGCCGGTAGTCGCAGAGCGCCTGGGTGACGGCGAGGATGTGGTCGGAGTTGAACGCGTGGCGCAGGCTCGACCCGCGGTGGCCGGAGGTGCCGAAGGAGACCTGCTGCGCCGGGTCGTTCGGGTCCGGGTGCTCGGCGTAGTAGGCGGTGACCAGCCGGGGCACGTCGACCAGATCGTCGGGCTGCGCGGGCTGGCCGGCGCGGGGGTGGGCCACTGCGGGATCCTCCTCGGGTTGCGGTGGTGCTGCTCAGGGCTCGACGCGCTGGCCCTTGCCGATCACGACGATGCCGTTGTCGGACACGGTGTAGCGCTGGCGGTCCTTCTCCAGGTCGACGCCGATCTCGGCGCCCTCGGGAACGTGGACGTTCTTGTCCAGGATCGCGCGCCGGACGACCGCGTGCCGGCCGATCTGGACACCCTCCATCAGCACGGCGCCGTCGACGTGCGCCCAGGAGTGCACCTTCACCTTCGGCGACACGATCGAGTTCTCCACCAGCGAGCCGGAGATCACCGAACCGGGTGACACCATCGAGCTGACCGCGCGGCCCACCCGCTCGCCCCAGGCGTGCACGAACTTGGCCGGCGGGTACGGCGGCTGCTCGGTGTAGATCGGCCACTCGAAGTTGTAGAGGTTGAACACCGGGTGCACGTTGATCAGGTCCATGTGCGCGTCGTAGAACGAGTCGAGCGTCCCCACGTCCCGCCAGTAGCCGCGGTCCCGGTCGGTGCTGCCCGGCACCTCGTTGTCCTTGAAGTCGTAGACGTTCGCCTCGCCGCGCTCGACCAGCATCGGGATGATGCTGCCGCCCATGTCGTGCTTGCTGGTCTTGTCCGCCGCGTCGCGCTCGACCGCCTCGCACAGCGCCTTCGTGGTGAACACGTAGTTGCCCATCGAAGCGTAGATCTGGTCCGGCGCGTCGGGCAGCCCCACCGCGTCGGTGGGCTTCTCCCGGAACGCGCGGATGCGCTTGCCGTCCTCGCCGACCTCGATCACGCCGAACTGGTCGGCCATCGACAGCGGCTGCCGGATGCCGGCGACCGTCACCCCGGCGCCGGAGGCGATGTGGTCGTCGACCATCTGCCGGGGGTCCATCCGGTAGATGTGGTCGGCGCCGAAGACGATCACGTAGTCGGGCTGCTCGTCGTTGATCAGGTTGAAGCTCTGGTAGATCGCGTCGGCCGAGCCGGCGAACCACCACGGGCCGCGGCGCTGCTGCGCCGGCACCGGCGTGACGTAGTTGCCGAGCAGCGTCGACATCCGCCAGGTCTTGGTGATGTGCCGGTCCAGCGAGTGCGACTTGTACTGGGTCAGCACGACGATCTTGAGGAAGCCGGCGTTCGCCAGGTTGGACAGGACGAAGTCGACCATGCGGTACATCCCGCCGAAGGGGACGGCGGGCTTCGCCCGGTCGGTCGTCAGGGGCATCAGGCGCTTGCCCTCCCCGCCGGCCAGGACGATCGCGAGCACCTTGGCAGCCATGCTCAGACGCTAACGACCCGGAACCGACTTCACCACTCGGACGCCCACACTTGCGCACCGCGTGCGACACGCCGCTCTGCACTAGGGTGCGGGCATGGCACCGATGCGCGTCGACCTGCTCACCCGCGAGTACCCGCCGGAGGTGTACGGCGGCGCCGGCGTGCACGTGGAATACCTCGCCCGCGAGCTGCGCCGGCTCGCCGACGTGCGGGTGCACTGCTTCGGCGCGCCGCGCGACGAGCCCGGCGTCACCGCGTACGCGGAGCCGGCCGCGTTGGCCGGCGCGAACGCCGCGCTGCGGGTCATGGGCGTCGACCTGGAGATGGCCGCCGGCACGGCCGGCACCGACGTGGTGCACAGCCACACCTGGTACGCGAACCTGGCCGGGCACACCGCGAAGCTGCTGCACGGGGTGCCGCACGTGGTCACCGCGCACAGTCTGGAGCCGCTGCGCCCGTGGAAGGCCGAGCAGCTCGGCGGCGGGTACGCGCTCTCCTCCTGGTGCGAGCGGACCGCGTTCGAGGCCGCCGACGCGATCATCGCGGTGAGCGCGGGCATGCGCCGCGACGTGCTCACCGCGTACCCGGCGGTTAACCCGGACCGGGTCCGCGTGGTCTACAACGGCATCGACACCGCGCAGTACGCCCCGGACCGGAACACCGACGTGCTCGACCGGCTCGGCATCGACCCGTCCCGGCCCAGCGTGGTCTACGTCGGGCGGATCACCAAGCAGAAGGGCCTGCCGTACCTGCTGCGCGCCGCCCGCGAGCTGCCCGCCGACGTCCAGCTGGTGCTGCTGGCCGGCGCACCTGACACGCCGGAGATCGGCGCGGAGGTCGAGGAGCTGGCCGCCGAGCTGCGCGCGAAGCGGTCGGGGGTCGTCTGGGTGGCGGCGATGCTGCCCAAGCACGAGGTGATCCAGGTGCTCACCCACGCCACGATCTTCGTCTGCCCGTCCGTGTACGAGCCGATGGGCATCGTCAACCTGGAGGCGATGGCCTGCGAGACGGCGGTGGTGGCGACCGCCACGGGCGGCATCCCGGAGGTGGTGGCAGACGGCGAGACCGGGCTGCTGGTGCCGATCGAGCAGGCCGGTGACGGCTCCGGCACGCCGCTGGACCCGGAGCGTTTCGTGGCCGACCTGGCCGCGCGCATGAACGAGCTGCTGGCCGACCCGGAGCGGATCGCCGCGTTCGGCGCGGCGGGGCGGCGGCGGGCCGTGGAGCACTTCTCCTGGGACGCGATCGCCCGCCAGACGCTCGAGGTCTACCGCTCGGTGGGCGGGTAAGGAAGGGCACCTTCTTAACGCCTCCGGTAGAGGAAGGGCCCCTTCTCAACAGCCCGCCCCTCGCGGTCGGCGGCGGATACAGTCCCCGGATGCCGGATGCGATCTTCGCCCATCCTCGGCTCGCGCCGGTCTACGACGCGTTCGACGGCGACCGGGACGACCTGGACGCGTACCTCGCGATCGCCGACGAGCTGGACGCGCGCGTGGTGCTCGACCTCGGCTGCGGCACCGGGAACCTGGTCCTGCTGCTCGCCCGGCACGGCCGTACCGTCGTGGGGGTCGACCCGGCCAGGGCGTCCCTCGCCGTCGCCCGGTCGAAGGACCGCGAAGGCCGCGTCCGCTGGGTGCACGGCGACGCCACGACGCTGCCACCGCTGCGCGCCGACCTGGCCGTGATGACCGGCAACGTGGCGCAGGTGTTCTGCGCCGACGACGACTGGGCGCGCACCCTGCGGGGCGTCCACGCGGCGCTGCGGCCCGGCGGGCATCTCGTGTTCGAGACGCGGCGTCCCGAGCGCCGCGCGTGGGAGGAGTGGGCGGCGGACACCGCGCCGGTGACCCGGGACGTGCCGGGCGTCGGGCCGGTGGAACGACGTCTCGAGGTCACCGCTGTGGACCTGCCGTTCGTGTCCTTCCGGTTCACGTACCGGTTCCCGGCCGACGGCGCCGTCGTCACGTCGGACTCGACGCTGCGGTTCCGCGACCGGGACGAGGTCGAGGCGAGCCTGGCGGCCGCCGGCTACCGGGTGCTCGACGTGCGGGACGCGCCCGACCGCGCCGGCCGGGAGTTCGTCTTCGTCGCCCAGCGGTCGACCTGAACGTCACCGTCGGCGGGCCAGAGCGCCCGCAGCCCGCCGACCCTGTGCCCGAGGCGCGGAAAGAGGCCGTTCGTGGCACGGGGCCGGCCGCCGGAAGTCCGCCACCCGTTCGGTGGAACGCCATGGGTGCCTCAGCGCCCTTTTGACACCCATAGCGTTCCACTCACCGCAGCCCACGCTCGTTCGGTGGAACGGCACGGGTGCCTCACCGGCACGAACTCGACGCCCTCGTGAGCGGGTTGAGGGCTCAGGTGAAGTCGCCGAGCGCGAGAGGATCTCGCGCAGTAGGTTGAGCGGGTGACTGGACGGTTCCCGATCGAAGACGTCTCCCCCGTCGTCTCCTGCGGTCGCTACCCGGCCAAGGCGGTGGTCGGCGAGGTCGTGCCGGTGTCGGCGCGGGCCTACCGCGAGGGCCACGACGCGCTCGGGTGCAACGTGGTCTGGCTCGGCCCGGACGGCGCGGCCCGCCCGTTCACCCGGATGCGCCCGGGCGAACCCGGCCAGGACCGCTGGCACGCCACCATCCGCCCGGACGCGGTGGGCCTGTGGCGCTTCGCCGTGGAGGCGTTCCAGGATCCGTACTTAACCTGGCAGAACGCGGTCACCAAGAAGCTCGCCGCCGGCCAGGGCGCGGCCGAGCTGGCGAACGACCTGGCCGAGGGCGTACGCGTGCTGACCGCCGCGCTGGAGCTGGTGCCGAAGGCCGACCGGGATCGCGTACGCGAAGCCGCGCGGGCCCTGGCCGACGACGAGCGGGACCTGCCGCGGCGGGTGAGCGCGGCGCTGGACCTGGCCGACCTGCTCTGGGAGCACCCGGTCCGTGAGCTGGTCACCACCGGCGAGGAGCGCACCCTGTGGGTGGACCGGCCCCGGGCGCTCTTCTCCGCCTGGTACGAGTTCTTCCCCCGCTCCGAGGGCGCGGTCCCGGCCACCGTCGACGCGCCCGCCCGTTCCGGCACGTTCGCCACCGCCATGGAGCGGCTGCCGGGTGTCGCGGCGATGGGTTTCGACGTGCTCTACCTGCCGCCGATCCACCCGATCGGCCGGGTCAACCGCAAGGGCCGCAACAACGCGCTCACCGCCGGGCCGGACGACGTGGGCTCGCCGTGGGCGATCGGCGCGGCCGAGGGCGGCCACGACGCCATCCACCCCGACCTGGGTACGCCTGAAGACTTCCGCGACTTCGTCGCTGCCGCCGCCGAGCAGGGCCTGGAGGTGGCGATGGACCTGGCGTTGCAGTGCGCACCGGACCACCCGTGGGTCACCGAGCACCCGGAGTGGTTCACCACCCGCGCCGACGGCAGCATCGCGTACGCGGAGAACCCGCCGAAGAAATACCAGGACATCTATCCGCTGAACTTCGACAACGACCCCGAGGGCATCCGGGCCGAGGTGCTGCGGGTGGTGCTGCACTGGGTCGGCGAGGGCATCCGGATCTTCCGGGTGGACAACCCGCACACCAAGCCGTTCGACTTCTGGCACTGGCTGATCGCCGAGGTCAAGAAGGTCGACCCGGACGTGCTGTTCCTGGCCGAGGCGTTCACCCGGCCGGCGATCATGCACGGGCTCGGCAAGATCGGCTTCACCCAGTCGTACACCTATTTCACCTGGCGCACGACGGCGGCCGAGATGCGGGAGTACTGCGAGGAGCTGGTCGCCTCGGTCGACTGGATGCGGCCGAACTTCTGGCCGAACACGCCGGACATCCTGCACTCGTCGTTGCAGCACGGCGGCCCGCCGATGTTCAAGATCCGGGCGGTGCTGGCCGCGCTGCTGTCCCCCTCCTGGGGCATGTACGCCGGGTTCGAGCTGTTCGAGCACGTGGCCCGGCCGGGCGCCGAGGAGTACCTGGACAACGAGAAGTACGAGCTGCGGCCCCGGGACTGGGACGCCGCGCTGGCGCAGGGCCGGTCGCTGGCGCCGTTCATCACCACGCTGAACCGGGTACGCCGGGACAACCCCGCCCTGCACCGGCTGCGCAACCTGCGGTTCCACGACATCGACAACCCGGCGCTGCTGTGCTGGTCGAAGCACGACCTCCAGACCGGCAACACGGTGATCGTGGTCTGCTCGTTCGACTCCCGCGAGGTGCAGTGGGGCAACACCACGCTCGACATGCCGGCGCTCGGGCTGGACTGGCACGAGCGGTTCACCGTGCGCGACGAGCTGACCGGCGCCGAGTACGACTGGGGGCAGCGCAACGCGGTACGCCTCGACCCGTACCTGCAACCGGCGCACGTGCTCACCGTGCGCCGCCCGGCCGCACCGGCCCCCGCCGAACCGGAGCAGCCGGCCGCACCAGACCTCACAGTCGAAGACGTACCCGCCGACCTCTCCGGCGGCACCGCCCCGACCGCACCGGCCGACAAGGACGACGCCCGATGGACCAGCTGATCACCGGCGAGGTACACGACCCGCACGCCGTGCTCGGCGCGCACCCGGCCGGCGGGAGCACCACGATCCGGACGCTGCGCCGGGGCGCCGGCGAGGTGACGCTGCTCGTCGACGGCGAGGCGCACCCGATGAAGCGGGTGCACGACGCCGGTGTCTTCGAGGCGGTGCTCCCCGGCGAGGTGCTCGACTACCGGGTCGAGGTGGACGGCACGACGCACGACGACCCGTACCGTTATCCGCCCACGCTCGGCGACCTCGACCTGCACCTGATCGGCGAGGGCCGGCACGAGCGGCTCTGGGCGGCGCTCGGAGCCCGGGTCTTCGACGAGGGCGTCGCGTTCACCGTCTGGGCGCCGAACGCCCGCGCGGTGCGGCTGATCGGCGACGTCACCGGCTGGGCGCCGGACGACGGCTGGCCGATGCGGTCGCTCGGGTCCAGCGGCGTGTGGGAGATCTTCGTGCCCGGCCTGCCGGTGGGCACCCGCTACAAGTACCGCATCCTGGGCGCCGACGGCAGGTGGCGGGACAAGGCCGACCCGATGGCCGCGCGCACCGAGGTGCCGCCGGCCACCGCGTCGGTGGTGCACGAGTCACGGTACGAGTGGGGCGACGCGGACTGGCTCGCGCGCCGGTCGCGGCAGGCGCCGCACCAGGAGCCGATGAGCGTGTACGAGGTGCACCTGGGCTCGTGGCGGCCGGGCCTCGGCTACCGGGAGCTGGCCGAGCAGCTCACCGCGTACGTGCTGGAGATGGGCTTCACCCACGTGGAGTTCCTGCCGGTGATGGAGCACCCGTTCGGCGGCTCGTGGGGCTACCAGGTCACCGGCTACTACGCGCCCACCGCCCGGTTCGGCGACCCGGACGACTTCCGGTATCTGGTGGACCGGCTGCACGCCGCCGGCATCGGCGTGCTCCTGGACTGGGTGCCGGCACACTTCCCCAAGGACGAGTGGGCGCTCGCGCGCTTCGACGGCACCCCGCTGTACGAGCACCCCGACCCGCGTCGCGGCGAGCACCCCGACTGGGGCACGTACGTCTTCGACTTCGGCCGCAACGAGGTCCGCAACTTCCTGGTCGCCAACGCGCTGTACTGGCTCGACGAGTTCCACATCGACGGGCTGCGGGTGGACGCGGTGGCCTCGATGCTCTACCTGGACTACTCCCGCTCCGACGGGCAGTGGGCGCCGAACGTGCACGGCGGCCGGGAGAACCTGGAGGCGATCGCGTTCCTCCAGGAGGTCAACGCCACCGTCTACCGGCACCACCCGGGCGTGCTGATGATCGCCGAGGAGTCCACCGCCTGGCCCGGCGTCACGAAGCCCACCTCCGAGGGCGGGCTCGGGTTCGGGTTCAAGTGGAACATGGGCTGGATGCACGACACCCTGCTCTACACCTCGAAGGACCCGATCTACCGGCAGCACCACCACCATCAGCTCACGTTCTCGCTGGCGTACGCGTGGAGCGAGAACTACGTGCTGCCGATCAGCCATGACGAGGTGGTGCACGGCAAGGGCTCGCTCGCGGGCAAGATGCCGGGCGACACCTGGCAGCGGCTGGCCACCCTACGGGCGCTGCTGGCATACATGTGGGCGCACCCGGGCAAGCAGTTGCTCTTCATGGGCTGCGAGCTGGCCGACGACAGGGAGTGGAGCGAGGAACGCGGCCTCGACTGGTACCTCACCCACGACCCGGCCCGGGCGGGCGTGCAGCGGCTCGTCGCCGACCTGAACCGGGTCTACCGGGCCAGCCCGGCGCTCTGGGCGCAGGACACCGACCCGGCCGGTTTCCGCTGGATCGCCGGTGACGACGTCGCCAACAACGCGGTGTCGTTCATCCGGATCGCGCCGGACGGGCAGACGCTGGTGTGCGTGGCGAACTTCTCCGCGCTGCCGCTGGACGACTACCGGATCGGCCTGCCGGCAGCAGGTACGTGGGCCGAGGCGCTGAACACCGACGCCCACCACTACGGCGGTTCCGGCGTGGGCAACCTGGGCGAGGTGCACGCGGAGAACATCCCCTGGCACGGCCTGCCCGCGTCGGTCTCCCTGCGGGTCCCGCCGCTGGGCGTTCTCTGGCTCCTACCCGCAACTGCCTGAGTGCGAGTACCGCCAGAACAGCCACGGCGGCCGGCACTGAGACAGCGTCTTCGGTTGGGCGGGTTGGTTCAGCGCTCGTTCTGTTCCTGGAAGTCGATGATCGCTTCGCCGTTGTCTCGAGCCCAGTCGGTCAGAACCTTGATCGGCTCGACCAGGGTCTGCCCGAGTGGAGTGAGGCTGTACTCGACGCGTGGGGGTGCCTCGGCGTAGGCGTGGCGTTCGACCAGGCCGTATGCCTGCAGGCGGCGCAGGGTCTGGGTGAGAACCTTGTGGGAGATGCCGCCGATGAGTTGGGCCAGCTCGCCGGGGCGCCGGGGTTGCAGGCTGAGTGCGAACAGCACGATCACCGCCCACTTCTCGGTGATGATCTCGACGGCCAGGCGGGTGGGGCAATCGGCGAGGAAGACCGGGCCCGGGGTGTCGTGCACAAAGTCGAAAGGTACCAGCGGGTTCCTATCGGCTCCGTAGCGTCTTGCGGCGAAGCCCTTCAGGAACGCAAGGAGCCATTCATGCCACGAGTAGTCGTGTTCGACGAGACCGGCGGTCCGGACGTTCTGCGCGTCGTCGACGAGCCGGTCGTCGAGCCCGCGGCCGGCGAGGTACGCGTACGGATCGAGGCCTTCGCGGTCAACCCGCTCGACCAGATGGTCCGGGCCGGGCAGTCCCCGCGGCCCGTGCCGTTGCCGCACGCGCGGCTGGGCGTCGAGGGGACCGGTGTGATCGACGCGCTCGGGTCCGGGGTGACCGGGCTGGCCGTCGGCGACCCGGTCATCCTCGGTGCGATACCCGACTTCGAGACGAGGGGCGCGTACGCCGAGTACACAGTGCTGCCGGCCGACCGGGTCGTGCCACGGCCCGCCGGGCTGGAGCCCGTCGCTGCGGCGGCGCTCTGGGTGTCGTACTTCACCGCCTACGGCGCGCTGGTGGACAGAGCCGGGATGCGGCCCGGGGACCAGGTCCTGATCACCGCGGCGTCGGGCGGTGTCGGGCGGGCCGCGATCCAGATCGCCAACCAGATCGGCGCCGTGCCGATCGCGGTCACCCGGCAGAGCGCCAAAGTGGAGAGCCTGTTGGCCGCCGGAGCCGCCGCGGTGATCGCCACCGACCGGGAGGACATCGGGGAGGCCACCCGGCGGCACACCGGTGGGGTGGGCGCCGACATCATCCTGGACGCTGTCATGGGCCCGGGCCTGGCCGAGCTGTCGCTGGCTGCGAAGCTCGGCGGCACCCTGGCCACGGTGGGCTGGCTGGACCCGCGCCCGGCGTCGTTCCCGGCGAATCCGTCACTGACCATCTATCGCTACATGAGTTTTGCGGACATGGTCGACCCGGTGACTGCCCGGCGCGTCGCCGCGTTCCTGGCCGCTGGTGTCCGCACCGGCGTGCTGCAACCGATGGTGGACCGGGTGTTCACGTTGAACGACATCGTCGAGGCGCACCGGTACCTGGAGAAGGGAACGGCGACGGGCAAGATCGTGGTGACGCCGTGACAGTCGGCCGCCGATCATGAGGTTGACGGCAGTTGTTGATCTCTACAAGGCGGTCAACCTCATGATCGACGCGAAGAGGAGGGGCCGGCGGTCAGACCAGGTCGGCTTCTCGGAGGAGCTTCCAGAGGCCGGCGCCGTCGGGGGCGCTCAGCCACTTCTGGCCGACCGGGCCGGACGACGGCCGTCCGGCGGGGGCGGGCAGGCTGCCGGCCAGCACCGACTGGGTCGGCGACAGCTGCCGGATCGCCACCCCTGCTACGTGGTCCGGGTGCGCGGCGGCGAACTCCCGGTAGATCTCCGGGTCGTGCTGCCCGTCGTCGCCGATCAGCAGCCACCGCACCTCGGGGAACTCCCGGGACAGCCGGGCCAGCGTGGCCCGCTTGTGCTCCCGGCCGCTGCGGAACCACCGGTCGGCGGTCGGCCCCCAGTCGGTGAGCAGCAGCGGCCCGGCCGGGTAGAGGTGGCGGGACAGGAACCGGGTGAGCGTCGGCGCGACGTTCCAGGCGCCGGTGGACAGGTAGAACACCGGCGCGCCCGGGTGGGCGGTGGCCAGCCGCTCGTACAGCACCGCCATGCCCGGCACCGCCGTGCGGGCGTGCTCGTCCAGCACGAACGTGTTCCACGCGGCCAGCAGCGGCCGGGGCAGCGCGGTCACCATGACGGTGTCGTCGATGTCGGAGAGGATGCCGAACCGGACGGCCGGGTCGAGCACGCGGACCAGCGCCTCCACCGGTTCGGCGTCGGCGACGCTGAGGCGTACGCAGCCCCAGCCGGGGGTGAAGTCGGCCTCGATCACGGTGTCGACGAACCCGCTGCGGTCGGCGGTCACCTCCTGGCGCACGCCGTCGGCCTCGATGGTCACCCGGATGTGCTTGGCGGGCAGCGTGGCGAAGCTGCGCCAGCCCCGCACCTTGTCCAGGCGGCCCCGCCGCCGGGTGTCCGGGCGGCCCAGAAGTACCCGGCAAAGCACCCGCGCCCAGCCCGGGGCGCCGTAGCCCGCGTACGCGATGATGTTGGGCTGCCACCCGGTGCGCCGCAACCGGCGCTCGACCAGGCCGTGCACGGCGTCCTCGAAGCGCGCGGCGCGGTGCAGTCGCGGTACGGCAAGCTGGTCCGGTGGTGTGGGTGGCACGCTGCAACACTGCCACACCCGGCCGGGCCCGGCCACGCGAGTGATCCACACCGATCGGCCCTCGGAGCCGCGTTCCGCCGTGACAGACTGCGGTCGGGGCGACGACGGGGGCGTTGGTCGTGTCGACGACGAAGCGGGACCGGGTGCGGCCGCGTCCGGACGCGCCGGCGCTGGTGGCGTTGCTGCTCGGTGTGGCCGGAGTCGGCTACCGCCTGGTGCTGACGCTGCTCACGGTGCCCGCGTCGAACAGCGACGAGGCCACGTTCGGGCTGGCCGCGCTGCACATCGCCGAGCGCGGTGAGCGGCCGGTCTTCCTCTACGGCCAGCGCTACATGGGCGTGCTGGAGTCCTACCTGGCCGCGCCGCTGGTCGGCTGGGCCGGACCGAGCTGGCCGGTGCTGCGGCTGCCGCTGCTCGCGCTCTTCGCGGTGTTCCTGTGGCTGGCGTACCGGCTGACCCGCCGCCTGTTCTCCCCCTGGCTGGCGGTCGTCGTGGTGGGCCTGCTGGCGCTCGGCTCGGAGCGGGTGGTCCGCGACCAGCTCACAGTGGTCGGCGGCCGTCCGGAGGTGAAGCCGGCGGTGCTGGCGATGCTGCTGCTCGCGGTCGCGCTCGGCGAGGAGCGGGTCCGGCACCGCTGGCTGGCCACCGGCGCGTTCGGGCTGCTCGCCGGGCTGGCGCTCTGGTCGGACTGGCTGATCGCGCCGTACCTGCTGGTGGCGGGCGTGGTGCTGGTCCTGGCCATGCCCCGGGAGCTGATCGGCTGGCCGGGCGTGCTGCTGGTGGCGGGCTTCGCCGCCGGGATCGCGCCGGTGGTGAAGGACAACATCGTCGCGCCGGCCGGGCAGGACTCGCTGTCGGTGTTCCGGGAGATCAGCACCAAGGAGGGCGTCGCGCCGTCGCTGGCCGAACGGCTGCGCGGCGGACTGCTGGAGGGGGTGCCGCTGGCGTCCGGCCTGTGCCCGATGGACGGCTGCGCGCGCTGGACGCAGTGGTTCGGCGTGCTCTACCCGGTGCTGCTGCTGGCCGCCGCGGCGCTCGGGCTGGTCGCGTACCGCCGGGCCGCCGACCACGCCGCGCGGGTCCGGGCCGCGGCGATCCTCGCGCTGGTAGTGGGCGCGGCGTTGACCCTGCTGGCGTACGTGCGCAGCCCGCTCGCCGCGACCGACCCGCTCGGCAACTCCCGGTACCTGTCGGTGCTGCAGATCTCGCTGCCGGCCGTGCTGTGGCCGCTCTGGCTGGCCGCCGCGCACGCGCTGCGCAGAACCGCCGGTCCGGCCGCCCGGCTCGGCGGCGCCACGGCGGCCGTGGTGCTGGCCGGGCTGACCGCCGCCACGGTCGCCGGGACCGTGGCGTTCCTGCCCGGCGTGCCGGGCGTACGGGACGAGGAGCGCACGGCCCACCGCCTGGCCGACACGGTGCGGGAGGCCGGTCTGCACGAGGTGTACGGGGACTACTGGACCTGCAACCGGCTGATCTTCAACACCGGGGAGACGGTCGCGTGCGGCGTGCTCGACGGGGCGCTCACGCCGGGGCAGAACCGCTATCCGGCGTACTGGCAGCGGGTGGCGCGCGCGCAACGGCCCGGGTACGTGCTGGACGTCGGCTCCCCCGCCGAGCGCACACTGCGGCGGCTGCTGGGCGCCAGCGCCGACGCGGCGGTGGTGGCCGAGGTGGGCGGCAGTCGCGTGTACCACCCCGACCGTGCCGTGCGGCCGTGGCGCTGAGCCCGGCCCGTACGCTGTGCCGGTGCTCATCCTGCTGCCCCCGTCGGAGGGGAAGGCCGAGGCCGGCACCGGCCGCCGGCTGGACCTGTCCCGGCTGTCCCTGACCGAGCTGAACCCGGCCCGGGAGGCGGTGCTGACCGCGCTCGTCGACCTGTGCGCCGGGCCGGACGAGGCGGCGGCCCGGGCCGCGCTGGGCCTCACCGAGGGGCAGCGCGGCGAGCTGCGCCGCAACGCCCGGCTGCGGGAGGCGGCGACCGCCCCGGCCGGGCGGCTCTACACCGGCGTGCTCTACGAGGCGCTGGGCCTGGACACTCTGCCCCCCGACGCGCAGCGGGCGGCCCGCCGCCAGGTGCTGATCAGCTCCGGGCTGTGGGGCGCGGTACGCCTCGCCGACCGGATCCCGCCGTACCGCTGCCCGATCGGGGCGCGGCTGCCCGGGCTCGGGGCGCTGTCGGCGTACTGGCGTGGCGCGCTCGGGCCGGTGCTGGAGCCCGCCGCCGGACGCGGCCCGGTGCTGGACCTGCGCTCCGGCGCGTACGCGGCCACCTGGACGCCGCGCGGCGCGCTCGCCGAGCGGACGGTGACGGTGCGGGTGCTGCACGAGCGGACCGTGGACGGCACGCCGACCCGGTCGGTGGTGAGCCACTTCAACAAGGCGACGAAGGGCCGGCTGGTACGGGATCTGCTGCTCGCCGACGCCCGGCCGCGTACCGCCGACGCGCTGGTGGGGGCGCTGCGGGAGCTGAAGTACACGGTCGAGGAGGCGCCCCGGGCGGCCGGGCGGCCCCGGCAGGTCGACCTGGTGGTCACCGAACTCTGACCGGCGGGCTTCCCGCAAATTTTGCTCAAGGCTCGGCCGCATCGGTTCCCGACCCGGCCGTTGGCGGCAACGGTAGAGGTACCCCGACTCTGACCGAGGAGCTGCGCCGATGCTCGCCGAGCCCACCTCGCTGCTCGACCGCCCCCGCCCGTCCCCGCCGCTGGACTGGCTGACCCTGACCGACGCCTTCGAGATCGCCTGCATGGTGCGCTGCACGCCGCCGCCGGCCGCCGACGTACGCCGCCTGGACCCCGGACCGCACCGGGGCGGGATCGCCGAGTTCAACCGCGAGGACGCGGCACACCGGATGCGGCAGCTGCTGGGTCGACTCGACGTGCCGGTGCAGCACGAACTGACCACCGGTGGCCTGCGCCGCCGCTACGAGCTGCACCGGCTGGCGGTGCCGCCGCAGCACCGGGCGGCGTACGCGAATCTGCTCACCACGGGCTGGCGGCAGGGCCGCCGGGAGCTGCTCGGCGGGCCGTTCCCGGGCGCCTCGGCGGCGCGGCGGCTCTGGCGGCCCCGGCTGGCGGCGGCGGCCTGGCGGGCGGCGCTGCTCGCCGGCGGCCGGCACGTACGCCGGCACTGCCTCGGCATCCGGCTGGCCGACCGTGACCTGGCCGCGGTGCTGGTCCGCAGCGCGGCGCTGCTGGAGGTGCCGGCGGCGTTGCGGCCGGGGGCGGGCTGCTTCCTGGTGATCGTGCCCAACGGAGAGCACCGGACCCGGATCACCGAGAGCGCGGAGCTGGCCGCCGCCGGCTGACCGGCCCGGCGGCGGGCTTGCGCGGCGGCGGGTGCACGGCGCAGAGTGCAGCCCGTGAGCCGACACTGGCCTGTGCGCGCCGCCGCCCCGCTCGTGCTGGTGCTGCTGCTCGTCTCCGGCCTGGCCGGATGCCGGGACGAGCCGGCCGAGCCGACCCGGATCCGCATCGCCACCGGCAGCCCGACCGCCGTCTACCACGCCTTCGGCCAGTCGCTCGCCGCCGTGCTCAACCGGGAGCTGCCCGGGGTACGGGCCGAGGTGGTGGTCACCGCCGCCTCGGCGCAGAACGTCCGGCTGGTCGGGTCCGGCGCGGCGGAACTGGGCTTCACCCAGGCCGACGTGCTCCCGGCACGTGAACCCGAGCATCCGTCGGTGCTCGCCGTGGCCCGCGTCTACGACGACCTGCTGCACCTGGTCACCCGCGCCGGCGGCCCGATCCGCACGCTCGCCGACCTGCGCGGCCGGCGGGTCTCGGTGGGCGCCGACGGGTCCGGCACCGAGATCACCGCCACCCGCCTGCTGGAGGTGGCCCAGCTCGACGGCGACCGGATCCGCCAGGAGCACCTCGGGCTGGACGACTCGATGACCGCGCTGCGGGAGGACCGGATCGACGCGTTCTTCTTCTCCGGCGGACTGCCCGTACGCGGCGTCGCCGACCTGGCGGAGCGGACCTCGCTGCGGATCGTGGACCTGGGCGAGTGGACCGAGGCGCTGCGCCGCGGGTACGGGCAGGTCTACGTGACCCGGGACATCCCCCGCTCCATGTACCAGGCGGAACCGGTCAGCACGGTGGCGAACCCGAACTACCTGATCGTCCGCGCCGACCTGCCCGCCGCGCTGGTGCGCGACGTGACCCGCCTGCTGATGGAACGCCGGGCGGAACTGGCCGCCGCGCACCCGGCGGCGGGCCGGATGAGCCAGCGGTCGGCGATCGTCACCACCCCGCTGCCGCTGCACCCGGGCGCGGCGCAGTGGTACCGCGCCGCGAAGCCCTGAGCCCGCGCGCGGTCAGCGGGTGGCCGGCTCGCCGTCGTGTCGCGGGCCCACCGGCTCGGCGGTCTCGGCCTCCCCGCCGGCCTCACCCGGATCGTCGGCGGGCGCCGGGAACCACAACTCGGCGACCAGGCCCCGGGGCTCGCCCCGGCGCATGGTGAGCCGGCCGTCCGAGGCGTCCACGAGCACCGCCGCGATGGTCAGTCCGAGGCCCGCGCCGTCCACGTTCTGCACGTCCGGCGCCCGCCAGAACCGTTCGGTGGCCTGGTCGAGCTGGCTGGCCGTCATGCCCGGGCCGGTGTCCCGGACGGTGAGCGTCGTACCGCCCTCGGCGGCGCGGACCGTCACCGTCACCTCTCCCCCGGCCCCGCTGAACTTCACCGCGTTGTCGATCAGGGCGTCCAGCGCCTGGTCGATCGCGGTGGGTACGGTGCGGGCGTACACCGGCTCGCCGTCCGCGTCCAGGCGCAGCGCGACGTCGCAGTGCCGGGCCAGCGGCAGCCAGGCGGACACCCGGGACGCGGCGGTGGCGGCGGCGTCCACGGTGACCCGCTGGTTCTCCTCCCGCTCGGCGCGGGCCAGGGTCAGCAGCGCGTCGAGCACGGTGGCCAGCCGGTCGGTCTCCTCCAGCGCCAGCCGGTGCTCGGCCCGCCCGTCCGCGTCGCTGAGGCTGGGACCCAGTTCCTCGACCCGCAGCCGCAGCGCGGTCAGCGGGTTGCGGAGCTGGTGGCTGGCGTGCGCGACGAAGGCGCGCTGCCGGTCCATCACGTCGGAGACCGCGTCGGCCATGTCGTTGAAGCTCGTCGCGAGCCGGCGCAGCTCGGGTGGGCCGAGCCGGGGGCGCACCCGCGCGGTCCGGCGGCCCTCGGCGATCTCGTGGGTCACCGCGTCCAGCTCGGTGACCGGGCGCAGCACCCAGCCGGCCAGCCCGAACGCGGTCGAGACGCAGGCCAGCACCGCGAGCAGGCCGATGCCGGCCAGCAGCAGCCACCACGCGCTGACGGTGCGGCGCACCCCGTCCGCCGGGCTGGTGGTCACCACCGCGCCGAGCACCTCGCCGCCGTCGTTGATCGGCACGGCCGTCACCACCGGCCCGCCGTCCCACGGCCAGACCGACTCGGGGCCGCTGAACTGCTGCCCGGACAGCGCGGTGTCGAGCGCCGCGCCGGTGCCCGCGCCCGGCTCCCAGGCCGACGAGGCGGCCACGGTACGGCGCTCCCGGTCCACCACCGCGGCACCGATGCCGTAGAGGGCGTCGTAGGCGGCCAGTTCCCCGTCGAGCGGACCGGGGCTGCCGCCGCGCAGCGCCGGGCCGGCGAGCGAGGCGAACCGGGTGGCGTCGGCGAGGCGGTCGGCGCGTACCCGGTCGGTCTCCCGGGAGGCCAGCGTGAACGCCAGCGGCGTCTCCAGGGCGATCAGGACGAGCACCATCAGCAGCAGGTAGCTGATCACCAGTCGGCGCCGCACGGGCCCCTCCTCACGCGCCGCGGAGCCGGTAACCGACCCCGCGCACGGTCTCCACCAGCGTCGCGTCGCCGAGCTTGCCGCGCAGCGACCCGACGTGCACCTCCACGGTGTGCCGGTCGGCCCAGGTGGTGCCCCACACGTCGAGCAGGATCCGCTCGCGCGGCACCGCCACCCCCGGCTGGCGGGCCAGCGAGAGCAGGATGTCGAACTCCTTGCGGGTGAGCGACACGTCCCGGCCGTCCACGCTCACCGTCCGGCCGCCGACGTCGATGCGCACCGGCCCGGCCTCGATGAGGTGACGCTCCGGGACGGTGTGCGCGGCGCGGCGCAGCACCGCCTCGATGCGCGCCTGCAACTCCACCATCGAGAACGGCTTGACCACGTAGTCGTCGGCGCCCAGCCGCAGGCCCAGCACCCGGTCGCGTTCCTCGCCACGGGCGGTCACCGCGATGATGCCGAGCTGGCTGCTGCGGCGGCGCAGCTCGCGGCACACCTCGGTGCCGTCGCCGTCGGGCAGCGTCAGGTCGAGCAGCACCAGGTCGCAGGGGGCGGCGGAGAGCGCCGCGGCGACTGTGGCGGCGTGTTCCACCTGGTAGCCGCGCCGGGTCAGCGCGGACGACAGCGCGGCGGCGACCCGACGGTCGTCCTCGACCAGGAGGATCCGCACCCGTTCCTCCCTCCGCTCGACGTGTGCCCTGCGAATGGTGGCAGACGCGCCGCCGGGACGCGAGGCCGCTCTAGGCTGCTGGCGTGATCTACAAGATTCTCTCCGACGACGAGTGGGCGCGGGCACGGGCGGACGGGCGGTTCGCCGGCACCGCGATGGACCGGCAGGACGGCTACGTCCACCTGTCCGCCGCCGACCAGGTGGTGGAGACCGCGCGGAGGTTCTTCGCCGGGGTCACCGGCCTGACCGTGCTCGCGGTGGACGAGTCCCGGCTCGGCGACGCGCTGCGCTGGGAGGCCTCCCGCGGCGGCGCGCTGTTCCCGCACCTGTACGCCGCGCTGCCGGTGGACGCTGTCGTCGCCGCGCATCCGCTGCCGGCCGACCGGCCCGCCGCCGACGCGGTGGCCGAACTGCTCGGGTGAGCGCTCGTTATGCTGCGTCGAGCCCGCCCGACGGCGCGACGCGCCCTGCCACGATGCGAGTTGAGATGACTGACAGCAACGACCGGTCCGCCTCCGTCTTCGTCCACCCGACGGCCGACGTGGAGGACGGCGCCAAGGTCGGCGACGGCACCAAGGTCTGGCACCTGGCGCACATCCGGTCGAGCGCGCAGGTCGGCGCCGGCTGCGTGATCGGCCGCAACGTCTACGTCGACGCGGGCGTCACGGTGGGCGACCTGGTGAAAATCCAGAACAACGTCTCGGTCTACCAGGGCGTGACCATCGAGGACGAGGTGTTCGTGGGTCCCTGCGCCGTGTTCACCAACGACTTCCGCCCGCGCGCACAGAATCCGGACTGGACGATCACGCCGACGCTGATCCGGCGTGGCGCCTCGATCGGCGCGAACGCCACGCTCGTCTGCGGCATCGAGGTGGGCGAGTACGCGATGATCGCCGCCGGTTCGGTGGTGACCCGCGACGTCAAGCCGTACCAGCTGGTGGCCGGCAACCCGGCCCGGCCGAAGGGCTGGGTCGACGCCAAGGGCGAGGTCGTCTCCCGCGACGTCGACAACCCGCCGCACCAGGGCTGAATCGACGAGAAAGGGGCGACGACCGCGCCGGTCGTCGCCCCTTTCCCGGTACGCCTCAGCCGCAGAGCCGGCCGATCTCGTCCCGGAAACGGTCCATCGGGTTCGACCCGGCCGGACCGAGCAGGTACTCCTTCAGCTCCCGTCGCGCCCCGGTCATCGGGTCGTCGCCGGACCGCGTCACGTCGAGGATCTTCGCCAGCTCGCCGCAGTCCGCCGAGAGCAGGTACGCCGCGCGCGCGGTCGGGAACTGCCGGCGGAACTCGTCCTCGGACAGACCGGCCGGGTTCGCCACCACGTACGGCCGCTCGCTCTGCACGAAGTCGGAGACCACGCTGGACACGTCGCTGACCAGCAGGTCGGTGACGTTGAAGCAGTCGAACAGCCCCGGCGTGCGGCCGGTGACCACCAGGTGCGCGGCCCCGTCCAGCGAGGACGGATCGGTGTCGCCGCCGGCCGCCTTGATCCGGCCCACGATCCGCTCGTGCACAGCCCGCGCCTTCGCCGACCGGCTGCCGGTCAGCGGGTGCGGCTTGTAGATCACCCGCACGTCACCGGCGGCGAGCAGCCCGGAGACGATCCGCTCCCCCATCAGCACCAGCGAGGTGTGGTACGGGTCGTCGTCGAGCCAGCCCTCCCAGGTGGGCGCGTAGAGCACGGTGAAGCGGTGGTCGGCGGCGCCGGAGCCGAACGTGTGCACCCCGGCGAGCTGCGGCCGGCCGACCTCCACGATGTCGCGGTCCAGCACGCCGACGTCGGCGCGCGCGTACCGCTCCCGCCCGGCCGGCCCGGCCACCCAGACCTCGTCGTACACCTTGCTGTACGGATTCACGCTCGCCTGCTTGTCGCTGTCGCCGTGGCCGACGAAGACGTGCTTGACGCCCGGTTCCCGCAGCAGGTGGATGTTGGCGCCGACGTTCGCGGCGTACAGCGCCACGCGCAGCGAGCTGAGGTCGAGGTTCATGAAGTCGACGCCGGCCGGCACGCAGATGACCGGCAGCCGGGTGTCGGCGAGCTGCTCGAACGCGTCAGCGGCGCGCAGCAGCACCACCGCGCGGCGACCGGTCGCCTCCACCGGCGCGAGCCACATGTTGGCCTGGTAGACGTCCTTGGCCGGGCCGGCGAAGTAGAGCGCGACCTCGGGCCGTTCCCGGGCCATCCAGTCGTGCACGGCCGGCAGCACGCCCGGCTGGCTGCCCCGGCCGCGCAGCGCGGTCAGCGCCAGCACCGCGGCGGTGACCAGGCCGGCGGCGAGCGTCACCAGGCCGGTGACCACCACCGGGGCGACCTGGTCGCGCGCGGCGGCCACCACCGCCGCCGGCACCAGAAGCACGTTGAGCAGCGGCATGTTCAGCCCGGCCAGCCACCGCGCCCAGGCCGGCGGCACCGGGACGCGCCGCAGCGCGCCGAGGTCGATGTTGCGGGTGTACGCCGGGGGGTCGACCCGCCCGTCGATCACCTTCGTCACCGCGTTCGTGGCTACCGCAACGGTCCAGAGCGCGGCGGGCAGCAGCAGCACCGCGATCGTGCCGGCCACGCCGGGGCGGGCCGAGACGACCACCAGCAGGACCACCGACAGGTCCCGCACCAGCCGCCGGAAGGTCTCGCCGAGCCCGGCCTTGTCGAGCAGTTCGGCGGTCGGAGTGTGCCGCCCGGCCAGGGCCAGTTCACCGGCGAAGGCGACCACGGCGGCCACCGCGAACGGCACCACCAGGCCGAGTACTCCGGAGAGGACCATGACCGCGTAGCCGAGGAGCGTCGCGCCCACCGCGGCGAGACCCTGCTGGCTGCGAATTCTGCTCAACAACGACACGCTCCCTGTCTGCCCCGACGTCGGCCAGGTTCGATTCGGACCGCTGCGACCCTAAACGGGTCACATGACACAAGTATTGCCGGGGTGTCCGGCAGGTGAACGGCGGACGCCGATCGGCTGGTGGCGACACGCGACGGGCCCCGGCCGTGATCACGGCCGGGGCCCGGTACGCGCGTGTGCGGTCAGCCTCCGATGACCACCCGGCGCACGCCGGTCCAGCGCTCCGGGTCGGTGACCCGCCGGCCGTCCACGAGCACCGTCACGCCGGGCAGGTCGGCCGGGGACAGCGTGCGGTACTCCGCGTGGTCGGCCTGGATCACCGCGGCGCCGAGCGGCTCGCCGTCGTAGCCGGGCAGGCCGTGCGCGGCCAGCTCCTCGTTGCTGTACATCGGGTCCGACACGTACGGCACCGCGCCCCGGCGGCGCAGCGCCTCGACGGTCGGGAAGACGCCGGAGAAGGCGGTCTCCTTGACGCCACCCCGGTAGGCGGCGCCGAGCACCAGCACGCCGACCCCGGTCAGGTCGCCGTACGCGGCGGCGAGCAGGTCGACCGCGTACTCCGGCATGGCCGCGTTGGCCTCGCGGGCCGAGCGCACCACGGTGGCGGCCGGGTCGTTCCACAGGTACATCCGCGGGTAGATCGGGATGCAGTGGCCGCCGACCGCGATGCCCGGCGAGTGGATGTGGCTGTACGGCTGCGTGTTGCACGCCTCGATGACCTTGGTGACGTCCACGCCCACGGTGTCGGCGAAGCGGGCGAACTGGTTCGCCAGGCCGATGTTCACGTCCCGGTAGGTCGTCTCGGCGAGCTTGGCCAGCTCGGACGCCTCGGCCGAGCCGAGGTCCCACACGCCGTTGGGGCGGTCCAGGTCGGGCCGCTCGTCGAAGTCGAGCACCGCCTCGTAGAACCGGACGCCGTGCGCGGCCGACGTCTCGTCGATGCCGCCGACCAGCTTCGGGTAGCGGCGCAGGTCGGCGAAGACCCGGCCGGTGAGCACCCGCTCGGGGCTGAACACGAGGTGGAAGTCGGTGCCGGCGGTGAGGCCGGAACCCTCGGCGAGCATCGGCGCCCAGCGGTCGCGGGTGGTGCCGACCGGCAGCGTGGTCTCGTAGCTGACCAGCGTGCCCGGCTTCAGCCCACGGGCGATGGCCCGGGTGGCGTCGTCCATCCAGCCGAAGTCCGGCACGCCCTCGGCGTCCACGAACAGCGGCACGACCACGACGACCGCCTCCGACTCGGCGACCGCGGCGGCGGTGTCGGTGGTGGCCGACAGCAGGCCGGCGGCGACCGTCTCCTTCAGCTTGACGTCCAGGTCGGCCTCGCCCGGGAAGGGCACCGCACCGTCGTTCACCAGCTGGACGACCCGCTCGGAGACGTCGGCGCCGATCACCCGGTGCCCCTTGGACGCGAACTGCACGGCCAGCGGCAGACCGATCTTGCCGAGCGCGACGACGCAGATGTTCATGAACTACTTTCCTCCTCGGGGGAGCCGGCGCCGAAGACGGGCCGCGACCCGGCGAAGCGTCACCGGCCAGACGGTGAACGCCAAGTGACCTTTGTGGTTGTTGTTGATCGTGACCAGATGCAGTCGGGTGCCGTCGCGGTACACCACCCGGTGGATCAGCGGCGGCCGGAACCCCCGCACCGGGACGGCGGCGCTGTCCGCCACCCGGACCCGGACCGCCCGGGTCGTTCCCGCCGGACCGAGGTCGGCGGCCAGATCCGGGAGCCGGAACGTGGCCTCCACAGTCGTGCCCATCGGGTCGGCCGGCAGCAGCCGCACGGCGGCCTCCGCCTCACCCACCCGCACGGACATGTCCCCGCCGACCAGGTCGGCGAGATCCGGCCGGGGACTGCGGGCGAGGATCTGCACCCGCCGGTCACCGTCGGGCCCGGTCACCGAGCGTACCGAAACCGCGGTCAGCGCGGCGAGCCACCGGCTCGCCGCCGGCTCCAACTCGTACCATTCGTCACTCAGGCCACCCGCCTCACCGAAGCCCGGGAACGCGGCGAACCAGCGCTGGTCGCGGACCACCGTCGAGGGCAGGCCGTCGGCGGCGGTCAGCCGGATGATCGCCACCAGGTCCTCCGGCCGGCCGTACGCGGCCGTGCCGACGAGCACGCGGGTGGCCGCGTCGAGCCGGTCGCGGATGCCGTCGGTGAGGTACTCCCGGACCAGCTTGCCGACCCGCGACCGGACCTGCTCCCGGGTCTCGGCGTCGAGCTTGAGGTAGTCGGGGCGGAACAGCTTCGCGATCTCCCAGGCGAAGTGGCGCCGCAGCACCGCGTCGCGCCGCTGCCCCGGCTCCACCATGTCGGCCACGAACCGGACGATGCGCTCCACACACTCCAGCCGGGCGAGATGGTCGCTGCGGTAGGTGATGTTCGTGGAGTTGAGGCGCTTGACCGCGAAGTAGTAGTCGTAGTCGGCGAGCACCGAGATGCGGGCCGCCCGCAGGCACGCCTCCAACGTGAACGGCTGGTCGCTGCCGACCGCCATGTCCTCCGGGAAGCGCAGGTGGTGACGCTCGATCAGGTCCCGCCGGAACAGCTTCGTGTTCGACAGCGAGAACGGCAGCGGCGAGTCGAACAGGTCGATGTCGGACCGGGTCCGGTCGTAGATCTCCTGGTGCACGTAGCGCTTGTTCACGCCGACCATGCGGCCGAGCACCACGTCCGAGCCCCACCGGTCGGCCGCCGACACCAGCCGCTCCAGCGCCTCGCGGCCCAGGTGGTCGTCGGCCCCGATGAAGAACACGTACCGGCCGGTGGCCAGGTCCAGCGCCCGGTTGCTCGGGGCGGCCGGCCCGCCGGAGTTGGGCTGGTGCACCACCGTCAGGACCGAGGGGTACGCCGCCGCGAACCGCTCCAGCTCCGCGCCGCTGCCGTCGGTGGAGCCGTCGTCGACCGCGACGATCTGCAGCCGGTCGTGCCCGATCGTCTGGTTGACGAGCGACTCGAGGCAGGTGGTGAGGTCCGGCATGGTGTTGTACACCGCGACGACGACCGTTACGTCCGGCCGGCTCACCGCCCGGCCGCCGTCCGGGCCGAGTTGTCGATCGTGACGGCGCCCCGTGCCGCGGCTGCCGCCCTCAGGTCCGCCGCAGAGATCGCCCCGTCAGAACCCATGCCCGTCCGTCTCCGTGTCAACCGCTGTCGCACGTGCGACCCGAGCGAGTGTACGACAAGCGCCGCACGGGAGGCCGGTGCCCGGCCGCGCCGGGAAACCGGTGTCGCCGTTGCTACCCTGCACCCGGCTCCGGGCGAGCGCTCCCGCCGGTCGCCGACGCCCCGGACGCCGACGCCGGGGGCGAAGATCACTCGGACAGGACCACGCATGACCGCACCGACGCGCGGCCACCAGCCGCCCGCGGAGACGGTTTCCCAGCACCGGGCCTCCTTCGGGCACCGGCTGGCGACCGCCTTCCGCAACGCCCTGCCCGCGCTCGTCGGCTACGTCGCCGTCCGGGCCGTCGGGCTGGTCACGCTCTGGCTCTGGGCCCGCGCCACCGGGGCCCGGCCGGCCGTGCTGCTCACCGGGTCCGACGGCGTGTGGTACCTGCGGATCGCCCGCGACGGCTACGACGGCTACGCCCGGGTCCAGAGCGACATGGCCTTCTTCCCGCTCTATCCCCGCCTGGTCGGGGCGCTGGAGCCGTTGACCCCGCTCGGCGCGCGCGCCACCGCGCTGGCGGTCGCCGCCATCGCCGCGCTCGCCGCCGCCTGGGGCCTGTTCGCGGTCGGCGAGCGGCTGTACGACCGCCGCGTCGGCATCCTGCTCGCCGTGCTCTGGGGCGTGCTGCCGCACAGCATCGTGCAGAACATGAGCTACAGCGAGGGGATCTTCACCGCGTTCGCCGCCTGGTCCCTGTACGCCCTGCTGCGCCGCTCGTGGCTGCTCGCCGCCGTGCTCAGCCTGTGCGCCGGACTGACCCGGCCGACCGGCTCCGCGTTGCTCGCCGTGGTCTGCCTCGCGGCGCTGATCGCGGCGCTGCGCCGCCGCGACGGCTGGCGCCCGTGGGCCGCGCTGGTGATCGCCCCGGCCGGCTGGGTCGGGTACCTGGCCTGGGTGGGTTGGCAGACCGGGCGGCCGGACGGCTGGTTCCACATCCAGGACGCCGGCTGGGGCACCACCTTCGACTTCGGCGCCGACACGGTCCGGGTGGCGCAGCGCGTGCTGGCGCAGCCCACGGCGCTGACCATGTACGTGGTGACGCTCGTGGTGCTGATCGCGCTGGCGCTGTTCGTGCTCAGCGCCCTCGACCGGCAGCCCTGGCAGCTCCTGCTCTACAGCGGCCTGATCCTGCTCACCACGCTCGGCGCGGCCGGCTACTACCACGCGAAGGCGCGCTTCCTGCTGCCCGCGTTCCCGCTCCTGCTGCCGGTCGCCGTCGCGCTGGCCCGGGCCGGCTGGGCCCGGGCCGTCACCGTGCTGACCCCGCTGCTGATCGTCTCCGCCTACTTCGGCGGCTACGTCCTGATCATCTGGAACCGGTCGCCGTGAGGCGCGCCGCTCAGTTGCTGAACGGCCGCACGTCCCAGAGCCACACGTCGTCGACCTGGCGGCCCGGCCCGTACAGGGCGTCGAGCACCACGCGCAGGTCTTCCTGCCGGCGGTGCTTGGGCAGCGCCACCGCGTCCGCCCGCCAGTAGCGGGCGTCGGCGCGGGCCTGGGCGACCTCGGCCGGCGTCACGTCGGTGCCGCGCTTGCCCTCCGCGACCAGCGTGAGCAGCTTCGCCGTCGGCTGCGGCTCGACGCCCCACCGCCCGGTCGGGTCCTCCTTGGACGTGGGGGCGAGGAAGTAGCCCTGCGGCACCGCGAACTCGGCCAGCGCCGCCGAGCCCCAGTAGACCGAGGTCATGTTCGCCACCGGCACCGGCACCAGGGTGCGGCCGGGGGCCACGTGGTCACGCCAGGTGCCGGCGGTGACGAAGTCCGGCACCGCGGGACGGCCCTGGGCCGGCAGCGGGGTGGGCAGGATCGGCACCAGCGCGGCAGCCACCGCGACGACAGCGATCCGGGCCGGCAGCCGGTCCCCGTCACGCGCGAGACTCGCCACCCGGTCCAGGGCCAGCGCCAGCAGGACACCCACGGCCATGGTGGTGATGAACCCGAAGCGGGCCACCACCACGGCGTCGAAGACCGGAAGGTGCTGCAGCAACGCGAACGGCGCCGGGATCGTGGTCCGCTCGGTGCCCCAGGTCCAGGTGGTGCCCATCGACAGCAGCGCGCACACCACGGCGACCAGGGTCAGCACCCGGACGGTGACCTCCTTGCGCAGCCACCACGCGGCGGCGACCGCCACCACCACCAGCGACCAGCCGAAGAAGCTGACCTGCTCGGTGGTGTTCGGGCCCCACCCGCCGGCGCTGGTCGGGCTGCCGGCGATCGACTCGGTCGCGTAGCGCACGTAGGAGCCGAGCTTCAGGGCGTAGACGTCGGGGCCGCCGGGGTGCCCCATCCGGTGCTGCGGCCCGAAGAACTGCATCCACAGCGGGTACGCGGTGACGACAGCGACCAGCGCGCCGGCCACCCCCAGCCCGCCCAGCAGCCGGGGGGCGCGCCGCAACGCGACCTTCGGCGCCAGCGCGAGATGGGCCAGCGCGGCGAGCAGGCAGCCGAGCGCGAGCAGGAAGAGGATCTCCACGCTGATGAAGAACTGTGCCGCGATCAGCGCGCCGAGCACCAGCCCGTCCCGCAGCACCCGGCCGCCCCGGGCCAGCGCCAGCACCCGCCAGCCGATCAGCGGCACCAGCCACTGCGCGGTCATGTGCGGGTGCCCGTTGCTGTGCGACACCAACGCCGGCGCGAACGCGCAGAACAGGCCGCCGACGAACGCGGCGGCACGGGACCGCACCACGTGCCGGGACAGCACGTGGTACCAGGCGTAGCCGGTGCCGACCAGGTTGAGCGTCATCAGCAGCACGTACGCCGTCGGGGCGCCGAACAGCAGCGTCACCGGCGACAGCAGGATCCCGGGCAGCTGCATGCCGACGTTGGTCATCAGGTTCACGCCGTCGGGGGCGTTCTGCGCGGTGGTGAAGAACGGGTTCTCCAGGTGCCGGACCGCGTGCGCCGCGTACGCCAGCATCCACTCGTTGAATCCCTGGTCGTCCGGTCGGCTGCCGAGCAGGCGTCCGTCCGGGTTGCGCCACCCGCGGGCGGTCACCAGGAGCGCCCAGGCCAGGTAGACCGCCGCGACGACGCCGTCCCACCGGCTCCACCGCCGGACCGGCCGGTCGGCGGACCCGTCGCCGGCCTCGGCGCGGCCGCCGTCGTCCGTCGCGGTCTCCGCCGGCTCCGGGGCCCGGCGGACCTCCGTGTCGCCGGGCGAGCTGTCGCCGGGACCGGCCGCAGCGGGGTCGGTGGGACGGGTGTCCGGAACGGTCATGAGGCAGGAGTTTACGGCTGCGCGGCGTCGTCGCCCGGCACCCCCCGGGCCGCCCGCCCGGCGCGTCTCCACGGCCTGGTCAGCGCCGCGTCGAGCGCCGCCACGGCCAGCACCACCAGGCTGATCCGCAGGTAGATCGCCTCCTGGATGCCGAACCGGCTGTACTCCCCGGCGGACAGCATGAGGCTGGCGAGCACACTGACCAGGCTCACCACCACACCGAGCACGCCGGCCAGGACGAGCCACGGCCGCCGGCGGACCGCGCCGGTGAGCACGCACGCCAGCACCATCGCCACGACGGCGCCGGCGAGCAGCGGCAGCACCAGGCCACGGCGCGGGTACCAGACCTTCTCGACCGCTTCCGGCAGCATCGACACCGGGCGGCCGTACGTGTGCAACTCGGTGCTGCCCAGCGCCATCGGCAGGATCCGGCCGACCATGATCTCGCGGTAGTGATCCGGCTCGGCCACCGCGTACCGGAAGCCGATGGCCATCTCGTGCTCCTCGGCCCACCGCTGCAGCTCCGGGCAGTTCGCGTACGCCTCGGAGAACTTGCGGACGTTCCACCGCCGGACCAGGCTCGGGTCCTCGATCGCCACGCACCGCGGCATGCCGAGCTCACGGTGGTAGACCTGGCGCATCTCCGGGTCGCGCTGCACCTCGACCATCAGCCGGTAGAGGAACGTCTCGTCGGTCTGCGAGCGGCCCGAGGCGCTCCACTTGGCGAACGTCTCGTCGGTGGGGCCGAGCAGCGCCGCGTTCCAGCCCAGCCCGGCGCCGATCGCGACCACCGCCACCACCGCCGCCCAGCGGTGCGGGCGGCTGCGCCACGCCAGCACCGCCAGCACCGCCGGCACCAACGCGATGAACAGCAGCATGTCCTGCCGGACGAACATCCACCACACGGTGACCACTACCGTCGCGGCGAGCAGCGGCCACGACCGCCGGCGCACCCAGAGCACCAGCAGGCCGAACGCGAGCAGGCCGAGGCTGATGGAGAGCGACTCGGCGGTCAGCGTGTGGTCCCACACGTAGACCGCCCGGGTCAGCGCCAGCACGAACAGCGCGACCCCGGCGCAGACCCGGGCGGTCGTGCCGCGCAGCAGCGTCCACAGCGCCAGCACGAGCACCACCCACGCGGCGGTGCTGATCAGGGCCTGCGCCCACGCGCGGGCGGGATCGCTGCCGGCGAGCGTGTAGAGCAGCGGGGTGCCCCACAGGCGCGGCGCGTGCCCGGTGAAGGAGAGCGTCGCGGTCGGGTTCGGCCCGTCGAGCAGCCCGGCGTACGACCGGGTGTCGAAGGTGCGGAACGCCTCGGCCCGCGCGGCGATGCTCAGCCGGGCGGCGACGAACGCGACGACCAGGCCCGCGAGCACGAGCTGCGCGGGGCGCGGCCGGGAACGCGACCGCCGGGCAGCGGACGGCTCAGCCGGCTCCTGCGGGCGCTCTTGAACGACCGACGACTCGACCATGACGGGATTTCCTCGCGCTCGTGCCGGCCTTGTCGGCGTCCAGAAGCGGAATGCCCCGATGTTAGCCTGGATCGCCCGCGTGGGGGTTCCCCTCACCGGCCGGCTCAGCCGGTTCCGCGGGGCGCCCACGGACGCCGCCCCGGTCGGACGGACAGTCAATCGGAGGGATCACCCACATGAAGGTCGTCAGCATCGTTGGCGCCCGGCCCCAGCTGGTCAAACTCGCACCGATCGCCGCGGCGTTCGCCGCCACGGAGCACGAGCACGTCATCGTGCACACCGGGCAGCACTACGACGCCGACCTCTCCGACGTCTTCTTCTCCGGGCTCGGCATTCCCGACCCGGACGTGCACCTGGGTATCGGCTCCGGCAGCCACGGCGTGCAGACCGGCAAGACGCTGGCCGCCCTGGACCCGGTGCTCGCGGCCGAACGACCCGACTGGGTGCTGGTGTACGGCGACACCAACTCCACGCTGGCCGGCGCGCTGTCCGCGGTGAAGATGCACCTGCCGGTGGCCCACCTGGAGGCGGGGCTGCGTTCGTTCAACCGCCGGATGCCGGAGGAGCACAACCGCGTCCTCACCGACCACTGCGCCGACCTGCTGCTGGCGCCCACCGAGGAGGCGGTGCGCCACCTGTCCGCCGAGGGCCTGGCCGCCCGTTCCGTGCTGGTCGGCGACGTGATGGTCGACGTGTGCCTGCGGGTGCGTGACGCCGTGCTGGCCGGTGACCAGCCCCGCCCCGAGCTGCCGGCGGGCATCGACCCGGACGCGCCGTACCTGCTGGCCACGCTGCACCGGGCGGAGAACACCGACGACCCGGCGCGGCTGGCCTCGCTGGTGGGCGCGCTCGCCGAGCTGCCGGTGCCGGTCGCCCTGCTGGCGCACCCGCGCCTGCTGGCCCGGGCCGAGGAGCACGGCATCAAGCTGGGTGGCGGCGCGCTGCACGTGGGCCGGCCCCTGCCGTACGGCGGCATGGTGGCCGCGGTGCTCGGCTCCGTCGGTGTGGTGACCGACTCGGGCGGCCTGCAGAAGGAGGCGTACCTGCTGGACCGGCCCTGCACCACGCTGCGCCCGGAGACGGAGTGGGTGGAGACCCTCGCGGACGACTGGAACCGGCTGGTTCCGGACCCGTCCGCGCTGGGCGCCGACGGCTGGGTGCGGACCGCCACCCGGCCCCAGCCGGCCGCCGCGCGCGGCAACCCGTACGGTGACGGCCGCGCGGCCGAGAACGTGGTCCGGGTGCTCGCCGAGCACGCCCGCTGAAGTCGGACCGGCCCGCCGGGCGCCGTCGCGATCGACGGTGCCGGCGGGCCGCTTCACGTGGTGCGGCAGGCGGCGTCAGGCCGCCGCGGTGAGCTGCGCCAACGGGGGCGGGTCGAGCGAGGTGGTGGCGACCACGTTCGGGAAGCGGCGGGCCAGCCGCCAGCCGAGCGTGATGGACAGCGCGTCGGAGGCCACGATCAGGTCGACCGGGTCGCGCTCCAGGTCCAGTTCGGACAGCCGCTTGTCGGCCAGCCGGGACAGCACCAGCGGGCGCACGTTCGAGTACGCCTTCATGAACACTCGCTTGTGGAACGCCCGGCTCAGGCGCTCCTGCCGCCGGCTGAGCCCGCTCGCCGTGCCGCCGCCGGCCAGCCGGCTCAGCCCGCGGGCCACTCGCCGGGGCCCGCTGGTGACCACGATCCGTTCGGTACGCAGCAGCGGATGCCGCTTCTCGGCGGCGCCGAGGGTGAACAGCCGCACGTTGGGCCGGCCGGCCAGGTCCGCCCAGTTGGTGTCGCTGAGGACCACCACGTCCAGCCGGGCGCCCTCGTCGAGGAGCCGCTCGGCCAGCGCCACGACCTTCTCGTGCGGTTTGTGGTTGAACGCCAGCAGCAGCGCCCGCGGCGTGCGGGACGCGCCCGCGGTGGGCGGCTGGTTGCCGGCTGCGTCGTCGAACGTCACGATGCGATCCTTCCCGCCTCGATCTTGCGCCGCACCATCGAGCGCAGCCTGGCTTCCAGCGGCGCCGTGACCGCCTGCCGGGTGAACGTGTCGGCGTGCGCGCGCGCCTCGGCACGCTGCTTCGCCGACATGTCCCGGGCCGCCTTGCCGGCGGCGATCATCGACTCGGCGATGTCGTGCACGTCGAGGCTCTCCGGGTTGAACCAGAGGGGATAGCCGGCCAGCACGTCCTGCGCGGCGATGCCGGGCGCGTGCACCGAGACGATCGGGCTGCCGCTCGCCATGTACTCGAAGATCTTCCCGGAGGTGACGTACCGCGCGCCGCCGGCCAGGAAGACCAGCACGTCGCTGTCCTGGTAGACCTTGCCGACCTCGGTCTTGGAGACCGGGCCCCGGTAGTGGATGCCGTACTCGGGCAGCGCGTGCCCCTGCTCGCCCTCGACCAGGCCGAGCCGCGCGATGAGGTCGGTCTTGCCCTGCTTGAAGTAGCCGAGGTGACCGTGGATGTTCAGCTCCGCGTCGGCCAGGTCGGGATGCCGCCGGGCGATCTGGAACGCCTCGGCCATCTGCTCCACCGGCTGGGTGCTGTTCATGGTGCCGAGGAAGGAGAAGCGCAGCGGGCGGTCGCGGTCCGACTCGGACGGCGGCGTGGGCGCGTCGAGCTGGGTCAGCAGATCCGGGTCCCAGCCGTTGGGGACCACCATCATCCGGTCCGCGGCGTTCGGGTAGCGGTCGGCGTACCAGGCCAGCAGCGGCTGGTTGACGAAGATCGAGGCGGAGGCGTCGCGCAGGATCCGGCGCTCCCAGCGCCAGGCGGGGTGGCCCGGCTCGTACCCCGGCTCCTCGGTGAACATGTTGAGCGTCCAGGCGTCGCGGTAGTCGACGGCGAACGGCACGCCGGTGGCCTTGTGGATCATCCAGGCGGCGGCGAACGAGGCGAACGGGTTGCCGGTGGCGAGCACCACGTCGAAGCGCCGCCGGGCGTGCATCCGCAGCGCCTTGCGCACCGACGCCAGCGCCCAGGACAGGTAGTGCTCGGGGAAGAACTTCTTCAACCCGAAGTTGTAGAGGTTGCGGGCCAGGATCGGCGACATGCCCCGGAACCGGCCGTAGGCGTGCAGGTCACGTTCCCAGGCGAAGTGGCTGATGTTGGGCCGCTCCACCTGGACCGACGGGTGCACGGTCTCGGCCAGCTGCTCGTCGACCGAGCCGATCACGCGGTGCAGGAACGACAGCGGCGACGCGAAGGCGGTCACGTCCCAGCCGTGCTCGGCCAGGTAGTTCGCGGTGGCCCGGGCCCGGTACACGCCGCTGGCCCGCGACGGCGGAAAGTAGAAGGACAGGTACAGGATGCGCGGTCGGCGCGTCGGGCGCGTCATGGATTGTCCCCCTGGGCGGAATCCGGGTCGGGTCGGTTCTGGCCATCGGTCGCCACTCCAGAGTAGTCGTAACTGAAGCAGACTCTCGGGCTCGCGTGACCGCGTCGGCGCTCCAGCAGGCGCACCGCGTACGGCATCGCCACCGGATCGGTGACGACGAGCACATCCACCGTGGGACGCGCGCAGGCCCGGGCGAGAAGCCGGTCACGCTGGTCGCCGCGCATCCGCACGAACGCCCGGTGCGCCGGGTCGGCGAGGCGCCGCTGGAACGCGCGCTCGGCCCGCTTCGACACCTTCCGCAGCGGACCGCGGCCGATGGTCCGCAGCAGTTTGCGGGGCGCCTTGTACAGCGCCGCCTGTTCGACCCGGTCGGCCGGCAGCCGACGTTGCAGGGCGGCCAGGTCGATCACCCGCACGCCGGTGGCGAACGTCTCACGACTCCAGGGGCCCATCTTGTCGACCACCACGGTGGCGGCGCCCCCGTCGGCGATCACCTGGCGGGACTCCTCCACGACCGCGCGCCGCCGGACCGACCCGACGGACAGGAAAAGGACGTGCATCTCACTCCATCAGCTGCGGCGCCCGGCGTCAGACCGCCGGGTCGGCCTCGTCGGAGAACCACAGGCGGCGGTGCGTCTCGGCGACGGCGGCGTAGCCGTACCGGTCGGCGAGCGCCTTACGGGCGTGGGCCGGTTCGAGGTCGTCGGGGAACCGGGACCGCAGCCGCCGGTATCCGGAGACGATCGTCTCCGGGTCGTCTGTCACGTCGATCATCTGACCGGCGGCGTCCTCGATGCCGGCCAGCGTCCGCTCCGGACCGCCGCAGCGGGTGACCAGGACGGGCAGCCCGGCCGCGATCGCCTCGATGACCGCCACCCCGAACGTCTCGCGGCGGCTCGGGTGCACCAGCAGGTCGTGCTCCCGCATCAGCTCCAGCGCCCGCTCGGGCGGGACCGCCCCGGTGAACGTGACCGCGTCGGCCACCCCGAGCTCGGCCGCCCGGGCGGTCAGGCTCGCCAGCAGCGCGCCCTCCCCCACCAGCGTCAGCGTCAGTGCCGGGTCGTCCTGCCGGCACCGCGCGAACGCCTCCAGCAGCAGCGGTACGCCTTTGAGCTCGGAGAGCGCGCCGACGAACAGCCACCGGCGCAGCGCGGTGATCGGCGTCGGGCGGGGCCGGTCGAAGGAGATCGGGTTGGCGATCGCGCCGATCCGGTCCGCGTGGTGCGGGAACGCCTCGACCAGCGGGGCCCGGACGCCCTCACCCACGGCGAGGAAACCGGCGCACCGGTCGAGCACCTCGTCGTACATCTCCCGGCCGCGGGCGGTCTCGAGCACCTTGTCCAGGAAGCTGGCGTGCTCGGTCACGTAGACCCGGGTGTCCGGGCCGGCGTTGCGGATCGCCGCCCAGCCGCTGGGCAGCCCGACGTGGGCGTGCACGACCGGTGCGGTGAGCGGACGGCCGCCGAGGGCCGCGCGCAGCGCCTCGTCGTGCCGGTCGGCGATCTCCGCGTGCCCCAGCCCGCGGGGCACCGGCACCGGGACGTAGACCAGGTCGGCGCCGCCGACGGTCGGGGTGCGGTGCCGGGCGTGGCCGAGCAGGACGCGGTGGGCGTCCTTGACCCGGCGCTCAGCCGCCGGATCGAGGGCGGCCACCCAGGCGTCGCAGTGATAGACGGTCATCCGGTCGGAAACCGGTGCGGTCGCGTCGACCATCGCCTGGACGAACGAGCCGCGGAAGGGCAGTTCGCGGGTCGGGAACCAGGGCGTGAGGACGACGACGTCCCGTGCTGAAGTTGCCGGCACCCGAACCTTCCTCGCCGCAAGTAGGGACCGCGCCACGTTAACATGCACGAACCGCGCTCGCCGACCACGCGGGTCGGCGTTGCGGCGCCAGCCTCCGCGATCGGAAGGACCCAGCCCAGATGGGCAGCAAGCTCGCAGCCGGCGTGCTCCGTCGCGTCACCGCTCCCCGGGTGGTGCGTCACCGCGCGGCGGCCCGTCTGATCCACGGCCTGGCGGCCGCGCCGCTGCTGCCGGCCGGCGCGCGGTCGTCGCTGGCCCGCCGCCTGCGCGCCGGCATGGTCCGGGCCGGCTGGCCGGCGGCGGAGTCCCGGGCCGCGCTGGTCGCGGTGGCCGGTGGCGTGGGCCCGGCCGCCCGTGCCGACCTGCTCGCGCAGGAGGCCGCCGACGAGATCGCCGAGGGACGCACCCCGGCCCACCTGACTGCCGCCGTCGAGGCCGACCTGGCCGAGGCGGACCGGGCGTACGCCCGGGGTGACGGCGAGGCGGCGGCCCGGCGGCTGCACCGGGTGCTGCACACCCAGTTCCACCGGGTGATCCACTTCGACCAGCTCGACTCGCCGCTGGCGGACGATCCGGCGGCGTTCCTCGCGCCGCTGCACGGCAGCGCCGTGGGTCGGGCGCTGCTGACGCCGCGCGGCCGCCGGCAGCCGGCCGCGCCGCCGCCGACGGACCGGCCGCAACGGGTGCTGCTGCTGCTCAACGGAAGCGCGCACTTCGTGCAGGCGATCCGGGAGCGGTACGCCGCCCACCCCGATGTGGAGCTGCGTTACGTGCGGCTGGACGACGACCCGGTGGCCGGGCCGCTGATCCGGCAGTCCAGGCGCATGACCGCCGAGGCGCTGCTGCGCGACACCGAGTACGGCAGGCAGGTCGAGGCCTGGCTGCGCCCGCACCTGGACTGGGCCGACACGGTGTTCGTCGACTGGGCCGTGGCGACCGCTGTGATGGTCGGCCTGGTCGACCCCGGCGACACCCGGGTGGTGGTCCGGCTGCACAGCTACGAGGCGTTCGGCAGGTGGCCGAACCTGATCGACTTCAGCCGGGTGGACGACGTCGTCTTCGTCTCCGAGCACCTGCGTGACTTCACGCTCCGGGTGGCGCCCGGGCTCACCGGCGCGCACGCGCCGCGTACCCACGTGTTGTGCAACGCGATGGACCTGGCGCCGTTCGCGCGGCCGAAGGACTCCGCGGCCCGGTTCACGCTCGGCCTGGTGGGCACCAGCGCGGTCGCCAAGGACCCGCGGTGGGCGGTCGAGGTGCTGCGGCTGCTGCGCGCCGCCGACGAGCGGTACCGCCTGCTGCTGGTCGGCGGGAGCATCGACACCGGGATGAGCCGGGCGGCGCGCGACTACGCGGCGGCGCTGGAGACGGAGCTGGCCGAGCTGGCGCCCTCCGGCGCGGTGACCCGGCTCGGCCACACCGACGACGTGCCGGGTGTGCTGACCGGCATCGGCGTGGTGCTCAGCAGCTCGGTGCGGGAGAGCTTCCACTGTGCCGTGGTGGAGGGCGCCGCGAGCGGCGCGGTGCCGGTGGTGCGGGACTGGCCGTTCTTCGCCGATGGGGAACACGGCGCGCGTACCGTCTTCCCGGCCGACTGGGTGGTCGCGACGCCGGCCGAGGCCGCCGCCCGCGTCCGTGCGGTCACCGCGGACGAGCAGGTCTGGCGGGCCGCCGGGGAGGCCGCGGCCAAGCATGCCTCGGCCACCTGGGACTGGTCGGTGAACGCGGCGTCCTTCGACCGTCTGCTGGGGATCGACTGACCGGGCCGGCCGGGCGTCGGTGACGCCCGGCCGGGCCGGTGTCAGGCCGGGGTCGGCTGCAGGCCGCGCCCGTCCCGGTCGGCGGCGGCCGGGCCCACGGCCACGGTACGGCCGTCGGACGCGGACTCCAACAGGGCGGCGGCGACCTGGACGGTACGCAGGCCCTGCCGCAGGGTGACGATGTCGCTCTGCTTGCCCTCCACCGCGTCGCGGAACCGCTCGTGCTCGACCAGCAGCGGCTCCCGCTTCGGGATGGCGTAACGGACCATGTCGCCCTCGGCCACGCCGCGGAACGCGCGCAGCGCCTCCCACTCGGTGTCGATGGCGGCGTTGGCGTAGAAGGTGAGGTCGGCGGTGAGCGTGTCGGCCACGAAGCAGCCCTTGTCGCCGGTGACGACGGTGGACCGCTCCTTGAGCGGGCTCAGCCAGTTGACCAGGTGGTTGACCATGGTGCCGTCGGCGAGCTGGCCGACGACGGCGACCATGTCCTCGTGCAGCCGGCCGCTGCGCGAGACCGTGCGGGCGGAGACCGAGGTGTACTCCTGGCCGGTCACCCACGCGGTGAGGTCGATGTCGTGGGTGGCCAGGTCCATCACCACGCCGACGTCGGCGATCCGGTGCGGGAACGGGCCCTGGCGCCGGGTGACGACCTGGAACACCTCGCCCAGCTCACCGGCCTCCAGGCGGGTGCGCAGGCTCTGCAGCGCCGGGTTGTAGCGCTCGATGTGGCCGACGCCGGCGACCAGGCCGGCGGCCTCGAACGCCTCGACCAGCCGGGTCGCCGCGTCGACGGACTGCGCGAGGGGCTTCTCGATCAGCGCGCAGACGCCGTTGGCGGCCAGCTCCATGCCGATCGGCTCGTGCAGCGCCGTCGGGCAGGCCACCACCGCGTAGTCGACGCCGAGGGCGAGCAGGTCGCTCAGCTCGGGTACGACGGGCGCGCGCAGCGTCCCGGTCACGTCGCCGGCCGGGTCGACCACGCCGACCAGCTCGACGCCGTCGAGGTTGGACAGCACCCGGGCGTGGTTGCGCCCCATGGCGCCGAGGCCGATCAGACCGGCGCGCAGCTTGCGACCTTCACTCACTGAGCTGTCCTTCGTTCGCGACTGCGGGGCTCGCAAACCCGACTCACTCCTCGCGCTCACCGGGCACCACCGGCCAGGTTCGCGCCCTCGGCGATCCGCTCCAGGTCGGCCTGGCTCAGCGACGGGTGCACCGGCAGCGAGACGACCTCGGCGGCGGCCCGCTCGGTCTCCGGCAGGTCCCACGCGCCCGGCTTGCCGTCCACGAGGTACGGCTTGAGCCGGTGGATCGGGGTCGGGTAGTAGACCGCGTTGCCGATGCCCAGCTCGGTGAGGCGGGCCTGGGCGGCGTCCCGGTTGCCGGTGACGCGCACGGTGTACTGGTGGTAGACGTGCCGGGCGCCGTCGGCGACCGGCGGGGTGACCATGCCGGTGATCGCCGAGTCGAGGAACTTGGCGTTGGCGCGGCGCTGCTCGGTCCACTCGCCGAGCTGGGTGAGCTGCACCCGGCCGATGGCGGCGGCCACGTCCGTCATCCGCATGTTGGCGCCGACGATCTCGTTGGCGTACCGCTGCTCCATGCCCTGGTTGCGCAGCAGCCGCAGGGTACGGGCCAGCTCGGCGTCGGCGGTGCTGATCATGCCGCCCTCCAGGGCGTGCATGTTCTTCGTCGGGTAGAAGCTGAAGCAGCCGGCGGTGCCGAAGGCGCCGACCGGGGTGCCGTTCAGCTCGGCGCCGTGCGCCTGCGCGGCGTCCTCGACCACAGCGAGGCCGTGCTGCTGCGCGATCGTCATGATCCGGTCCATCGCGGCCGGGTGGCCGTAGAGGTGTACCGGCATGATCGCGACGGTCTTCGGCGTGACGGCGGCGGCGACCGCCTCCGGGTCGACGCAGAAGCTGCCCGGCTCGATGTCCACGAAGACCGGCTCGGCGCCGACCAGCCGCACCGCGTTGGCGCTCGCGGCGAAGGAGAACGAGGGCACGATGATCTCGTCGCCCGGGCCGAAGCCGAGCGCCATCAGCGTCAGCTGCAGCGCGGAGGTGCCGGAGTTGACGGCGACGCAGTGCCGGCCGCCGACCAGGTCGCCGAACTCCTCCTCGAACGCCGCGACCTCGGGGCCCTGCACGACCCGGCCGCTCCGCAGCACCCGGACGGCCGCCTCGATCTCGGCCTCGCCGATGATCGGCCGTGCGGGGGGAATGAACTCTGGATGCGGCCCGGCCATGGGGCTTCCTCCTGTCGACACGTGGTTCATGGGAGACATTTCGGGGGATGCTACCGCTCTGTCAGGAAAACAATCGGGTCGCGCTGATTGTCCGACTGAATGTGACGTTCTGTTCATGATCGACGACGGCCCTCCGGGGGCGACCCGGGTCAGACTTCCACCTCGTCGCGCACAGGCCCCACGCATGCTACCCGCAGGGCGGCGACGATCGCGGCCGCCATCCGGGGCACCTCGGCGGGCTCCAGCGGGGCCCGGGAGATCGCCATCCGCCAGTACACCGGCCCCACGATGAGATCGACGGCGGCGCGCCGGTCGGTGTCCGGGGACAGCTCGCCGCGCTCGACCGCCCGGCCGATCAGGATCCGCCCCACCGCCTGCTGGTAGTCGTCCAGGGCGGCCTGCAGCTTCTCCGCGATCTGCGGGTTGCGGGCCGCCTCGGCCAGCAGGTCCGGGATGATCTGCGCGGCCAGCCGGTGACGCAGCGCACGCGCCATCACGTGCAGCAGGATCTCCAGGTCACCGAGCAGGCTGCCGGTGTCCAGCAGCGGGATGTTGCGGCCCGCCACGGCGGAGACCATGTCCAGCACCAGGTCGAGCTTGGACCGCCAGCGGCGGTAGATGGCGGTCTTGCTCACACCGGCCCGGCGGGCCACCGCCTCGATGGAGAGGCGACCGTAGCCGACCTCGGCCAACTCCTGCATCACGGCGGTACGGATGGCGCTGGTGATCTCCCCGCGCAGCACCGCCGCGCCGGCCGGGGCACGCCTCTTCTCGGTCGTCACGTGGAACAATGTAGCGCAACGACGGTACGGTTGCGTCCCGACGTTCGGTGGACTACCTTCCATGCAGCAGCGAGGCGGCTCCTCCCCGCCGGGCCACGCTGGATCTGTTCACCGCACTGCTCCCCATCAGCACGAAAGATCGGAGCGCCTGATCATGGCCAACACCGCGGTGGCCGACCCCGAATCCGGACTGAGCCGGGCCGAACTGGCCCGGCGGTACGGGTTGCGGGTCGCCGGGGAACGACCACCACTGGGCGAGTACACCCGCCGGTTGTGGGCGTACCGGCACTTCATGACCGCGTACTCGCGGGCGAAGGTCGCGTCCTCGCTGAGCAACACCCAGCTCGGGCAGCTCTGGCAGGTGCTGACACCGCTCACCAACGCGGCGGTCTACTTCCTGATCTTCGGCGTGATCCTGTCGCAGAACCGGAACGTGTCGAACTTCATCGCGTACCTGTGCACCGGCGTGTTCATCTTCATGTTCACCCAGACCGCGGTATCGAACGGCACCAGCGCGATCACCGGCAACCTGGGCCTGATCCGGGCGCTCCAGTTCCCCCGGGCCGCGCTGCCGATCACGGTCACGCTGGTGCAGCTCCAGCAGCTGCTCATGTCGATGGTGGTGCTGGGCGCGATCGTGCTGTTCACCGGCGAGCCGGTGACCTGGCGCTGGCTGCTGCTCGCCCCGACGCTGCTGCTCCAGACCGTCTTCAACATCGGCCTCACCATGATCATGGCCCGGATCGGCTCCAAGATCACCGACCTCAAGCAGATCATGCCGTTCGTGATGCGCACCTGGCTGTACGCCTCCGGCGTGCTCTACCCGGTGGCGCTGTTCCGCGAGCACCTGCCGCACTGGGCCGCGAGCCTCCTGGAGTGGAACCCGCCGCTGGTCTTCATCGAGCTGGCCCGCTACTCGCTGCTCGACTCCCACCAGGCCCACCTGGTCAGCTCGCCGCCGAAGCTCTGGGCCCTCGGCCTGTTCTGGGCGGTCGTCATGGGCATCGGCGGGTTCGTCTACTTCTGGCGCGGAGAGAAGGAGTACGGCCGTGGCTGAGCAGACCCTGCCGCTGAACGCCGGTCCCGTGATCGACTCGGGTCGCGTGCCCACAGTCGTGGTGGACGACGTGCACGTGATCTACCGGATCCACAAGGGCGCGAGCGGCGGCACCACACCGGTCTCCGCGCTCAAGCGGATCGTCTCGCGCACCAAGGCGCCGAACATCCGCGAGGTGCACGCGGTCAAGGGCGTGAGCTTCACCGCGTACCAGGGTGAGGCGATCGGCCTGATCGGCAGCAACGGCTCCGGCAAGTCGACGCTGCTGCGGGCCATCGCCGGGCTGCTCCCGCCGGCCCGCGGCGCGGTCTACACCCAGGGCCAGCCGTCCCTGCTGGGCGTCAACGCCGCGCTGCTCAACGACCTGTCCGGCGAGCGCAACGTGGTGCTCGGCTGCCTCGCCATGGGCATGCAACCGGACCAGGTCAAGAAGATCGCCCCGGAGATCATCGAGTTCTCCGGCATCAACGAGCGCGGCGACTTCGCCTCGCTGCCGATGCGCACGTACTCCTCCGGCATGGGCGCCCGGCTGCGCTTCGCCATCTCGTCGGCGAAGAAGCACGACGTGCTGCTCATCGACGAGGCGCTGGCCACCGGTGACCGCAAGTTCCGGGTCCGCAGCGAACAGCGGGTCCGCGAGCTGCGCGACAGCGCCGGCACCGTGTTCCTGGTCAGCCACTCCATCGGCTCGATCCGGGACACCTGCGAGCGGACCATCTGGCTGGAGGGCGGCGTCCTGAGGATGGACGGCCCCACCAAGGAGGTCTGCGACGCGTACGAGGGCCAGAAGTAGCCCGCCGGAGCGCACCGGTCCCGGGATCGCCCGGATCGGTGCGCTCCGCCGTCCGCGTTAAGGTTTTCGGATCCATCCCCTTTCACCCAGAGTGAGGTACGGCAATGACGCAGGACCACACCACCGCACCGGACGCCGCGCCGGCGAGCCCGGCACCCTGGCGACCCGCGCGTACGGTGGCCGTGATCCTCGCCGGGGGGACCGGCACGCGCCTCGGGCTGGGCATCCCGAAGCAGCTCCTCAAGATCGCCGGTAAGCCGATCATCGAGCACACCCTGGCCGTCTTCGAGGCCGCGCCGGAGATCGACGAGATCATCGTGCTGATGGCCACCGGTCACGTCGACGACGCGCGGCGCATCGTCGCCGACGCCGGCTTCCGCAAGGTCACCAAGGTGATCGAGGGCGGCGAGACCCGCAACGACACCACCCGGATCGCGCTCGACGCGGTCGGCGACGGCGACGTCAACATCCTCTTCCACGACGCGGTACGCCCGCTGGTCAGCGCCCGGATCGTGCGCGAGTGCGTGAACGCGCTCTGGACGTACTCGGCCGTCGACGTGGCCATCCCGTCCGCCGACACGATCATCCAGGTCGACGCGGACGACTGCATCACCGACATCCCGGTCCGCTCCCGGCTGCGCCGCGGCCAGACCCCGCAGGCGTTCCGCTCCGGCACCATCCGCGAGGCGTACCGCCGTGCCGAGGGCGACCCCGACTTCGCCGCCACCGACGACTGCGGCGTGGTGCTGCGCTACCTGCCCGGCACGCCGATCAAGGTGATCGACGGCTCGGACGAGAACATCAAGGTCACCCACCCGGTCGACGTGCACCTGGCCGACAAGCTGTTCCAGCTCGCCGCCGCCCAGGCGCCCCGGCTGACCCACCGCGGCTACGCCGAGGAGCTGACCGGCCGGACCATCGTGGTCTTCGGCGGCAGCTACGGCATCGGCCACGACCTCGCCGAGCTGGCCCGCGGCTACGGCGCGCAGGTCTTCCCGTTCAGCCGCTCCACCACCGGCACCCACGTCGAGCGCGCCGAGGACGTCACCGCCGCGCTGAAGACCGCGTTCGAGGCCACCGGCCGGATCGACCACGTGGTGGTCACCGCCGGCATCCTGGAGAAGGGCGCGCTCGCCGAGATGGACTCCGAGACGATGGACCGTCTCCTGCACGTCAACTTCGTCGGCCCGGTCACCATCGCGCGCCAGTCGCTGCCGTACCTGCAGCAGACCAAGGGCCAGCTGCTGCTCTACACGTCCAGCTCGTACACCCGGGGCCGGGCCCGCTACGCGCTCTACTCGGCCACCAAGGCCGCGCTGGTCAACCTCACCCAGGCGCTCGCCGACGAGTGGGCCGAGTTCGGCGTACGGGTCAACTGCGTCAACCCGGAGCGCACCGCCACCCCGATGCGGACGCGGGCGTTCGGCGAGGAGCCGGAGCACACGCTGCTCTCCTCCGAGGCGGTCGCGCAGGCGTCCCTGGACGTGCTGATCTCCGAACTGACCGGCCAGGTGGTCGACGTGCGCCGGTCCCCCGGCGAGCAGGTCGCCGCCGTACCGGCGCAGC
Source organism: Micromonospora sp. CMU55-4 (assembly GCF_011602315.1). Classification (NCBI taxonomy): domain Bacteria; kingdom Bacillati; phylum Actinomycetota; class Actinomycetes; order Micromonosporales; family Micromonosporaceae; genus Micromonospora; species Micromonospora sp. CMU55-4. Next base: position 316,563 of record NZ_JAAOLH010000005.1, read on the forward strand.
CCGGCGCCGACCGGTCCGAGCTGTCCACCGGCGCCTGAGACCGACGGGACGTGCCAGATGCGTGGTGACCTGGTCCGTAAGTTGCTCGCCCGAGTACTGACCACCGGGCTGGCGGTGCTGGCCTTCCTCGTCGTGGCGCTCACCGGCGCCACCGGCTGGGGCCTGGCCCTGGCCGTCGCGGCGCTCGCCGCCACCGCCTGGGAACGCCGGGTCCGGCCGTCCGCCGACGGTCTCGCCGAGACGGTGCTCGTCGCCGCCGGCATCCTCGTCGGCTACGCCCGGCGCCTCGACGACGGCTTCGACCCGGCCCTCGCGGCCACCGCGCTGGTCCTGCTCGGCCTGGTGCTGCTGGTCGGCCCGCTGCGGCAGGCCGGCGCGCTGGAGATCCGGGCGGCGAACCTTCCGGTACGCACGTGGACGCCGCTGGTAGCCGCCCGGCTCGGTGACGCGCTGCTGGTGCTGCTCGCCGTGGTGGCGTTCGCCGCCGCGCTGGCCCTGCCCGCCTTTACGGCGCTCGCCGCCGCGCTGCTCGTCGGCGCCGGCTGCGGGGCGGTCGCGCTCGACCTCGCCCGGCGCCGGTTCCGGCCGCCCGCCGGCGGGGGCCCGGTCGGCCGCGCGCTGCGCCGCCACCAGCCCGAGTTCGTGCTGCACTTCTCCGCGCCGCCCGGCTCCGAGTACCAGGTCACCATGTGGCTGCCGTACCTGGAACGGATCGGCCGCCCGTTCATGGTGGTGCTGCGCGAGCCGGAGCTCCTGCCGGCCGTCGCCGCCGCCACCCGCGCCCCGGTGGTCCTCTGCCCCACCCTGAAGGCGCTCGACGAGGCGCTGGTGCCCAGCCTGCGCGTCGCCTTCTACGTCAACCACGGCGCGAAGAACGCCCACCTGATCCGGTTCAACCAGCTCACCCACGTGCAGCTGCACCACGGCGACAGCGACAAGGCCCCGAGCGCCAACCCGGTCTCGGCCATCTTCGACAAGATCTTCGTGGCCGGGCAGGCCGCGATCGACAGGTACGCCCGCGCCGGCGTGGAGATCCCCGCCGACAAGTTCGTCGTGGTCGGCCGGCCCCAGGTCGAAGCCATCGAGGTACGCCGGGAGCCGGTCGCCGCGTCGGCGCACCCGACGGTCCTCTACACCCCGACGTGGACCGGGCACCACGCCGACGCCAACTACTGCTCGCTGCCGGTGGCCGAGACGCTGATCCGCCGGCTGATCGACCGCGGGGCGGCGGTGATCCTGCGCGCCCACCCGTACACCGACAAGAACCCGGCCTCGGCCCGCCAGCTCGCCCGGCTCACCGAGCTGCTCGCCGCCGACCGGGCCAAGACCGGCCGCCCGCACCTGTTCGGCGCCGCCGCGGCCCGCGAGCTGACGCTCACCGAGTGCGTCAACCGCGCCGACGCGCTGGTCTCCGACGTCTCCGGCGTCATCTCCGACTGGCTCTACTCCGGCAAGCCGTACGCGGTCACCGACACCGGCGCCGACGGCGAACACTTCGTCGAGCGGTTCCCGCTCGCGGCGTCCGGCTACGTGCTGCGGCGCGACATGTCCAACGTGGACCAGGTGATCACCGACCTGCTCGACGCCGACCCGAAGGCCGCGCAGCGCTGGGCGGCGCGCACCCGCTACCTGGGCGACTTCCCCGCCGACGCCTACGCCGAGGCGTTCCTCGCCGCCGCCCGCCGCGAGCTGGAGGCCGACTGGGCGGTCCCGGCGCAGCGCGCCGTCGTGTAGGCCCCGCTCTACAGGTACGCGTCGAGCAGGGCGAGCACGGCGGCCGGGTCCTCGACGTGCGCGTTGTGGCCCAGGCCGGGCAGGGTGGCCACCGGCACGCCCAGCTCCTTGAGCTGCGCGTCGCTCACCATCGGGTCCTGCTCGCCGCGGGCCAGCAGCACCGGCACGCCGGTCGCGGCCAGCAGGGCGGGCAGCCGAGGCTCGCCGACCGCGAACGCGGCCGGGTCCATCGCCAGCCGCCAGCGGCCGTCGACCCGCCGCAGCCCCGCCTCCACCACCGGGTGGTCCGGGGCGAACAGCCCGGCCAGCCCCGAGACGCGCAGGTAGCGGCGGGCCGCCTCGTCCCGGGTGGCGAACCAGGTGACCGGCCGGGCGGCCAGTTCGCTCGCCTTCGCCAGCTCGGCCGGGGACCAGACCGCCTTGATGCCGAGCCCCACCACCGCGTCCACCGGAAGAGCCCGCTGCCGGGCCGCGAGCGCCAGCGCCACCACCCCGCCGAGCGAGTGCCCGAGCAGCACCAGCCGGTCGTGCGGGCCCAGCCGGAGCGGACCGAGCCCGTCCGCGACGCGCTGGGCCAGGGCGTCGAACGAGTAGCCGTCGAGCGGCGGCGACCAGCCGTGGCCGGCCAGGTCGGGGGCGAGCCAGCGCCCGGGCCAGCGGCGCTCCAGCAGCGGCGCCCAGGGCAGCCACACCTCGCCGGTGGCGCCCATGCCGTGCAGGAGAATCAGGTGCCGGTTCCCCGTCGCATCGCCCATTGGCGCAGTCTGCCACCGCCCGCCCCGGACACGCGAGACCGAACCCGCCCCGCCCAAACCGCCCGCCCTCGCCCTCGCCGCCGATCTTGGAGTTGTGGTGCCTCCCATAGCGGGGTGAGCCGGGCATACCAGGCGCCACAAGTCCAAGATCGGCGCGCCGAGAGGGCGGCGGGCGAGGGGCGGGCGGGGACGGGGAAGGCCGGCGCCCCGGGACGGGGTGCCGGCCTTCGCAGGGTGCGGGGCGGTCAGGCGGAGTAGCCGCGGCTGGCGATCCAGTGCGCCAGGTCGATCGTGGTGAGCCAGTACGACGGCAGCGACGGGTCGGCCGAGTCGGCGATCCGGACGGTCCGGCCGTCGTCCTTGTAGCCGATCACCGCGACGTAGTGGCCGCCGGGGAACGAGTGCCAGCCGCCGTTGGTGTCGGTGGCGGTGCCGGCGACGTTCGCGACGACCCCCCGGCCGTTGCTGATCGCCTCGACCACGTCGGCCTGGAGCCGGTCCATCTGGGCCGGGCTGGCCGAGCCGGGAATCATCCGGGTCCGGTACGGGTTGCCCTTGACCTGCTGGTTGAGCACGCGCGTGGTGTCCTCGGCCGAGTTGGTGCCCATCTCGGTGGTGCCGAGCGGGCCGGCGAGTGCGTCCTGGCTGCGCTCGATGCCGGTGGCGCTGAGCGCGTTGCGCACGGCGGCCGGGCCGCAGTAGTAGTAGTTGATCTGCGCCTGGTAGTCGTAGTCCAGCGTCTTGCTCGACGGCGGCTTCGGCGCGGCCTTGGTGACGTCCGGGTCCGCCGCGGCCTTCTTCGCCGACGGGGAGGCGCTGGGCGACTTGCTGGGCTCGGCGCTCGGCGACGCCGGCGGGACGACGATGCGCGCCTCGCCGCGGCTGGCGGGCTCGCCGAGCCGTGCGCCGAGTTCGGCGACCGAGGCGGTGTTCTCCTGCCGGACCGGGGCGTCCTCACCCGCGGCGAGGGCGGTGCCGGCGCCGGCGGCCAGCACGAGCGCCGCGGCCGATCCGGCGATGATCTGGTACGGGCGTTCGGTGGCGATCCGCCGCAGCTGACGCTTCAGGTGGTGCTTCACGAAATCCTCCACGGGGGGCGTGATCGGCACACGCCGGCCCGGCACGTGGAGGGGTTCACACGTGCTGGCAGGCCGGATGGGCCGGGGAACGGGTACGCCCGCGATGCCGGGCGCCCAGGGGCGGTTTGCCGGTCGCGTCAGGCGAGCGCGGGTACCGCGGAGCCGTGGAGGCGGGGGGACGATCGAGGGGTGGGCACGAGGATGGGACTCCTTCCGTGGCCGCCGACCGGGTTAGCTGACGGATTCGGGCGGGAAGTACGCCCTACCGCGGCAGTGGCCGCGGATTCACCCCGATGGTGCTCATGGTTCCCCGGTTCGTGATGACACGATTAGGCGGGTCGGCGCGGCGTCGCCTTCTGCGATCGGTTACCGCACCGGACGCGCCGACACTACCGGCGGGTACTGCCCCTGCCAAGCGCTCCCACCTGCGTAAACATGATCCCCGGTAACGGATTTCGGAACAGCCGGTTACTCACTTCACTCAATGGGACAAGCGGTGGTGACGGCGCCCGGGAGGCGAAAAGGGGACAGACGGCGAGCGCCTGACCGGCAATGGCGCGGCTCATTGGCCTGTTCTGCGCTCCACGCCCGTTTCGGCGCCGGGGGTGAGCCGGCTCACCACATTCCGGGTAACAATTCGGTCGCCTCAGCCGACCCGGGCCGGACGCCAGCGGGCGTTGCGGACGGACGCGCCGACCGGCAGGGGGATCGTCGCCACGCCGCGGGACACCGGGGCGGGCCGCACCGCCAGGGTGGCCGCGTACGCCTCGGCGGCGAGCGTACGGGCGGCCTCGGCGGCCAGTTCGGCGTCCCGCCACGCCTGCCGCTCCCGCTCGGCGGCGCTCTCCCAGCCGGCCCGGCGCCGGTCCCGTACGGCCCGGGCCAGCACGATCTCCTGCTCGGCCGGGTGCCGGCGCGGGTCCCACCCGTTGCGGCGCGCCAGCACGTCGGCGAGTTGCCGGGCGGACAGGTCGCCGCGCCAGTGCGCCGTCATGGCGGCGTGGTGCAGCCAGCGCTCCCGGGCCGCGTACTCCGCCGGGGTGCGCGGGGTGCGCGGGGCGGCCAGCGGGGCGGCCCCGGCCAGCCGGCGGGCGGCGCTGTCCGCCTCGTCGTACGCGGTCCAGGCGCGTTCCGCCTCGTCCTGCGCGGCCAGCCACCGTTCCCGGCGGCGACGGGCCGTCTGGGCGGCCCCGGCGGCGGCCACCGCCACCTCCTCGGCGTACCGGACGAGGTCGTCGCGGCGCGCGGCGTCCTGGTCCACCGGATCGGCGGCAGCCTCGGCGACGTCGTCGCGCTCGGGCCGGGCCACCAGCGCGGCGAGCAGGCCGAACGTGAGCAGCATCAGGAAGGACCAGATGGCGGCGGCCTCGGGGACCGCGGTGAGGAAGTGGTAGAGAGCGGTCTGCGACATGGTCGGCACCTCACGGGAAGAACCTGGCGGGAGACTCCGCACGGCCGGTCGGGGCGCGGCGCGAGGGCGCCGGGCCGGCGAGGGGCGGGTGCGGGATGACGTTCGGTGGGTGCGGTGACGGGCGCGGCCCGTGGGCGGATCAGCGGGCGGGCGGGGCCCGCAGGCCGACCGGCGCGGTGATCCGGCCGGCCGGGACCGGCTGCGGGTCGTTCGGGAGCGTGTCGGTGGCCCGTGCGGCGGGCGCGGGTGCGCCGTCGGGACGGGCCTGCCGCTCGGCGGCGCGGTCGGATTCCGGTCGCGGGGCGGCCGGCGTGCTCACGTACGCCGGGCCGGCTGGCGCGGCGGCGGCGGCCGGCAGCGTGGCCGCGCCGAACGAACAGGCGACGACCACGGCGAGACTGGCGAGCATCCGGGCGGTCCAGCGCGCCACCCACCACACGGGGCAGGTGAGCGCGATCGGAAGCACGGGTACAAATTACCGCCGAACCCCCACTGACGCACCGCCGCACGGCGTGTCGCGGACCGACCGGCCGGCGTGTGCGCGTGTCAGTCCGGGCGACGCCGCCCGGCGTACTCGATGTCCTCGGCCGGACCGGAGACGGACCGCGCGCCGCCGTCGGCGGCCGCGCCCTCGGCGGGCCCGCGCGGAGCCGGCACGGCCGGTGCGCGCGACGCCGCGCGGGACCGGCGGGTCGGGCCGAGCAGGCGCATCATCGGCACCTCCACCCAGCGGTGCAGCGCGGCGGCCAGCGCGAGCGTGAGCACCAGGAAGCCCAGCACCGCGAGCGGCCCCCGCCAGCCGGGCAGGCCGGTCCCCCAGTCCCCGGTCAGCCGCAGCACGGTGACCATGACCAGCACGTGCACCAGGTAGAAGGCGAACGAGACCTCACCGAGCCAGATCATCGGCCGGGACCGCCAGGGGGTGGGCCGGCCGCGCACGTCGGCGTCCGCCGCCGCGGCGATGATCAGCAGGTACGCCACGGCGAGCAGCGCCGCCCAGAACTCGGCCGGGATCCACAGCGCGGCGACCACCCAGGTGGTGACGAACAGGCCGGTGGCGACCGCGAGGTTCGGTCCGCGCCAGCGGTGGCGGCGCATCAGCTCGGCGGCGGCCACCCCCATCCAGAACTCCAGCGACCGGGTCACCGGGAAGATCTGGGTGAACCACCACCGCTGCTCCTCCGGCACGAGCTGCTGGCCCGGCCACAGCGCCAGGATGAGCAGCGGCGCCGCGACCAGCACGGTCCGCAGCACCCCGGTACGGGCCCGGCGCAGCCACGGCACCACCAGCGGCAGGCACAGGTAGAACGCCAGCTCGCAGGAGAGCGACCAGCTCACGTTGTTGACGCTGTAGAAGTAGCCGTTCAGCGGGATCCACGCCTGGACCAGGAAGAAGTTGCCGATCGCCGCCCACGGCAGGACCGGGTCGGCGAACCAGGCCGCGACCGCCAGCGCCGCCACGAACGTCACCACGTGGTTCGGGTAGATCTTGGCGAGCCGGCGGCGCAGGAACGTCCACGCCCGCTCCCCGTCCCGGTACGACCAGACCAGGACGAACCCGCTGAGGATGAAGAAGAACTCGACGCCGGACAGGCCGAGGCTGAACGCCTTGTCCACCACCGCCTTCAGGTGCGGCTCGGCGACGATCCCCATGGTCCCGGCGTGGAAACCGAAGACCAGCAGCGCGGCGATCCACCGCAATCCGGTCAGCGACGGCAGGCGCGGGGCACGGGTGACAGTCGGCGCGCTGGTCATTCCGGGCACCCTACCCCGGAGTACCGGGACGTTCCCGGCGAGCCGACGGCCGCCGGGTCACCCAGGGACGGCGGATAGGATTTCCGTTCCTGCACGCGCGGGCGACGCCCGCCGGCACGCCGTGCCGTACGGAAGGTGAGCGAACCGGATGCACCAGCGGATCCTGCTCCGCGCCCGCAAGGGCCCGTTCGACGTCCTCACGCCGGAGGAGACGTTCGCCGGCAACTGGATCGGGGACAACAGCGGAAACCTGGTCTTCAGCCACGCCGCGCACAAGCTGCTGGCCACCTCCGCGGCGGAGATCACCGCGACCCGCACCCCGGCCGACCCGCGCCTCGCCGACGAGATCAACGAGCGGTACGACGTGTTCGTCGTACCGCTGGCGAACGCCTTCCGTCGCAGCTTCGTGCACCGCCTCGCCCCGCTGACCCGGCTGATCGAACGGCTGAAGATCCCGGTGGTGGTGCTCGGTGTCGGCGTGCAGACAAACGTCGACGGCGACCGCGAGTACCTGCGCCCGATCGACGAGCCGGTGCGCGCGTTCTGCAAGGCCGTGCTGGACCGGTCGCACAGCATCGGCGTACGCGGCGAGGTGACCGCGAGCTACCTGAACACGCTCGGCTTCTCCGACGTGGAGCAGATCGGCTGCCCGTCGATGTTCCTGCACGGCGACACGTTCCAGCTGGCGAAGAAGCAGCCGGAGCTGACCGCCGAGTCGAAGGTCGCGCTCACCATCTCGCCGTACGTCCGCTCGATGGCCTCGGTGGTCCGCCACCACCACGAGCGCTACCCGAACCTGTGCTACGTGCCCCAGGACCTGCGGACGCTCGGCACCCTGCTCTACGGCGACGCGCCCGAGCACCGCGGCCAGAGCAGCGACATCCCGCTGCACACCTCGCACCCACTGTTCGTCGAGGACAAGGTGCGCATGTTCGTCGACCCGTGGACCTGGATGGACCACCTCTCCGGGTACGACTTCGCGTTCGGCACCCGTATCCACGGCACCATCACCGCGCTCGTCGCCGGCACGCCCGGCTACCTGTTCGCGCACGATTCGCGCACGCTGGAACTGGCCCGCTACTTCGACATCCCGCACCGGATCATGCGCGACGTGCCGGCCGACGTGGACGCCGCCGACCTCTACGCCGAGGCCGACTACACCGCGCTCACCGAGGGCCACAAGGCCCGCTTCGAGACCATCACCGCGTTCCTGCGCAAGCACGACCTCGGCATCTCGTTCGACGACGACGACAGCGCCGCCCGCTTCGACCAGCGGGTCCGCGAGACGGTGTTCCCGCCGGCCGTCCGGCCCGCTGCCACCACCCCGCCGGCCGAGCTGCTGACCCGCATCGAGCGGCTGCGCGACGAGAACGCCAAGCTCACCGGGACCATCGACGCGCTGCGCTCGCAGCAGCTCCGGGAGCGGATCAAGCAGGCCGTCCCGGGCAAGGTCCGCCGGATGCTGCGGCGCTGATCGTCGTACGCCTGTTCTAAACAGGGTACGATCGGCGGCGTGCCCGACGTCGCGTACCAGCCCTCGATGCTCGACCTGGCCGAGCAGGGCCCGACCCTGGGCCCGCTCGCCGGGGCAGTGCGCCGCCACGAGCTGAGCCGGGGCGCCTGGGTCGACCACCTGCCCGGCTGGGTCCGGGGCTCCGACGCGGTGCTCGACACGCTGCGCCACGACGTGCCCTGGCGGGCCGAGCGCCGCACCATGTACGACACCGCTGTCGACGTGCCCCGGCTGCTCTGCTGGTACGCCGCCGGCCGGCCGCTGCCGCACCCGGTGCTCACCGCGGCCCGCGACGCGCTCACCCGGCACTACGCGCCCGAGCTGGGCGAGCCGTTCGTCACCGCCGGCATGTGCCTCTACCGCGACGGGCGCGACAGCGTGGCCTGGCACGGCGACACGCTGGGCCGCTCCGCGCACACCGACACCATGGTGGCGATCGTCTCGTTCGGCTCCCCGCGCGCGCTGCTGCTCCGCCCTCGCGGCGGAGGCGGCGGCAGCCTGCGGTTCCCGCTCGGCCACGGCGACCTCGTGGTGATGGGCGGCTCCTGCCAGCGCACCTGGGAACACGCGGTACCGAAGACCACCCGCCCGGTCGGCCCCCGCGTCAGCGTCCAGTTCCGTCCCACCGGCGTCGCCTGAGCCCGGGGCGGGCCCACATCCGTGCTGGGCACGTGCTAGAAACAACTCCCAGGGTCGATCACGCCCCCGTCACCCGATGACGCGAAGGGCGACCGATGACCCAGTCCCCCACCTCCCGCTGGTCCCCGTGGACGCTGCACGGCGACGGCCGCCAGGTACGCCCCGGCGACGTGGTCGCGCCCGACGAACGGCTCTCCTGGCCGCGCACCGTCGGCGTGGGCGTGCAGCACGTGGTCGCCATGTTCGGCGCCACCTTCACCGTCCCGCTGATCACCGGCTTCCCGCCCGCCACCACGCTGCTCTTCTCCGGGCTCGGGACGCTGCTGTTCCTGCTGATCACCGGCAACCGGCTGCCCTCGTACCTCGGCTCGTCGTTCGCGTTCATCGCACCGGTGCTCGCCGCGAAGACCGACGGCGGCATCGGCGCGGCCCTCGGCGGCATCGTCGTCGCGGGCGTCGCGCTCGCGCTCGTCGGCGTGGTGGTGCAGGTGGCCGGCTCCCGCTGGATCGACGCGCTGATGCCGCCCGTGGTCACCGGCGCGATCGTCATGCTGATCGGCCTCAACCTCGCGCCGGTGGCCTGGGACGGCGGCGGCGCCGGCACCGGCGTGAAGGCGCAGCCGCTGATCGCCGTGGTCACGCTCGTCGCGATCCTGCTCACCACTGTGCTGTTCCGCGGCTTCGTGGCGCGGCTGTCGATCCTCGCCGGCGTGGTGGTCGGCTGGGTGCTCGCCGCGCTGACCGGCAACCTCGACCAGCAGGCCGTACGCGGGCTGCGGCAGGCCGCCTGGGTCGGCTTCCCCGAGTTCCACACGCCGAGCTTCGACGCGCGCGCCGTCGTGCTGGTCATCCCGGTGATCCTGGTGCTGATCGCGGAGAACGCCGGGCACGTCAAGGCGGTCGCCGCGATGACCGGCCGCAACCTCGACCGCGACATGGGCCGGGCGCTGCTCGGTGACGGCGTCGCCACGGTGCTGGCCGGCTCCGGGGGCGGTTCCGGCACCACCACGTACGCGGAGAACATCGGCGTGATGGCGGCGACCCGCGTCTACTCCACCGCCGCGTACTGGATCGCCGGCGGCACGGCGATCCTGCTCGGGCTGTGCCCGAAGTTCGGCGCGCTGATCCTGACCGTCCCGGCCGGCGTGCTCGGCGGCGCCACCACCGCGCTGTACGGCCTGATCGCCATCCTGGGCGCCCGGATCTGGATCGAGAGCCGGGTCGACTTCCACGACCCGATCAACCTGTTCACCGCGGCGGTGGCGGTGATCATCGGCGCCGCCAACTACACGCTGACCGCCGGTGACCTGTCGTTCAACGGCATCGCGCTGGGCACGGCGGCCGCCCTGATCATCTACCACGGGATGCGCCTGATCGCGCGGCTGCGCGGCACCACGCCCGAGTCCCGCCAGTCCCCCGACCCCGAACTCTGACCCCTCCCCTCTCCTCCCCTTCCGCCCGGCCCGGCCCGGCCTCGTTGATCATGAAGTTAGCGGCGCAAATTGTCCGACTCACACCCGCCAACTTCATGATCAACGGACCATTTGGCGCGCGATTGAGGCCGGCCCACGCGAGCGGGACACCCAGAGGGCCCGAAGTGCAAGATCGCGCGGGTGCCCCAGCGGCCCGACGCCCTCGCAGCCAGGGCCAGCCAGCCCTCAACCACGTCGATCATGAGGTTAGCGGCGCTCGGTGTCCGTTTTGTCGCCGCTAACCTCATGATCGACCGTGCAGGGCCGAGGTCTTCCGCCAAAACACCCGGAATGTGCCCCATTACCCTAGGGCAGCCCTGCCCCCGGAGTGCCCGGGCGCGTTGATCAAGGAGTTTAGGGACTGCGGAGAGCGCGAAAAGGCCGCTAACTCCTTGATCAACGCGCGATGGGGGTGCAGCCGGGCACACGAGCGCACGGATCCCGTCAGCAGCTCCGGGTGCCCGGCCCGCTGACGCGCTCACCTCGGTGATCAAGGAGTTTAGGGACTGCAGAGGACACGAAGAGTCCGCAAACTCCTTGATCAACGCGTCGGGGCGGGAGGGGGCGGTCTCCCGCCGCCCTCCCCCAGCTGGCTCGTCAGTCGCGATCGATGTGGTGACCCACCACCGTCGGGCCCAGCATCACGGCGAAACCGGAGCCGTCCCGGCGCGGGTCGGCCGGCGGCAGGTCCACCGGGTCGCCGGTCGCGGTCGCGCCCACCGGCCGCGGGCCGATCCAGGCCACCGACAGGTCCACCTCACCCTTGAGGAACCGCTGCGCGCGTACGCCGCCGGTCGCCCTGCCCTTCGCCGGGTACGCCTTGAACGGCGTCACCTTCACCGTGGCGCCGGTCGAGGTGACCACCATCGGCTCACCGTGCGCCGTGTCGTCGGTGCGGATCGCGCCGAAGAACACCGCCCGCGCCCCGGCGGGCAGGTTGATGCCGGCCATGCCGCCACCCTTGAGCCCCTGCGGGCGCACCACCGAGGCGGCGAAGCGCAGCAGCGACGCCTCCGAGGAGACGAACGCCAGTGTCTCGGCGCCGTCGGTCAGCCAGGTCGCGCCGATCACCTCGTCGCCGTCCCGCAACGAGATCACCTCGAACTCGTCGGAGCGGACCGGCCAGTCCGGCGCGCACACCTTGACCACGCCGGCCCGGGTGCCGAGCGCCAGCCCGGGTGAGCCCTGCGCGGACGGCCCCAGCGGGGCCAGCCCGACGACTGTCTCGCCCGGCTCCAGCGGCACCAGTTCCGCAGCCGACATGCCGCCACGCAGCGACACCGTGCCGGACTGCTCCGGCAGCACCGGCAACGGCAGCACGTCGATCTTGAAGGCGCGACCGGCGCTGGTCACCAGCAGCACCCGGCCCCGCGCGGTGGAGTGCACGATCGCGCGTACCGCGTCGTGCTTGACCCGGCCGCTGCGCCGGCGCGCCTCGGCGGCCTCCTCCGACTCGGCCGCGGTCCGCGCCACCAGCCCGGTGGCGGAGAGGATCACCTGGCACGGGTCGTCGGCCACCTCCAGCGGGCCGGCCGGCACCGAGGCGGCGAGCACCTCCTTGAGGTCGCCGTCGACGAGCGTGGTGCGCCGCGGCGCGCCGAACTGCTTGACCACCGCGGCCAGCTCGTCGGAGACCACCTTCCGAAGCACCTTGTCATCGTCCAGGATCTTCGACAGCTCCGCGATCTCGCCGCGCAGCTTCTCCTGCTCGGCCTCCAACTCCAGCCGGTCGTACTTGGTCAGGCGGCGCAGCGGAGTGTCCAGGATGTAGCTCGCCTGGATCTCGGAGAGCTTGAACTTCTGCATCAGGCCGTCCTTGGCGGCCTGGGCGTCCTCGCTGGCGCGGATCAGCTTGACCACCCGGTCGATGTCGAGCAGGGCGATCAGCAGGCCGTCGACCAGGTGCAGGCGTTCCCCCCGCTTGCGCTTGCGGTACGCGCTGCGCCGGGTCACCACCTCGTAGCGGTGCGCCAGGAACACGTCGAGCAGTTCCTTGAGCCCGAGCGTGCGCGGCTGCCCGTCCACGAGCACCAGGTTGTTCACGCCGAAGGACTGCTCCAACGGGGTGAGCCGGTAGAGGTCGGCCAGCAGCGCCTGCGGGTTCACGCCGACCTTGCACTCCACCACCAGCCGGGTGCCGTTCTCCCGGTCGGTGAGGTCCTTGACATCGGCGATGCCGGTCAGCCGCTTGGTCTTGTTCACCTCGTTGGTGATGGCCGCGATGACCTTCTCGGCGCCGACGCCGTACGGCAGCTCGGTGACGGTGATGGCCTGCCGGCCGCGGCTGCCCTCCAGCGGGCCGATCTCCACCCGCCCGCGCATGCGCACCACGCCGCGCCCGGTCTCGTACGCGCGGCGCACCTCGTCCAGGCCGAGCAGCAGCCCGCCGGTGGGCAGGTCGGGGCCGGGCACGAACTCCATGAGCTTGTCGAGCGTGGCGTCCGGGTGGTTGATCAGCCAGCGGGCGGCCTGGACGACCTCGCCGAGGTTGTGCGGGATCATGTTGGTGGCCATGCCGACCGCGATGCCGGATGCGCCGTTGACGAGCAGGTTCGGGAACGCCGCCGGCAGCACCGTGGGCTGGGTCAGCGAGCCGTCGTAGTTCGGCTCGACGTCGACGGTGTCCTCACCCAGCTCGCCGGTGAGCAGCATCGCCTCCCGGGACATCCGGGCCTCGGTGTAGCGCGCCGCTGCCGGGCCGTCGTCTGGCGAGCCGAAGTTGCCGTGCCCGTCGATGAGCGGGACGTTGAGCGAGAAGTCCTGTGCCAGCCGCACCATCGCGTCGTAGATCGCGGTGTCGCCGTGCGGATGGTACTTTCCCATCACGTCCCCGACAATTCGGGCACTCTTGACGTGGCCGCGGTCCGGCCGGTGGCCCTGCTCGTACATCGACCACAGAATCCGCCGGTGCACCGGCTTGAGCCCGTCGCGCGCGTCGGGCAGCGCGCGGGAGTGGATGACCGAGAACGCGTACTCCAGGTAGGAGTCCGAGACCTCGGTGACCAGCGGGTTGTCGAAGACGCGAGCGCCGGCCTGGTCGAAGGCGGCCAGATCCGCCTTCGCGCGGTCGTCCTTGCGGCGTGCCATGGTGCGGTTTCCTTCCGAGACGAACCCGTTGGTCAGGCGTCGATGGCGTCGCGGTCGACCCGGTCGGCGGAGTCGATCAGCCAGTTGCGGCGGGGCTCGACCTTCTCCCCCATGAGCAGTTCGAGGATCCGCTCGGCGGCGTCGACGTCGTCGAGCGTGATGCGGCGGACCGCCCGGGTGGCCGGGTTCATGGTGGTCTCCCACAGCTCGTCGGCGTCCATCTCACCGAGGCCCTTGAAGCGCGGGATCGGCGTGACGATCTGCTTGCCGGCCTTCTCCAGCTTGCGGACCGTCGCCTCCATCTCCGCCTGGGTGTAGGTGTAGACGGTCTGCGGGTTGCGCCCCTTCGTGGTGATCTTGTGCAGGGGCGGCATCGCCGCGAAGAGCCGCCCGGCCTCGATCAGCGGCCGCATGTAGCGGGCGAACAGCGTGATCAGCAGGGTACGGATGTGCGCGCCGTCGACGTCCGCGTCGGCCATGATGAGGACCCGGCCGTAGCGCAGGGAGGACAGATCGAACGTGCGGCCGGAGCCGGCGCCGAGCACCTGCACGATCGCGGCGCACTCGGCGTTGTCCAGCACCTGCTGGAGGTTGGCCTTCTGCACGTTGAGGATCTTGCCGCGGATCGGCAGCAGCGCCTGGTATTCGGAGGACCGCGCGAGGCGCCCTGTCCCGAGGGCGCTGTCCCCCTCCACGATGAACAGTTCGCTTCTCTCGATGCCCGCGGCCCGGCAGTCGACGAGCTTGGCCGGCATGGCCGCGCCCTCCAGCGCGGTCTTGCGGCGGGCGGCGTCCTTCTGCTGCTTCTGGGTGAGCCGTACCCGGGCCGCGTCGACGATCTTCTGGAGCACCGTCCGGGCCTCGGCCTTGGTGCGCCGGTCGTCCAGCCAGCTCTTGAGGTGCGCCTCGATCAGGCCCTGGAGCACCTTGGTGATGCCGGCGGTGGACAGTTCGTCCTTGGTCTGCGAGGTGAACTGCGGCTCCGGGATGCGCACGTGCACCACGGCGGTCATGCCCTCCAGGACGTCGTCCAGGGTGGGCGCGTCCTCCTTGGGCTTGAGCAGGCCGCGGGCGTTGCGGGCGGCGTCGGCGAGGGTACGCGCCAGCGCCCGCTCGAAGCCCTTGCGGTGGGTGCCGCCGTGGGCGTTGCGGATGGTGTTGGTGAAGCACTCGACGGTGCGCTCGTAGCCGGTGCCCCAGCGGAACGCCACCTCGACCTCGGCGCGGCGCTGCACGTTGGACTGCATGACGCCGTTGGCGTCGGCGGCGTTCTCCCGGTAGGTGCCCTCGCCGGTGACCAGCAGCGTGCCGGAGACCGGACGGTCGCCGGCCGGGGCGAGGTATTCCACCATGTCGGTCAGGCCGTTGGGGAAGTGGAAGCGTTCCTCGACCGGCTCCTCGCCGGTCTCGTCGCGCAGCCGGTAGGCCACGCCGGGGACGAGGAAGGCGGTGTTGCGCAGCTTGAGCCGAACCGCCTCGGTGTCGAGCGCGGCGCCGGTCTCGAAGTAGCGGGGGTCGTGCCACCAGCGGATCGAGGTGCCGGTGCGCTGGCCGCGCTTCATCGCGCCGACGATCTGCAGGCCGGGACCGGGGGTGAACGGCGCGTCGGGGCCGGCTCCGTCGAAGACGCCCGGCACGCCGTGGCGGAACGACATCGCGTGGATCTTGCCGCCGCGCCGGACGGTGACGTCGAAGCGGCGGGACAGGGCGTTGACCGCGGAGGCGCCGACGCCGTGCAGGCCGCCGGAGGTCTTGTAGCCGGAGCCACCGAACTTGCCGCCCGCGTGCAGGCGGGTGAGCACCAGCTCGACGCCGGAGATGCCGGACTTGGCGTGCACGTCGGTGGGGATGCCGCGGCCGTCGTCGTCGACCTGGACCGAGCCGTCGGCGTGCAGGATCACGTCGACAGTGGTGGCGTGACCCGCGACACCCTCGTCGGTCGAGTTGTCGAGGATCTCGTTGACGAGGTGACCCACGCCACGGCTGTCGGTCGAGCCGATGTACATGCCGGGGCGCTTGCGGACGGCGTCGAGGCCCTCCAGGTGCGTCAGGTCGTCGGCCCCGTAGAGCGTCTCAGGCTGTGCGGTCAACTGGTCGTACTCCCAGGTCTCGGCGGTGTGGTGCCGTTCACCGTGTGACTCCCCCACGATGATCGCCGGGCGCGGCGCGCCGGAGCGAGCCTAGCCGGATGCCCTGACAGGTCGGCGGTACCGGGGCGGTGCGTTGCGCGATCGGCCTCGCGGCCGGGTCCGCGCCGCCGCCGCGTACGGCGGTCCGGCGGGCGGACGGGGCGTCCAGGCGGCACAACGATCCGCACGCCCGATGTCTTCCCCGGCGACCCGTCGCAGGTGTCAGGGCATTGACGCCCGTCACACGCGCGTGATCTGATCGCCATCCCAAAGAATCTTTCACGTTTCGATGTCTGGGAGGTCGGGCATGTCCGTGTTCCGTCGTTCCGCGCTCGCGGCGGCGCTGGCGCTCGCCGCGGTGGCGTTACCCGCCGCCGCGGCGCCCGCCCAGCCGGCTGCCGCCGCGCTGCCCACCGCCGCGGTGGCGCTGGGAGACAGCTTCATCAGCGGCGAGGGCGCCGGGGCGTACGCGCCGGTGGTGGACGTCAACGGGGTGGCCCAGGGCTTCCCCGGCTGGTCCGCCGCCAACGCCAACGCCTACTTCTGCCACCGATCGCCGAACGCCTCGCTGTTCCAGGCGAACCTGCCCGGCATCTCCGCGCGGTTCAACCTGGCCTGCTCGGGCGGCCAGCCGTACGACATCGCGAACGCCTCGTCGACGCGGGCCAAGGGGCGGCAGGTGGCCGCCCAGCTCGACCAGCTCCGGTCGGTGGCCCGGACCCACGACATCGACCTGGTGCTCGTCGGCCTCGGCTCGAACAACAGCTCGTTCACCTTCGGCAGCGTGGCGGAGAAGTGCGCCAACCGGTTCATCGCCGACGCCTGGACCGGCTGGTGGGAGTTCTGGGCGTACCTGGGCGGGCCGGTGGAGCAGAAGCCGTGCACCGACGCCGACCTGGGCACCGCCGCGCAGTTCGCCGCCGCCACCGCGGAGACCACCACGGCGCTGCGGCAACTGCTCACCACGCTGGACGAGATCGACGCCGACGGCCAGCACCGGGTGGTGTTCCAGGACTACACCAACCCGCTGCCGTTCGAGCTGGAGCAGAGCTACTGGACCGAGGACAGCCGGGACGACACCCGGGACAAGTTCCGCGCGCTGGGCGCCGAGCGGTACGCGGCCGGGTGCCCGATCCACCGGGCCAGCCTGGCGCCCGGGCACCGTTTCTCGCAGGGGCTCGGCACGCTGGTCAGCTCGGTGCGCGGCACGCTCGCCAACGAGTTCCCGCAGGACGACCTGGTCTACCTGAACGTGCAGCGCGCGTTCGACGGGGCCCGGCTCTGCGAGTCGACCGGTAGCCCGGGCAACGCCCTGGCCACGCCGATCCGGCTGATGGACGGCCCGACCGGCACGTTCGTCACCAGTCTCTCCGGGTTCGACAAGCTCGACATCCAGCGGATCGCCAACGCCTGCGGCACGTACTTCCAGACCTGCCAGGAGTCGTGGCACCCGAACGCCGCCGGGCACAAGGTGCTCGGCCGGTGCCTGGCCGGGGCGGCGGCCACCGGCGCCCGTACCGTCTCCTGCGTCCGTGCCCCGGACGGCACGGTGAATGTGAGCTGAGCACGCCGGACCGGGCCGGGACGAACCGGCCCGGTCCGGCGTCAGGCCCGGATCGCGGCGCCGAGCACGTGCGGCGAGGCCGGGGCCGGCAGCCCGGTCGGCGGGAAGCGGAAGCGGTCCAGCGCGGTCACCTCGAAACCGGCGGCGCGGATCGCGGCCACCGTGTCCCGGGCGGTGTGGCAGCCGGCGCAGAACAGCGGCCAGAGCGTGGCGTCGGCCAGGCGCTGGGCCCGGCGCAGGCCGGGCGTGGCGGCCACCACGTGTTCGTAGAAGCGCAGCTCGCCGCCGGGCCGCAGCACCCGCCGCGCCTCGCGCAGCGCGACCGCCTGGTCCGGCACCGAGCAGAGCACCAGCGACACCACCACCGCGTCGGCGGCGCCGTCGGCGACCGGCAGTTCCTCGGCCAGCCCGGCGGCGACGGTGACCGGGACCGGGGCGCCCGGCGCGGCGGCGTGGGCCAGCGCGCGCAGGTGGGGTTCCGGCTCGACGGCGAGCACGCCGGTCACGCTCGCCGGGTAGTGCGCGAGGTTGCGGCCGTTGCCGGCGCCGACCTCGACCACCCGGCCGCGCAGCCCGGCGACCAGGCGGGCCCGGTGCCCGGCCACGCCGGCCTGGTCCATCGCGACGCTGGCGCGGGCGAAGAGCCGGGCGAAGATCGGATGGGAGACGGCCATCAGCGACCGGCCGGTGGCGCGCCGAGGCTGAGCAGGAGCGGGCCGGCGGATCCGTCGACCAGGTCGCCGAGGCGTACGCCGTCGAGCACGGCGAGGAAGGCGGCCTGGGCGCGGCGCAGCTCGCCGCGCAGCCGGCACTCCGCGATGAGCGGGCAGACCGGCTGCGCGCAGTTGACCACCTCGCCGTCGCCCTCGAAGGCGCGGACCACCTGGCCGACGGTGAGGTCACCGGCGTGTTCGGCGAAGGCGACGCCGCCGGAGCGGCCTCTGATGGTGACCAGGACGCCGATGCGTTGCAGCCGCTGCACCACCTTGGCGACGTGGCTGCGGGGCAGCGCGAGCCGGGTGGCGAGTTCGTCGACTGTGGCCCGGACCGGGGACGCGGCGGTGAGCATGGCGATCCGCAGCGCCATGTCTGTCGACCGGTTGAGCCTCACGCACCGACCCTAGCCATTCGGTGCCCTCGGCGACACAGGCAGATTCACGGTGACCCATGCCACCGCACTCCCGGGACCTTCGACCCTAAAAGAGGAATCCAGAAATCCTGTTTCGTGAGGATCGACCTGTTCGAGCCCCGGAAGGAGATTCGGTAGTGCTCACGGAATCCTCAGCAGCGATCGTGACCGCCACCCTGCCCGTCGTGCGGGCACACGGCGAGGCCATCACCGGCCGCTTCTACCAGCGGATGTTCGACGCCCACCCGGACCTGCTGGATCTGTTCAACCGGGGCAACCAGGCCACCGGCGCGCAGAAGGCCGCGCTCGCCTCGGCGGTGGTCGCGTACGCGGCGCACCTGACCGGCGACGGCGGCATGCCGTGGGGGCCGGTCCTGGACCGGATCGCGCACAAGCACGCCTCCCTCGGCATCACCGCCACCCAGTACCCGATCGTCGGCCGGCACCTGCTCGCCGCCGTCGCCGAGGTGCTCGGCGACGGCGTCACCCCGGAGGTGGCCGCCGCCTGGGACGAGGTCTACTGGCTGCTGGCCTGCGAGCTGATCGCCCGCGAGGCGCGGCTCTACGCGGGCGCCGGCGTACCGGAGGGCGGTCCGGTGTGGCGGGACTGGCGGGTCACCGGCCGGACCCGGGAGAGCGCCGACGTCGTCTCGCTCACCCTCGCGCCGGCCGGCGGCGGCGCCGCGCCCGGCTTCACCCCCGGCCGGTACGTCTCGGTCGCCGTCGACCTGGACGGCGGCCGGGGACAGCAGATCCGCCAGTACAGCCTCTCCGGCCGTCCCGGCGCCGACCAGTGGCGGATCACCGTGAAGCGGGTACGCGGCGAGGGCGGCGCGCCCGACGGAATGGTCTCCGGTCACCTGCACGACCGGGTCGCGGTCGGCGACACGCTGCGACTGAGCCCGGCGTTCGGCGAGGTTGACGCGGCCGGCGGCGACGGGCCGCTGCTGCTGGTCAGCGCCGGGATCGGGCTCACCCCGGCGATGGCGGCGCTGGCCCACCTGGCCGACCGGGATCCGGGACGCCGGGTGACGCTGGCGCACGCCGACCGCGCCGCCGAGGCGCACGCGCTGCGCCACGAACTGCCCGCGCTGCAGCAGCGGCTGCCGAACCTGGCCCTCCACCTCTGGTATCTGGACGCCGCCGGGGCCGACCTGCCCGGACTGAAGGCCGAGGTGTCCGCCGGACTGATCGACCCGGACCGGCTCGCGCTGCCCGCCGGGGTGACCGCGCACCTGTGCGGCCCGGTGGCGTTCATGAACCTGGTCCGGGCCAACCTGCTGCGCCGGGGCGTGCCGGGCGAGCGGATCGCCTACGAGGTGTTCGGCCCGGGGATGCTGCCGGGCTGACGCCCGGCGGCGAAACAGGACCTCCGTGGACCCGTTCTTCGGTACGGGGCACGCGTCGATGCCCTGGCCAGGGCCGCGAGCCTCCGCAGCGGAGCGGGCGGCGCGCGGAGAAGTCGACGATCTCCTGGTTAGGGGCGCAGGCCGAGGGTACGGGTCCCTCCATGCGCGTCCCCGGCATCAACGCGATCTTCCGGCCCCCACGGAAGCGGTGGACGCCGTCCCACCGGAAGCCGGGGCGCCGGCCACCCGCGTCGACACGCTCGTGGAGGCGGCGCGCCGGCTGACCGAGGGCGCCGACGCCGCGTACCGACTCGGCGCACGGGCACGCGAGGTGGCGAGTAAGCGGTCCGGTCCGGACCGATTCCTCGCCGACTGGGACCGGATCCTGGAGGACGAGAACATGCGCATCGCGATGATTTCCCAGCACGCCAGCCCGCTCGCCGCGCCCGGCGCGGAGGACGCGGGCGGCCAGAACACGCATGTGGCGGAACTCGCGTCCGCGCTCACCGTCGCCGGCCACGACGTCCGCGTCTACACCC
The DNA here is from genome assembly GCF_011602315.1 of Micromonospora sp. CMU55-4. Classification (NCBI taxonomy): domain Bacteria; kingdom Bacillati; phylum Actinomycetota; class Actinomycetes; order Micromonosporales; family Micromonosporaceae; genus Micromonospora; species Micromonospora sp. CMU55-4. Next base: position 336,718 of record NZ_JAAOLH010000005.1, read on the forward strand.
GTCGTGACTCCCCCGCGCTGCCCGAGGCGGTCGACGCGCCCGACGGCTATCAGGTGTGCCACGTGCCGGCCGGTCCCGCGCGGCGGGTGCCGAAGGCCGACCTGCTGCCGTACACGGGCGAGTTCGGGGGCCGGCTGGCCGACACCTGGCGGCGCGGCGGCTGGACCCCGGACGTGGCGCACGCGCACTTCTGGACGAGCGGGCTGGCCACCGTGCACGCGAGCCGTCGCACCGGCGTGCCGACCGTGTTGACGTACCACTCGCTCGGCACGGTCAAGCGTCGCCACCAGGGCGTGCCGGACACCGGTCCACCGGGGCGCGCCGGTTACGAGCGGGCGCTCGGCCGGGCCGTGGACCGGGTCGTCGTGCAGTGCTCCGACGAGGTCGCCGAACTGGTCCGGATGGGCGTACCCCGGTCCCGGATGGCCCTCGTGCCGTCCGGCGTCAACGAGGCGGTGTTCCGCCCGGACGGCCCGGTCGCGCCCCGCGACCCGGCCCGCCCGCGCATCCTCACCGTCGGGCGGATGGTCGAACGCAAGGGCTTCCTGGACGTGGTCCGGGCGCTACCAGCGGTGCCGGACGCGGAGTGCGTGGTGGTCGGCGGCCCGCCGGCCCACCTGCTGCCCGCCGACACGTTCGCCCGCCGGCTGTCCGCGCTCGCCGACTCGTGCGGCGTGGCCGACCGGGTACGGCTGCTCGGCGGCGTGCCGCGCGAGGAGATGGCCGCCTGGTACCGGTCGGCGGACGTGCTCGTGGCCGCACCCTGGTACGAGCCGTTCGGACTCACCCCGCTGGAGGGCATGGCCTGCGGTGTGCCGGTGATCGGCACGAACGTGGGCGGCATCGCCGACAGCGTGGTGGACGGGCTCACCGGCGACCTGGTGCCGCCGCGTGACCCCCGCGCGCTGGGCACCGCGCTGCGGCGGCTGCTCGGCGACAACGTGCGCCGGTTCGCGTACGCCACCGCCGCGCTCGACCGCGTCCGCAGCCGGTACTCCTGGAGGCGCTGCGCGGAGCAGCTCGTCGCCGTCTACGGCGCGCTGACCACCGCGGCCCGGCCCGCACCGGCGGTGGCGTGAGGCGACCCCTTGCTACCCACCGGTAGGATTCGGGCCGTACCCTGATCCGGGTGAGCGGGGACTACATCCAGGAGTTCGTGGACGTCGACGGCGCGCGCATCGGCGTGCAGGTCTACCCGGAGCCGGCCGGTCCGCCCGGCGCGCCGGTGGTGCTGATCTGGCCCGCGATGGGTGTGCGCGCCCGCTACTACCGGCCGTTCGCCGCCGCGCTGCGCGAGGCCGGGCTCGCGGTGATCGTGGCCGACCTGCGCGGCACCGGCGAGAGCACCCCCGCGCCGTCGCGCGCCTGCCGGTACGGCTACCAGGAGATGGCCGCCGACGTCGGCGCCGTGCTCGACGCGCTCAAGCCCCGGCTGGACGGCCGCACCCGGCTGCTGCTCGGGCACTCCCTGGGCGGTCAGGTGGCGGTGCTGCACCAGGCGCTGGACGACGACGACCGGGTGGACGGGCTGGCCCTGGTGGCGGTGGGGCTGCCGTGGTGGCGGACGTACCCGGGTCTGCGCGGGTGGGGCGTGCTGCCGTACACCCAGGGGATCGCCGCGACGGCGCGGCTGCTCGGCGTCTGGCCCGGCTGGGGTTTCGGCGGCCGGCAGGCCGCCGGCGTGATCCGGGACTGGGCGCACACCGCCCGCACCGGCCGGTTCCCGGCGCTGGACGGGGTGGACACGGAGGCCGCCGTGCGGCGGATCCGCACGCCGGTGCTCGCGGTCAGCGTCGACGACGACCAGTACACGCCGCACGAGACGCTCGACCACCTCTGCGGGAAGCTGGCCGGCGCGCCGGTGACGCGGCACCGCTACACGGTCGCCGAGGCGGGCGCGCCGCTCGACCACTTCACCTGGGTACGCGCGGCGGCGCCGCTGGCCGCCCGGATCGCCGCGTTCGCGGGCACGCTCCCCCGCCGCTGAGCCGAGCCGGCACGCTCCCCCGCCGGTGAGCCACGCCCGGGCGTGAGTCGCCCGATCGTGGGTATGCCGCACCGCCCGAACACGGCGGAGGGGGATCTGATGTCAGAACGGCACACCACGCTGCGCTCGATGCACGACCTGGGCCTGGCGGCCTGGTTCGGCGGTTCCCTGATGGGGGCGCTGGGCGTGAACGGCGCGGCGGCGCGGATCAACGACACGACCGAACGGCTGCCGGTGGCCTCGGCCGGGTGGGCGCGGTGGACGCCGGTCAACGCGGCGGCGATCGGGGCGCACCTGGCCGGCGCGGTCGGTGAGCTGGTCACCGAGAGCCCGCGGATGGCCCGCCAGGCGGGCGTGGGGAAGATGAGCGCGGTGAAGACCGCGCTGACGGTCGGCGCGCTGGCGGTGACCGGTTACAGCCGGTTGGTCGGCAGGCGGCTGGAGCGGGCCGGCGGGCCGCCGGTCGAGGGGACCACCGAGCCGAACCACCACACCCCGGCGAACGTCGCCGCCAGCCAGCGGCAGATGAAGCTGCTCCAGTGGGCGGTCCCGGCGATGACCGGCGCGCTGGTCGTGGTGTCGGCGTACATGGGTGAGCAGCAGAAGCCGGGGCAGGTGTTCCGGGGCATGCTCGACCGCGCGGGCGGGCTGATGGCCGCGCCGAAGAACATCGGCAAGGTCGCCGCCGTGGGCGCGGCCGGCCGTCACCTGGTCGGGGCGACCCGCTGACCACCGCGCGGCCGACGACCCACATCGGGGTGGGTCGCCGGCCGCGCGGTGCACCGGGACCGGACCGGCCACGCCGGTGGCCAGCAGCCAAGGTGAGGTGACCATGACCAGCAGGGACCGCCCGGGTACGGGCGACGGGCGCGGGCCGGAGTCGGCCGCGCCGTGGGGCAGCACCGGCGGCTTCGACGCCGACCCGCCGTGGGGCGCGGGCGACGACGACCCGATGGACGAGGGCAGCGAGGAGACGGCGGTGCCCGAGGGACGGCTCGGTGAGCGCCGGGCGGCCGGCGCAGGACGGGGCGGGCCGAAGACGGGCCGGCACGGGTTCGGGACCATGGAACCCACCCGGACGCCGGAGGCCGGGCCGGGCGCGCCGCCGGACCCGGCCCCGTCGGCGCGGACGTTCCCGGACGACCGCGCGGACGGCGACCTCGGCGACAACGCGCTGGAGGAGGCGACCGGGATGCGTCCGGAGACGCGTCAGTGAGAGCTCAGGAGCCGGTACCGTCCTCGTCCGGGCTGCCGAGCGCGGACGGCTCGTTGTCCGGCACCGGTGACTCGGCCACCGGGTGCCCGGTGTCGTCGACCAGGCCCGGCGCCATGCTGCCGCCGTGCGCCTCCTCGGCCTCCCGGGTCGCCCGCGGGTCCCGCTCGTCCTCGTCGCGCCGCTGCTCCACCGATCCCCCTTCGCGGTCGTCCACGAACCCGGCGGTACCCGCAAGGAAGCCGGGAAAACCTCAGGCGCGCGCGGCGGCGGGCGCGACGCCGAGCAGGTCGGCCAGGCTCGCGGCGTCGCGCTGGGCCTGGTCGCCGCAGCAGTTGTTCATCAGCACGTGCAGTTCGGCGCACTGGTCGGCCAGCTCGCGCAGCAGCACCGACCAGTGCCGCAGCTCCCGCTCGCCGTAGGCGTAGCGGAACCGCTCCTGCTTGTCGCCGCTCTCCCAGGCCGTGCTGTGCCCGTGGAACCGGATCACGGCCAGATCGGTGGTGGCGACCAGGACCGGCGGCACCGAGGAGACGTGCCCCTGCGGCATGTCCACGCAGGCGTACCCGAGGTCGTGCTCGCGCAGGAACGTCACCGTCTCGGCCATCGCGTCCCCGTCGAACCAGGAGGAGTGCCGCAGCTCGACGGTGACCGGCCAGGGGCGGCAGCGGCGCGCGGCGTCCAGGATCCGCCGCCGGGCCGCGTCGCCGCGGGCCAGCCACGGCGGGAACTGCAACAGCACGGCGCCGAGCCGGTCGGCCGCCGCGAGCGGCGCCAACGCCGCGTGGAACCGGTCCCACAACTCGTCGTACGCCCCGGCGGGCAGGTCGCGCCAGCGGATCCGGTTCGGGCCGCCGGCCGGACGCAGATCCTTCGGCAGCGCGTCGATCGGGGTGTGGTGGCCGGTGAACAGGCGGAACGCCTTGACGTCGAAGGTGAATCCGTCCGGCGTCGCGGCCGCCCAGCCCGCCGTCGTCTCCGGCGCCGGCACCGCGTAGTACGACGTGTCCACCTCGACCAGTCCGAAGCGCTCGGCGTAGAAACCCAGCCGGCCGGCGGGCGTGTTGACGCCGCGCGGATACCACCCGGAACGGACCAGCATCTGGTCGGCCCAGGAGGACGTGCCCACCTTGATGACACCCATGTAATTCAGTTCACCGCGACCGCCGGACATCGGCAACCGGAGATGCCGTGCGGGCCCTGACCGGCACCGGGGTGACCGGCCTCACCGGCGTTCCGCCGCGCCGAAGTGTGACGCGGGGCCGGGTGGCGGCGCTGAGGGTCACGAGATGGACGCATCCGGCCTGGACCAGGAAACCGTCGAGCGGCTGCTCGCCGGCCGCCCCGGCGACACGTCGTCCGCTCCGCCGGGGCTGGTGGCCGTACTGGCTGCGGTCCGGACCGCGCCCGGCACGGGCGAACTCGACGGGGAGGCGGCAGCCGTCGCGGGGTTCCGGGAGGCCCGGCGGGCACGCCGTCGCCGCCGCGTCCGCTTCGGCGTCCGGGTGGCCGTGTCCGCGCTCGCCGCGTCCCTCACCAGCGGCGTCGCGCTCGCCGCGACCGGCAACCTGCCGCACGCCGCGCGCCCGGCGGCGACGCCGGTCGACGCCGCGCCGCCCGTGCCGTCGGCCCGCCCCGCCCGGCCGGCCCTCTCACCGGCTACCCGGGCGGCGCAGCAGTCCGCGCCGCCCGGACTCTGCGTCGCGTACCGGGCCCTCGCCGAAGCGGACCGGGGACGCGCCCTGGCCACCCCCGCGTTCAGCGACCTCGTCGCCGCGGCCGGGGGCCACGAGCGCGTGCCGGACTACTGCGCCGCGCTGCTGGGCGACGACGACCCGCCGGGGAAGGCCGACGGCGGGCGGGGCGGCGGCAGGTCCGCTCACCCGGTCCAGCCGTCGGTCGGGCCGCCGGGGGCGGACGTCCTCCCGCCGGGGCAGGCGAAGCGGCCCGATGGCACCCCGCCCGGGCGGCGTACCGGCTGACGACCGGCTGGTAACTTGTGCCTCCGTGACCCCCCGGCGTCGCCGACCGGCGATCCTTCTCCGCCTCGCAGTGGTGCTCGCCGTGCTGGCCGGCATCGTGCTCACCGCGCTCGGCCCGGCCACGCTGACCGGCCTGCTGCCGTACTTCACCATCCAGAGCAACGTGGCTGTCGGCGTCCTCGCCGGCTACGCCGCCTGGTGCGCGCTGCGCGGCCGGCCGGAGCCGCCGAGCGTCCTCAAGGGAGCGGTGACCCTCTACATCACCATCACCGGCACGGTCTACCACCTGGTGCTGGCCAACCCGGCCAGCCCGTTCGCCATGGCGCAGCCGGACCGGCAACCGGGCGAGTGGTGGGGCAACCAGTTCCTGCACACGGTGGTGCCGCTGCTGGCGATCGCCGACTGGGCGCTGTTCGACAGACGTGGCCGGTTGCGCCCGCGCTACGCCGCCTGGTGGCTGGCGTTCCCGCTGGCGTATCTCGGGTTCGCGCTGGTACGCGGACTGGTGGTGGACCGCTACCCGTACCCGTTCCTGGACGCGGGCCAACTCGGCTACGACGGCGTGACGGTGAGCGCGATCGGGTTCGCCCTCGCGTTCTGGCTGCTGGGACTGCTGTTCGTGGGCGTGGACCGGCTGCTCGCCCGGGCCGGGACGGCGCAGTCCCCGCCGTCCGCGCCCGCGTCGGCCGACCCGCCGGCGCCGGTCCGGCCCGCCTCGCGGGAACCCACCGGCTCGGGCTGACGGACGCCGGGCGGGTCAAGCGGCCCGCCGGGCGTCCACGCCCGCCCGCAGCCGCCGGCTCGTGCCGCGCTCCCGGCCGTACGCGTCGGCCCGTCCCCACCGGCCCGGCACGTCGAGCAGCTCGATCCGCCCGTACCCGGCCGGGACCGCCGGGTTCACCAGCAGGTTGTCTCCGCAGGGGCGCAGCCCCAGCATGGTCGAGAGCAGCATCAGCAGGCCGCTCGCGGCCCACGACTGCGGCCGCCCGGCATCCGGCATCTGCACCGGGTACTTGGTGACCCCGCGGGGGTAGCCGGCGAAGGCCTCCGGGATCGAGCCGCCGAGCGTCTCCGCCGCCGCGAACATGCCGGCGGCGATGTCGCCCGCCTCCGCCTCGTAGCCGTACCGCCGCAGGCCCGCCGCGACGATCGCGTTGTCCCACGGCCAGACCGCGCCGAGATGCGCGCCCACCGGGTTGTACGGCAACTGCCCCTCGGCGTAGGTGCGGATGCCCCAGCCGGAGTACAGGTCCGGCCCGCACAGGTGCCCGGCCAGCGAGTCGGCGCGTTCCGGCTCGACGATGCCGCTCCACAGCAGGTGGCCGAGATGCGAGGTGAGCGCGTCGACGGGCTCGCCGTCCGGGGTGAGGGCCAGCGCGTAGTAGCCCCGCTGCGGCAGCCAGAAGTCGCGATCGAACCGTTCCCGCAGCCGCGCCGCGTCGGCCTCCAGGCGCTCGGCGTAGCCCGGGTCGCCCCAGAACTCCCGCGCCAGCCGGGCGCCGCGGATCCGCGCGTCGTACGCGTACCCCTGAAGCTCACAGGTGGCGCGCGGGTACGGCGGCACGACGCCGTGCCGGTCGACCACCGAGTCCGGGGAGTTGCGCCAGGTCTGGTTGGCCACTCCGCTCGCCGTGTTACGCGGGTGGTAACGCAGGTAGCCGTCGCCGCACAGGTCGCCGTAGCGGGTCAGCCAGTCCAGCGCCATCCGGGCCGGATGACGTAGCTCGTGGATCAGGTCGACGTCACCGGTCCAGCGCTCGTACTCGTCGAGCAGGATCACGAACAGCGGCGTGGTGTCGGCCGCGCCGTAGTAGAGCGCGGTGGGCTGCTCGTCGAACGCGGCCGCCTCGCCGTACCGCAGCTCGGCGAGGATCTTGCCGGGCTCCTCCTCGCGCAGGTCGTCGAGCCGGCCGCCCTGCAGCATCGCCAGCATGTGCAGCGTGGCCGTGGTCAGCTCGGGCGTGAACGGGAGCGTCTGGAGGCAGGTGATCAGCGCGTCCCGCCCGTACAGCGTCATCGCCCAGGGCAGCCCGCCGACCGGCACCCGGTCGACGTACGCCAGCGGCGTGTACCGCAGCGCGGCCAGGTCGTTCAGCGCCTGCCGGTAGGCGGCGGTCAGCGCCGGGCGGTCGGAGACCAGTTGCGGGGCCTGGTCGAGCCACCGCCGCAGGTCGTCGCGCATGTCCTGCCGGACCTGCTGCCGGTGGGAGTCGATGCTCGCCCGCAGGTCCCGCCCCCGGGCCCCCTTGATGATCATCTCGACGTGCAGGTCGACGTGCCACGCGCCCTGCGGCTCGACGCGGATCCGGAAGGTCATCCCGCTCCGGTCCACCTGCGCCGGGGCCGAGCTGGAGACGCACGTCCCCCGGGAGAACCGCCCGCGCTCGTACCGGATCCACAACCGCTGCCCGGCCGGATCGGGGACGATCGTCGGCCGGCGCGGGCCGGGACGCAGGATCTCCGACGTGTCGGCGAAGTCGCTGCCCATCTCCAGCCGCACCGTGTACTCGGCGGGCTCGGGTGAGTGGTTGAGCACCGTGATGCTCTCGTGGTACGCCTCGTCGATGAGGCGGTGCCGGATCACCGACACGTCGGCGTCCACATAGTGGCTGGCTGCGCCGGGCACCAGCACGAAACGGGTCTCGAAGTAGGTCAGGTCGTCGCGGGACAACGCGTTCAGCCGCTCGCCGTCGACGGTGAGCACCCAGTGGCTCAGGAACCGGGTGTCGAAGGAGAAGAGACCGATCGGCGCGCTGGGGTCGATCTCCATGTCGCCCTGCGCGTCACTGACCGCAAAGGCGTTTCCGGCGAGGACGTGGACCAGCTCCTGCTTCATCGGGCCACCGCCTGCCCGGCCGCCTCCCGGGGATGCCGGGCGTCCGGGTGCCCGGGGAAGATCCGGCGCAGCACCATCAGCAGCTTGAGGTCGCCCTCGACGGCGATGTCGTTGCGCAGCAGCGCGGCGGCCGGATGCAGGAGGCCCGCCGCCATCCGGTCGAACACCTCCCGGTCCGCGCGGACCACCAGGTCGGCGTCCGCGGAGAGCCGGTCCACCCGGACGTCCTGACGGTCGACGGTCAGGTACCAGTGCTCGGTGCGGCCGTCGTCGTGCAGGTCCAGGCGAATGGTGCCGCAGGTGGTCTCGGGCAGGTCGGGGTTCCGGCCGGCGGCGGCCCGGGTCAGGTGTTCCGCGGCCGAGACGCTCATCGGGCCTCCTCGTCGGTCGTCGCGGCCACCCGCCTGACGGCGCCGCCCGTGCCGCGAGGATCCCCCCGCCCCGGGTGAGGCGAACTCACCCGGTCCGGGTGAGCCGCGGCGGTGACCCGGCAGCGGCCGGACGGGCCCGCTGGGACGGGGCCGGGCGGCGCTCAGCCCAGGATGAGCCCGCGCACGTAGGCGGCTTGGCCGACGTGCTGGAAGTCGTCGTCGAGCACGCTCACCAGCCGCACCCCGAGCGTCACCGGCGGATCCCAGTTCTCGTCCACCACCCGGTCCAGGTCGGCCGGGCGCAGCCCGCGCAGGTAGTCCAGGCTCCGGTCCACCACCGCCCGGTGGTAGTCCAGCAGCACGCCGCCGTTCTCCGGGCGTACCGCGGCGATCTGCTCCGGGCCGTGCCCGAAGCCGGTGTCGGCGCGGTCGGGCCGCAGACCGCACCGCGCCGCCCAGTCGCCGCCGGCCCAGAGCTGTGGCTCGCCCATCACGTCGGCGACGTGGTCGTCCTGGATCCGGGTCAGGTGCCAGACCAGCCAGCCGACCGGGTTCGCCCCGTCGGCCGGCGCCCGCCGCAGCTGGGCCGCGTCGAGCCCGTCGAGCGCCCCGGCGACCAGATCGGGCAACCGCCCGTACGCCTCGATCAGCACATCCGTCGCGTCCACGCGCACCTCACTCCCCTGCCGTCTCGTGCGTCTTCCCGGGCAGTACCGCCCAGCGTGCCCGGCAAACCTCGTCGCGGGACCCGACATCTACTGTGATCGGGTGGTCGCGGCGCTGGAGCTGTATCTCGACACCGACGCCACCCGGCGGATCCGGGTGCTGTGGGACCTGCTCGAGTCCGACGGGGTGCCGAGCCTGCGGTCACTGCTGGCGCAGCGGCACCGCCCGCACGTCTCGCTCGCGGTGGCGCCCCGCCTGGACCCGCACCGCGTCGCCGAGGCACTCGCCGAAACCGTGGTGGCCGCGCCGCTGCGGCTGGAGTTCCAGCACGCCGGGCAGTTCGTCGGCCGGGTGCTCTGGCTCGGTCTCGCGCCGACGCCCGAGCTGCTGGCGCACCACGCCGAGGTGCACGACCGGCTGGCCCGGGCCGGCGTCGAGGTGGTGGAGCACTACCGGCCGGGACGCTGGGTGCCGCACTGCACGCTGTCCATGCGGGTGCCGAACCCGCTGATGGGGGCGGCGGTGCGCCGGTGCCTGGAGGTGCTGCCGCTGACCGCGACGGTGGTCGGCGCGGCGGTGGCCGACCACGCCCGAGACATCTCCCACCCCCTCCCCTGACGCACTCTCCCACCAAGATCCACACCATCTCGGCGAGCTGGCCGCATCAGACCACCGTTGATGCAGCCACCTCCCCGAACTGGTGTCGATCTTGGGTGGGTCACTGCGGGGTGAGGTCGAGGAGGAACGTCGGGTGGTCCGGCTGTGGGCACGGGTCGCCCCGATGACCGAGCCGCTCGCAGGCGCTGTGGCCGATGCTGCGGGACATGGGCGTCGGCGACTCACCGCCGCAGGTCCACCGACGCGCACCGCACCGTACGCCTGCACGCCGGTACGGCGTTCCGGACCGGCGACGTGACGGGGTGGGCCGTTCCTTTTTCACGGCGGTGCGCCGCCGGGCCGGCGGCCGGGCGGTTCTGCAGTCCGGAACGCGCGTTCCCCGCACGGTGCCCGACATCGGTTCAGGATGCGGGCGCGACAGCGTGGCGGGACCGGGTTTCGCGCCATCTGCGGCTGCCCTGACGATCGCGGCAAAACCGACGCAAGCTGGTAAAAGCGCAGGTCAGAGCCATTCTGGCCACCCGAGGACGTGCGGCTGGAGCGGCAGCGAAACACGTCGAAGGAGAGCCTCATGGCCGCACCCGTCGTCCGTTCCGTCACCCCCGACCAGACCGTCCTGCTGCCCGGGCAGTCGACCACCGTACGGGTCGACGCCTACCACCCCGACTCGCGGCTGCTGACGCTCGCCGGCCGGGTCAGCGACCCCACCGGCGTCACCTGGGACAGCCCGGTCCGGGTGGATCTGAGCGTGCCACTGACCGTCCAGCTCGCCAGCGCCTCGCCGGGGGTGACGGTCACACCCAGCAGCGCCGAACCGGGCCGCTTCACAGTCACCGTGCTGGCCGGCCGGGGCACGGTGACGCTGACCGCGACGGCGCGTGACGGCGCCGGCCGCACCGGCACGGGCACCACCACGCTGACCGTGCCGCTGCTGGTCGGGATGAGCGCCGAGAAGGGCGCGCGGACCCAGCGGGCGGTGGCCGACTACCCGGGCATCCGTTACATGCGCGACTTCGGCACTGACGGTCCGGACGCGGACACGCTGCCGGAGCTGCCCGCGCTCAACGCCGGCAAGTTCGCCGACGCGCCGTCGGCCGTCATGCACGTCAGCTGGAAGGACGACGTCGAGCAGTTGGCGAGCTGGCTCGACGGCGTGAGCCGCCCGATCTACCTGACCTGGTACCACGAGCCGATGGGCGACGTGGCGCCGGCGACGTACCGGGCGACGGCGAGCCGGGTGACCCAGATCGTGGCCGCGCACCGCAACCGGCGGTGGGTGCTCGGGCACGGCCCGATCGTGACCCGCTACTGGCTGGACGAGGGACGCGGCAACCCGACCGACTGGGGTTATCCGGGCATGACCCACTACGGCGTGGACTGCTACTCGCGGGACACGGCCGCGTACTGGCCCGCCTCGCGGATGTTCGGGGTGGCCTTCGGCAAGGTGCGCGCCGCGTACCCGGGCATCCGGCTGCTGGTCCCCGAGTACGGGCTGACCCGCGTCGCCACCGACACCACCGGCGCGGGCCGGGCGCGCACGATCCGGGACCACGTCACCTGGCTGCGCCAGCAGAACGACGTGGACGCGATCGCGTACTGGAACAACTGGGCCGAGTTCGAGCTGGGCGACCCGCCGCCGGAGGCCACGGCCTGGCGCGATCTCCAGGTGGGCCCGGCATAGACTGGGCCGATGAGGCGGAGTCGGTGACCAGCGGGAGCGTGTCGTACCCGGGCTACACCCATGGCTGCCTCGCCTACGACGACCCGGCCGCGCTGCGCGCGCTGACCGTCGAGCAGGTCAGCGCCGGTCTCGCCGCCGGTGAGCAGGTCTGGGTGGTCTGTCCGGAGGATCGTGCCACTGTCACCGGCTGGCTGGCCTCGGTTCCCGGTCTCGACGCCGCGCGCCGGCGGGACGCGCTACGGCTGGTTCCCGTCGGCGAGGCGTACCGGCACGACGAGATCGTCGACCCCAACCGGCAGGTCAGGGCGTACGTGCGGGCCACCACCGAGGCGCTGACCGCCGGGCACACCGGCCTGCGGGTGCTGGCCGAGGCGACGAGCCTGGTCCGCACCCCGGCCCAGCGGGACGCCTTCGCCCGTTACGAGCACCGCATCGACCACTGGATGCGGCACCGGCCGATGTCGGCGATCTGCGCCTACGACCGCCGGCAGCTCGGCGACGCGGCAATCGCCGAGCTGGCCTGCCTGCACCCGGTGACGAACGCGGACGTGCTGTTCCGGCTGCACGCCGGCGACGGCGACTCGGTGGTGGCGCTGGCCGGCGAGCTGGACCCGACCAACCACCGGGACTTCGCCGCCGCGCTGGAGCGGGCCGACCCGCGGCCGGTGGCGGGCCGGGTCGTGTTCGACGCCGCCGAGCTGCGTTTCGTGGATCACCGCAGCCTGCTGCACCTGCGTGACCACGCCCGCCGCCACGACGCCGTCGCGGTGCTGCGCACCCCGCACCGGACCCCGGCCCGGCTGGTCGAGCTGCTCGGCCTGACCGGGGTACGGGTGGAGGTGCTCGGATGAGGAGCGGCGCGGCCTCCGGTCACGTGGGCTACTTCCACGAGGCGTTCGTCTACGACTCCGACGAGGAGCTGCTGGCGGTGGCGCTGCCGTTCCTGCTGGACGGGGTCGCGGCCGGCGAGCCGACGGCGGTGAATCTGGACGAGCGCAACGCGGAGCTGGTGCGCCGGGCGCTGCCCACCGGCGCCGAGGTCACGTTCCTGCCGGTCGGGGACCTCTACGCCCGGCCCAGCGTCGCGCTGCGCTCCTACCGGGAACTGCTCGCGTCTTACGTGGCGGCGGGCGCGGCGCAGATCCGGATGGTCGGCCAGCTGCCGCCGGTGCTGCTCGGCTCGACCTGGGACTGGTGGGCCCGCTACGAGTCGGCCATCAACCACGTCTACGACGACTTCCCGCTCTGGGGCATCTGCGCCTACGACCGCCGCAGCACCCCGTCGCACGTGCTGGCGGACGTGGCGCGTACCCACCCCCGGGTGGCGCGGCCGGACGGCGGGCACGAGACGGCCGATCTCTACACCGACCCGATGAGCTACCTGGCCGAGCCCCGCCCGGTGCCGCTGGACCCGGTGCAGCGGACGACGCCGCTGGTCGAGCTGATCGACCCGACGCCGGCCCGGGCCCGGGCGGAGGTGCGCGCCGCCGACGACGGCCTGCTCGCGCCGGACAGCGCCGACGGGCTGGTCATCGCGGTGAGCGAGGTGGTGAGCAACGCGCTGCGGCACGGCGAGCCGCCGGTGCGGATGCGGCTGTGGCGCGCGCCCGACCGGATCGTGGTCACCGTAAACGACCGGGGCCCCGGGCCGAAGGATCCGTACGCCGGACTGTTGCCGGCCGGTGACGGCTCCGACGGCGGGTTGGGTCTCTGGATCAGCCACCAGAGTTGCGACCACGTGACGCACCACCGCGACGCGGGCGGCTTCACCATCCGTCTGACGGCGGGGAACCCGCACTTCCCGGTCTGACCGCGACGCCGGTCGGCCGGGCAGGGGCGGGGCGGGGCGAGACGCGCGCGCGGACGCGGTACCGTAGCGCCTCATCGTGCCCTGCGGGGCGGTCATCCGCCGGCCTGGCGCTGGCGAACCGACGGAGGATGGCGCATGTCCAACGGCGACGATCCGTTCGCACCCCACGACGACGTGTCCGCGCGCCCGCGCTTCGATCCGGCGCTGCGCGGCTACGACAAACGTCAGGTGGACCGGTACGTCGAGCAGGTCGACGCCGAGGTCAGCGCGCTCACCGCCGCGCGGGACCGGGCGTACGCGCAGGTGCGTGACCTGACCGCGCAGGCGCAGCGGGCGCAGGCCGAGGCGGCCGAGTTGCGCGAGCGTCCGGCGGCGGCGGTGGACCGGGCGTCCTTCCGGGACCTCGGCCCGATGGTCGACCAGATCCTGGACCTGGCCGAGAAGCAGGCCGGGCAGATCACCGACGTGGCCACCCGGCGCGCGGAGGAGTTCCAGGCGCAGGCGGAGAAGCTGCTGGCCGCGGCGCAGGAGCAGGCCGCGCGGGAGCGGCGCGAGCTGGACGAGGAACTGTCCGCGCGCCGGGCCGAGCAGGAGCGGGTGGACGAGGAGCGGCTGGCCGCGGCGCAGGCGGAGCTGGCCGCCGTGCGGGAGCTGGCGGAGAAGCTGCGCGTCGAGGGGCAGGCCGCGCACGACCGGGCCCAGCAGGAGGCGAAGCGGATCACCGAGCAGAGCGCGCAGCAGGTCGAGCAGGCGCGTTCGGCGTCCGAGGCGCTGGTGAAGGCCGCGCGGACGCAGATCCAGCAGGAGGTCCAGGCCAACCGCAGCAAGGCCCAGCAGGAGCTGGCCCAGTGGCAGGCCACGATGGCCAAGGAGCTGGACGAGCGGCGGGCCGCCGCCGAGCAGGAGCTGGCCGACCGGGCCGCCGCCGCGGAGAAGGACATCGCCGCGCTGGTCGCCGAGGCACAGCAGTACGCCACGGAGGTCCGGGAGCGGGCCGACGAGGAGACGACGGCGCACCAGGAGCAGCTCGCCGGCGTGCAGCGGGAGATCCAGCAGCGGCAGGAGACGCTGACCGGGCTCAAGGCGGAGCTGGAGACGGTCTCCCGGAAGCTGGAGGAGACCCGCCGGGAGATCGGCACGATCGAGCGCAGCGGCGCGGAGCTGGAGGAGCGGCTGGTCGGCGTACGCCGGGAGCTGGCCGCCGAGAGCAGGCGGCTCGACGAGGCGCGGCGCGCGGCGGACCTGGCCGAGCAGCACGCCAAGGAGACCCGGGCCCGGGTGCAGCGGGAGGCCAAGCGGGTCGCCGACCTCGCCGCGGCGGCGGTCATGGCGGCGGCCGCGGGCGGCGGGGAGACCGCCGAGTACCCGCAGGTGTCGGCGCGTCCGGCGGTCACCGTCGCGCCCGACGCGGCGCCGCGGACCGGGGACGGGCGGACCGAACCGGACGCGGCCGAGCCGGAGCAGCCCGTCGTGGAGCCGTTCGTCGAGCGGCTGGACGGGCCGAGCTTCGACGCGTTCGCGGTCCGCACGCCGGCTCCGCGCGGGGCGCCCGAGGTGGAGACCACGGGTACGGACAACGGCGTGCCGGCTACCGCCTGAGCGATCGGCGCCACCGGTCCGGGCCGGGCCGGTGGCGGCGCATCTTGCCCATCGACCTTGCTCTATGCAAATATTTGGATCGATCTGCTGGTGCATCTCGATCTTTATTCGGGGGTTGACGGGTATGCGGAAGATCTCCTCCATCGGCGCCGCCGTCGTCCTGACCGTCGCCACGGCGGGCGCCGTGGTGACCGGTACGGCCGGACCGGCGAGCGCCGGGTGCAGCCACTCGCACTCCAACGTCGACAGCAAGTTCGGCCAGCTGTTCAACGCGACGAACGTCAACATCCGCACCGGCCCGCACACCACCTGCGCCTCGCTCGGGTACGGGCAGCTCAACCACAACGTCGACTTCCACTGCTTCGCCAGCGGCGACCGGGTCACCGCCAACGGCAAGACCACCTACACGTGGACGTACCTGCGGGACGTCACCACAGGTGTCTCCGGCTGGGTCGCCGACGCGCTGCTGGACAACCTCGGCGGCAACGTCGCCTGCTGAAGACGGGCAGGTCGAGCCGTACGCCACCCACCGGATCCCGGTCGGTGACGGCCACGTCCTGCACGTGGAGGAGGTGGGCCGGCCGGACGGCGTACCCGTGGTGTTCCTGCACGGCGGGCCCGGCGGCGGGCTGGTGCCGGCCGCGCGCCGGTTCTTCGATCCGGAGCGCTACCGGGCCGTGCTGTTCGACCAGCGGGGGGCCGGCCGCAGCACCCCGCACGGCGAGGTGCGCGCCAACACCACCTGGCATCTGGTGGACGACCTGGAGACGATCCGGCGGCGGCTGGGCATCGGCTCGTGGCTGGTGTTCGGCGGGTCGTGGGGCACCACGCTCGGCCTGGCGTACGCGCAGGCGCACCCGCAGCGGGTCACCGGCCTGGTCCTGCGCGGCGTGCTGCTCCTGCGCCGCGCCGAGCGGGACTGGTTCTACCAGGGCGGACTGCGGCATCTCCAGCCCGAGGAGTGGGAACGGTTCGTCGCCCCGGTCCCGCCGGGCGAGCGCGACGACGTGCTGTCCGCGTACCACAGGCGGCTGCACGGCCCGGACGAGGCGCAGGCCCGGGTCTGGGCGCGGGCCTGGGGACGCTGGGAGGCGGTCAACTCGTCGCTGTGCCCCGACCCGGAGCTGCTCGCCCACTTCACCGCCGACGAGCACGCGCTGCCGGTGGCCCGGATCCTGTCGCACTACGCCGTGCACGGCGGCTTCCTCACCGAGGGCCAGCTGCTCGACGGCGTGGACCGGATCCGCCACCTGCCCGCCGTGATCGTCAACGGCCGGTACGACCTGTGCTGCCCGCCGGTGTCCGCGTACGACCTGGCCCGCCGGTGGCCGGAGGCGACGTTGCGGATCGTGCCCGGTGCCGGGCACTCCGCGGCCGAGCCGGCGATCGCCCGCGAGGTGCTGCGCGCGCTCGACGAGGTGACCGCGAGGGTCGAGAGCCCGGCCGGCGAGCCTGGTCACGGCGAGCCTGGTCATCCGGAAGCGCCGCTGGCAGGATCGGCCGGGTGACGGGTGGGCTGTACGCGGTCAGCGACCTCCATGTGTCGTACGCGGAGAACCGCGCGGTGGTGGACGGCCTGCGACCGGAGACGGCGGACGACTGGCTGATCGTGGCCGGCGACGTGGGCGAGGTCTTCGCCGACATCGAGCGGACGCTGCGGCTGCTGCGCGACCGGTTCGCGACAGTGGTGTGGGCGCCGGGCAACCACGAGCTGTGGACCCACCCCAACGACCCGGTGACGTTGCGCGGGGTGGCCCGCTACGACGCCCTCGTCGCGATGTGCCGCGAGCTGGGCGTGCTGACCCCGGAGGACGAGTACGCGGTGTGGCGGGGCGACGGCGGCCCGGTCACCGTGGCGCCGCTGTTCGTGCTCTACGACTACTCGTTCCGCGCGCCCGGCACCACCACCAAGGAGGAGTCGCTGCGCGTGGCGTACGACGCCGGTGTGGTGTGCACCGACGAGATGCTGCTGCACCCCGACCCGTACCCGGATCGGGAGTCCTGGTGCGCGGCGCGGCTGGAGGCGACCCGGCGGCGGCTGGAGGCCACCGACCCGGCGCTGCCGACGGTGCTGGTCAGCCACTGGCCGCTGGTGCGCCAGCCCACCGAGGTGCTCTGGTTCCCGGAGTTCGCGCAGTGGTGCGGCACCGACCGGACGGCCGACTGGCACGTGCGGCACCGCGCCGCCGTCGCCGTCTACGGCCACCTGCACATCCCGCGCACCACCCACTACGACGGGGTGCGGTTCGAGGAGGTGTCGCTGGGCTACCCGCGCGAGTGGCGGCGTCGCGGCGACGAGCCGGCGCCGATGAAGCGGATCCTCTGACGTCCTGGACGGCCGCTGGCTGGTCGCCGGTGGGCTGCTGCTCACCGGCGTGACGGTGCCACGCCGGTCCTGACCAGTGATTCCGCGATTGTTCCGGTTTGCCCGCCCTCAGCTGGGGTACGGCCGAAGGGGCCTGGACATTTAGCTGTAGGAGGACAGGTCCTGATGGAATCCAGCAAGCCCGCCCAGATCGTCAAGGGTGTCGTCGAAGCCGCCGTCGAGAAGGTCGGCGACGCGCTGACTCCGGACGTGCCGGGCGCTCCCGGCAGCGCGCCACCACCGCTGGAGGAGCCGACCACGCCGCACGGGCCGCTGCCGCCCAAGGCCGAGCAGGGCGCGCCGGACACCCGGACCCCGACCGGCGCCGAGACCGGCGTACCGAAGATCGCCAAGGGGCAGCAGGGCGCGTACCTCACCACCGCCAACGGTGCCCGGCTGCGCGACACCGACCACTCGCTCAAGGCCGGTCCGCGCGGCCCGGTCCTGCTCCAGGACCACCACCTGCGGGAGAAGATCACCCACTTCGACCACGAGCGGATCCCGGAGCGGGTGGTGCACGCCCGGGGCGCGGGCGCGCACGGCACGTTCGTCGCCAACGGCGCCGCCGAGAAGGTCACCCGCGCCGGTTTCCTCAAGCAGGGGCGCGAGACGCCGGTCTTCGTCCGCTTCTCCACCGTGCTGGGCTCGCGCGGGTCGGCCGACACGGTCCGCGACACCCGCGGCTTCGCCACCAAGTTCTACACCGACGAGGGCACGTTCGACCTGGTCGGCAACAACATGCCGGTGTTCTTCATCCAGGACGCGATCAAGTTCCCGGACGTCATCCACGCCGGCAAGCCGCACCCGGACCGGGAGATCCCGCAGGCGCAGAGCGCGCACGACACGTTCTGGGACTTCGTCTCGCTGCACACCGAGGCCCAGCACCACACCATCTGGAACATGTCCGACCGGGGCATCCCGCGGTCCTACCGGACCATGGAGGGCTTCGGCGTGCACACGTTCCGCCTGGTCGACGAGGCCGGCGCGACCGTGCTGGCCAAGTTCCACTGGAAGCCGAAGCTCGGCGTGCACTCCCTCACCTGGGAAGAGGCCCAGATGATCAGCGGCATGGACCCGGACTTCCACCGCCGCGACCTGTACGACGCCATCGAGGCCGGCGCGTTCCCCGAGTGGGAGCTGGGCATCCAGGTCTTCCCGGACACCCCGGAGGAGACGTTCGCCGGGATCGACCTGCTCGACCCGACGAAGATCGTGCCGGAGGAGCTGGCGCCGGTGCAGCCGATCGGCACCCTCACCCTCAACAAGACGCCGCGCAACTTCTTCGCCGAGACCGAGCAGGTGGCGTTCCACGTCGGACACCTGCCGCCGGGCATCGACGTCACGAACGACCCGCTGATGCAGGGCCGCCTCTTCTCGTACGTGGACACGCAGCTCACCCGCCTGGGCGGGCCGAACTTCACCCAGATCCCGATCAACCGGCCGCACGCCGACGTCAACGACATGCTGCGGGACGGCTTCCACCAGCACGCGGTGCACGCGGGCGTGGCGCCGTACCGGCCGAACTCGCTCGACGGCGGCAACCCGTTCCCGGCCGGCGACCGGGAGCACGCGTTCGTGGACACGCCGGTGACGGTGGCCGAGGCGCCGAAGGTGCGGGCCGCGCCGGCTTCCTTCGACGACCACTACAGCCAGGTACGCCTGTTCTGGCAGAGCATGTCGCCGGTGGAGAAGGAGCACATCATCCGGGCGTACACGTTCGAGCTGGGCAAGTGCTACCACCAGGCGATCAAGGAGCGGCAGCTCCAGTGCCTGGCCAACGTCGACCCGGTGCTGTGCGAGCAGGTCGCGACCGGTCTGGGCCTGCCGGTGCCGCAGCCCACCGTGCCGCTCGCCGAGGTGCAGCCCAGCCCGGCGCTGTCCCAGGTGGGCCGGGAGTGGCCGGCCGACGGCCGGATGGTCGGCATCGTGGTCGACGCCCAGGCCGACCTGGGCGACGTGCACGAGGTACGCCGGGAGGTGTTCGCCGCCGGCATGGTGCCGCTGCTGATCGCCGCGCACGGCGGCACCGTCGACGGGCTGCCGGTGCAGCGCACGTTCGCCACCGGCCGCTCGGTCGAGTTCGACGCGGTGCTGCTGGCCGGCGCACCGGCCCCGGCGCCGGACGCGCTGCCGGCCCGCGACGCCAAGGCCGGCGCGGCGGGCTCGGCCACCGTCGACCCGCGGGTGCTGCTGCTGGTCGAGGAGGCGTGGCGGCACGCGAAGGTGATCGGCGCCTGGGGCGCGGGTGCCGAGGTGCTGAACCAGGCCGGTGTCACCGGCACGCCGGGCGTGGTCACCGGTGGCTCCGGCGCCGAGGTGCTCGCCGAGGCGCAGCGGCTGATGGCGGCGCACCGAGTCTGGGAGAGGTTCCCGGCCTCGGTCGCCTGACCTCGAAGTCGCGCGTGGGGCGGTCCCGGACGGGGCCGCCCCACGCTGTGCGTACGGCCCGCCCGACGGGGACCGGCCTCACCAGCGGTTGCGGGCCTCCTCGGCCCAGCCGACCAGGCCGTCCAGGTCCACACGCCCGCCGTCGTCGGTAGCGGCCCAGCCGGTGAAGTGCCCGAAGCACTGGTGCGTCTCCCCGGCCAGCACGAGCAGGTTGGTGCGCGCCACCCGCTCGTGGAACGGGTGGAACGTGACGTCCACCCGGTCGCCGGTGATCCGCCACGGCCGCAGCCAGTCGGCGCGGTCGTACTCCCAGGTCAGGTCCGCGCCGATCTTGTGCAGCCGCCCGTCGACGAAGACCGCGTTCTCGGTCGAGCCGGTGCCGTCGGTCCACTTGCCGCCGAGCTGGATCGACCGGCCCGGACCGCTGCCGGCCGCCCAGTTCCACCGCACCGCGTACCGCCACTTGCCCCGGCCGTGGTCGAGCGCCGCGTACGACCCCTCCCCCACCGGGTACGCCGTGCCGTCCACGGTGATCGTGCCGTGCACCGGACGGCCGATGTCCTTGACCGTGTACTGGAACCGGCGGGTGCTCCACGGCACCACCACGCCGAGCGACTCGTGGCCGGGCGGCAACGGCACGGTCAGGTCCACCTCGACGCCGGGCGCGCTGGCGCGCAGCGTACTGCCGTCGGGGCCCTGGTCCACCGCGATGGTGAGGTTCCCGCCGCGGGCCCGGACCGGGCCGTCGCCGCTGACCGGCGGCAGCACGGTGCCCCGGGCGAACGGCACCACCGCCTCCGCCGTGGTCTCCCGGCCGGTGCTCCGGTCGAGCAGGTAGAGGCTCTGCACCCCGGCGTAGTCCAGTGACGACGCGACCAGGCCGAGGATGTGCGTCGGCGTGACCACGCCCCAGTGCTCCCACCGCTTGGCCCGGCCCCAGCCGCGCAGGTTCGCCCGGTGCAGCGGCCGGCGGCTCCAGCCGACCGCGTCCGGGTTCAGCCGCCCGTCCGGCCGGCACAGGTCGACCGGCTCGGTGATCTCCCGCTCATGCGTCATCGCCGCAGGCTACCGGCGGCGACGCGGGCCCGGCGGGCGGCCTCGTCAGCCGTCCCGCCGGGCAGTCACGTCAGCGGCCCTGCTTGGCGCGGCAGATCTCCACCGGCACCGCCGGGGCGCCGTCGACCGGTGCCGGGTCCTCCGGGGTGGGCGCGATGCCGCCGGCCGAGATCCGGTCCAGCGTGGCCAGCCCGGCCGCGTCGACCTGACCGAACACCGTGTAGTTGGGGCGCAGCGCCGAGTCGGCCTGGACCAGGAAGAACTGGCTGCCGTTGGTGTCCGGGCCGGCGTTGGCCATGGCCAGCGTGCCGCGCGCGTACAGGCGGCGTACGCCGGTCGGGTCGGTCGGCGCGGGCGGCAGGTCGGTGGGCAGCTCGTCGCGGTAGCGGTAGCCCGGGCCACCCTCGCCGGTGCCGGACGGGTCGCCGCACTGCAGCACGGTCAGCGTCGGGTACGCGGTGAGCCGGTGGCAGGGCGTCCGGTCGTAGAAGCGCTTACGGACCAGGTGCAGGAAGCTCTGCACCGTGCACGGCGCCTGCTCGCGGTCCAGCGTCAACCCGATCGGCCCCTGGTTGGTGCGCAGCGTGACCCGCACGGTGCCCCGGTCCGGCGTGCGGCGCGGGTCCGGCGGCAGCGACACCGGACGGGCGGCCGGCTCGTCCGGCGTGGGCGTGTACGCGCACGGCCCCTTGGTGGGCGCCGGGTCGGCGGCGGGCGCCGCGGTCGCGGCGACACCTGCGGCGGCGACGATCGTCGCGGCGGCCACGCTCACCCCGGCGAGGCGGGCCAGCAGGGGTAATGCGGCGTGCGTTCGGGTTTCGCTCGACACGGTGGTCCTCCCTGGACTCGTGGTACCAGAACGACCGGAGTCTATGGATCGGGTGGGGTGATGTCGACGCGCACGCCTCACGGGTCGCCGGGAAAGTCGGTTGCCCGCCCGCGCCACCTCCGCGAGGCTGAGCGGCATGACGTTCTGACGGATCACACCCCGCCCGCAGGCCCCTCCTCGCCGCCTGCCGTTCCCCGGCCTCTCTCTTTCCGCAGAAACGAGCGTCTGTGTCCGCGTACCCCTCCGGGCGGGCCGTCGTGCCCGCCACCGTCTCCGTCTTCTCCTCCCCCGGCAGCTGGATCGAGTCCGCCGCGCTCGACCAGTGCCGTCAGGTCGCCGCCCTGGACGGCATGGCGCACGTCGCCGCCATGCCCGACCTGCACCCCGGCAAGGGCGCGCCGATCGGCGCGGCGATGTCCTCCACGGTGCTGTATCCGTTCCTGGTCGGCTCCGACATCGGGTGCGGCATCGCGGTGTTCCCGATCGCGCTGCGCCGGGTCGTACCGGAACGGCTCGCGGCCCGGTTCCCCGACCTGGACCGGGCGCTCGACCCGGACGCCGACGACCCGGCGTGGTCGGTGCTGGACGGCGACATCCCGGCCGGGCACCTCGACGGGCTCGGCACCGTCGGGCGCGGCAACCACTTCGTCGAGCTGGCCCGCGTCGGGCCGATCCTCGCGGCGGAGCACGCCACGCGGCTCGGGCTGGACGCCGGTGACCTGGTGCTCGTGGTGCACTCCGGCTCGCGCGGGCTGGGCGAACGGATCCTGCGCGAGCACACCGAGACGCACGGCGCCGGTCCCGCGCCCGACCCGGACGCCTACCTGGCCCGGCACGACGCGGCCGTGCGGTGGGGGTCGCTCAACCGGCGGCTGCTGGCCGCGCGGGTCGCGTACGCGCTCGGCGCCGAACCCACCGAGCCGGTCGTCGACCAGTGCCACAACCTGGTCGAGATCCGCGACGGGCGCTACCTGCACCGCAAGGGCGCGGCGCCGGGCGACGGGCGGGACGTGCTGATCGCCGGCACCCGTGGCACGCCCTCCTTCCTGGTGGCCGCGCACGCCGGGCCGGACGCCGGCTACTCGGTGGCGCACGGCGCCGGGCGCAAGATGTCGCGCGCCGACGCGCTGCGCCGGGGCCGAGCCAAGCACACCGTCGAGGAACTGCGGCGTACGCCGGTCGGCTCGATAGTGGTGTGCGGCGACCGGCAGTTGCTGTTCGAGGAGGCGCCCACCGCGTACAAGCGCATCGAGCAGGTCGTCGGCGACCTGGTGGCGCACGACCTCGCCACCCCGGTCACCACGACGGTTCCGCTGGTCACCTACAAGACGCCGGACGTGGGCCGCAAGGGCCGCCGGTGACCGAGCTGCTGCTGTCCGCCGGGCGCGGACCCGCCGAGTGCGCGTGGGCGCTGGCCCGGCTGCTGTCCCGCCTGGAGGCCGAGGCGGCCCGGCGGGGCCTGCGTACCGCGCGGGTCGAGACGGTGCCCGGAGACCGGGCCGACACCTACCGGTCGGTGCTGGTCCGGATCACCGGCGCCGGGGCGGAGGCGTTCGCGGCCAGGTGGACCGGCACGCTCTGCTGGCAGGCGCCCAGCCCGTACCGGACCGGCCACGGGCGCAAGAACTGGTACGTCACCGCGCGCCCGTGCCGGACCGACGTGGTGGTCACGCCGTTCCACGAGGCGGACGTCGAGTTCGTGCCGTGCCGCACCGGCGGGCCGGGCGGCCAGCACCGCAACAAGGCCAGCACCGCCGTCCGGGCCACCCACCGCCCGTCCGGCCGGACCGTGGTGGTGGACACCGAACGGCACCTGCACCTCAACCGCCGGATCGCGGTCGAGCTGCTGCGACAGCGGATCGCAGCCGACGACGAGGCGGCCCGGCGCGCGGGCGTCGACGCCCGCTGGCGGATCCACGACGACCTCGTGCGCGGCGACCCGGTACGGGTGGAGCGGCCCTGACGCGGCCCGATCCGACGTCGCTGACCGGCCCGGCTACCGTGGTCGCGGCGACCGGGCGGCCCCGGCCCGCCGCGGCGCGAGCGCGAGGAGGACGGATGCGACGGAGAAGGACCGGTCTGACGGCGGCGCTGGCGACAGGGGCCCTCTCACTCGCCTCTTGCGGTGCCAAGCGCAGTGTGTACTCCTCCGACCGGGGGCAGGTCACCGACGGCGCCTGCGACATGGACCGCGTCAAGTGAGCCCGCTCGTGCGGCGCTTCCGCGCCGTGGTCGCCATGTGGATCTTCGTCGGCGCGGGCGGGTTCCTGCTGGCCGGGTTCCTCGGCCTGGCACTGCTGACCCAGACGGGTCCGTTCGCGGCCGCGTCGACCTTCTCCGCCGCCGCCGAGTTCGCCCCCGGCGCCGAGATCAAGGTGCGGGACACCGGCGTACGCCCCGGCAACATCCTGATCCTCGCCACCCCGGCCACAGTCGACCCCGCCACCGTGCGGTGCACCGCGAAGAGCCGGGTCTACTCCACCGGCGAGCAGCGGACCAGCGAGCTGACCGGGGCCCGGCCCGAGGGGACCGCGGCGGTGATGCGCGACCGCGGCGACCCGCGGCAGTTCACTCCGGTGCTGGCCACCGACGGCATCGCCTGGATGGGCACCGACCTCGTGAGCTGCACCGGCGTCGGCGCGGAGGCGTTCGCGCTGACCACCGCCGAGGGCATCCAGAGCGACCGGTTCCGGCTCGGCGCCGGACTGCTGCTCATGCTGCTCGCCCCGGTGCTCGCCGGGCTCGGCTGCCTCGCGCTGTACTTCACCCGGAAATGGAACCGGGAGGCGGCGCAGCGCGGCGACTCGACGAGCTGGCCCTACCGGTGACCGGGCCGCGCCTGCACGTCGGCTGTGCCATGTGGACGCACAGGTCCTGGTCCGGCCGCTTCCTGCCGCATCCGCTGCCCGCGCACGAGCGGCTGCGCGCGTACGCCGGGTGGTGCGACGCCGTGGAGGGCAACACCACGTTCTACGCGACCCCGGCCCGGGAGACGGTGGCGTCCTGGGCCGAGCAGACCGGCCCGGCCTTCCGTTTCCTGCCGAAGCTGCCGAAGGCGGTGACGCACGAGCACCGGCTCACCGGCGGCGAGGCAGCGCTGCGCGCGTTCCTGCACGCGATGGAGCCGCTCGGGCCCCGGGCGGACGCGCTCTGGGTCCAGCTGCCCGGCTCGTTCGGCCCCGGCGACGTGCCCGACCTCGACCGGTTCCTGCGCACGCTGCCCGACACCCACAGGTACGCCGTCGAGGTCCGCCACCCCGCCTTCTTCACCGAGCCCGGCGCGGTACGCGCGCTGGAGGCCACGCTGCACCGGCACGGCGCGGAGTGGGTGCCGTTCGACACCACCGCGTTCTTCCGTACGCCGCCCACCAGCGACGCGGAGCGGGAGGCGTGGACGCGCAAACCGCGCCTACCGCTGCGTACCCGGGCGCTGACCGACCGGCCGATCGTGCGCTACCTGGGCCGCGACGACCCGGCCCGCACGGTCGAGGGCTGGCAGCCGTGGCTGGACGTGGTCACCGGCTGGCTGCGGGAGGGCCGCTCGCCGACGGTGTTCGTGCACACGCCGGACAACGCGGACGCGCCCGAGCTGGCCCGCCGCTTCCACGACCAGGTCCGCGAGCGGGTGCCCGGGCTCGCGCCGCTGCCGGAACCGGAGCCGGTCGGCCCGGCCACGCTGTTCTGAGCGCCGGCGTGGGTCCGCCTGCGCGGCCGGGCTGCGCGTGCCCGGCCGCGCGGACCCGGACCTCAGCCCGGCCGGCCGCCCTCCGGCGGGGGCAGGCGATCGTCGTACACGCCGGAGCGGCCCGCGTACCGCTCGCCGCGCAGGAACGGCAGCGGGTTCGGGGTGCAGCCGTGCAGGCCGAGCGTCTGCTGCTGCATCACCGGCGCCGGGCGGCCCCGCCCCGGGCAGCGCTCGTGCCCGTGACCCAGGCGGTGGCCGACCTCGTGGTTGACCACGTACCGGCGGTACGCGGCGAGGTCGCTGCCGTACGCGGGCGCGCCGAGCACCCAGCGGGCCACGTTCACCACGACCCGGTTCCCGTTACGGCAGGACGTGTACCGGTCCAGCCCGTCCCCGCACAGGTCGTCGCGCGTGCCGGGGGTGGCGAGGTAGACGGTGAAGTCGGCGGGCCCGTCGGTACCGACGCGACGCAGGGCGATCCGCCCGTCGGTCGTCCAGCCACCCGGGCCGGCGAGGATGCCGGTGACCTGCGCCCCGAAGTCGGCCGCTGGCAGACCCGTGATGTCGCGCTCCACCGCCACCCGGTAGCGCAGCAGCCGGCCCGTACCCCCTGTGGTGGCCGGCTCGGCGGCGGCGAACCGCCACCGGTTGCCGCCCTCGGCGGGATAGCCGATCCGCGCCGGCCGGGGCCGGACGGGCGCCGCCGCCGACGCGGCCGGCGCGGCAGCGGACGGCCCGGCCGGCTCGGACGGCGTGGCTGCGGGCTGGTCGGCCACTGCCGGTGTGCAGCCGGCCAGCGCCACCGCCAGCGCGATCACCGCCGCGCCACCGCGTGTCCGGTCCACTGTCCTGGTCATCTCGTCTCCCCTCGGTGCCCGGTCGGGGGCACGGGGATGAGGACGGGTGGCCCGTCGCGAAAGTTGGTGCGGCGGGGACTCAACCTTTTCCGCTGCCCGCACGTCCCTACCGGGGTGAGAGGTGCAGAGGACCGGCATGGCCCGGGGTGACGCGGAGTTCGTCGAGTTCGCGCGGGCGTGCTCCGGGCGGCTGACGCACGCCGCCTTCCTCATGACCGGCAACCACCACCACGCCGAGGACGCCGCGCAGACCGCGCTCGTGCGCACGTACGCGTCGTGGTCCCGGATCCGCAACGGCGACCCGTACGGCTACGCCCGGTCGGTGCTGGTGAACCACCTCGTCGACACCTGGCGGCGGCCGATCCGCGAGTACCCGAGCGACGACCTCCCGGAGCGAAGCGGCGGCGACCTGGCCGAGGAGGTGGCGACGCGGCGGTGGCTGGTCACCGCGCTCGGCACGCTCACCGCGCGGGAACGCGCCGTCGTCGTCCTGCGTCACTACTTCGACCTGCCGGAGGCCCAGGTGGCCCGCGAACTCGACGTGTCCGTCGGCACCGTCAAGAGCACCTCGTCCCGGGCGCTGGAGAAGCTGCGTACCGCCGGCCTGTCCGCGCCCCGACCGCAGGAGACGTGCCGGTGACCGAGATGGACGAGCTGCGCCGGGCCATGCGGGCGACCGAGCGGGCCGGTGGTCTGGACCTCGACGACATCATGCGCCGGGGGCGGCGGCTGCGCCGGCGGCGGCGGGCCGGCGCAGCCGTGGCGGCGATGACGGCGGTGCTCGCCGTGGCGTTCGGCGTCGAGGCCGTGGCGACGCGGCCCGGCCCGCCGAACCTCCCGGGTGGGGAGCCGGCCGCCACCGCGTCCGCCGGCCCTCCAGCGCCCACGCCGACGGCCGCGCCGGCCCCGACCCAGTCGCCGCTACAACCGCTCGGGACCGTCGTGGACAGCGGCATCCGGTACGGCGCCGACGCGCGCGTGTTCTTCATGGTCCCGATCGACGTGCCGGAACTGCCGCGTGTCACGATCGGCCTGGTCGCCGGACGCCGCGCGCCGGACGGCCACCTGACCTCCGACTTCCTGCTCAACGACGTGTCCGGCAGCGACCGCCGGGCCGGGTTCCACGAGATCGGGTACGACCAGCAGCGGGCGCCCACCGACACGTCGATACCGACGTTCGGCTACTTCGTCGGGCCGGCGGCCCGCATCGTCGGGACAGTCGACGGCCGGCAGGTCGAGGCGAAGCTGGCCAGGTGGAGCGAGGACCCCCAGGTGGTGATCTTCTGGTTCGACCCGAAGACCCTGACTCCGGGAACCCGCCTGGACGGCATCATCGCCCGAGACCCCCAGGGCCACCGCCTGTAACCCACCCGCCCGCTCCCTCCCCCGCGTCTTGCGCGTTGATCAAGGAGTTTGCGGACTGGCACCGCCCCGACAAGGACACAAACTCCTTGATCACCGGGAAGGGAGGGGCCGGGCGTGAGAGCCCATCCCGCCCCGAGCTCCCTGGTTCGCCGACTTGAGCCGCCCCGCGCGCCCTCCCTCGCCTCGGCGCCCCGAGCCACCCGTAGATCTTGGTACGAAACGGCCCCCA
>NZ_JAAOLH010000050.1:0-772 GCF_011602315.1 Micromonospora sp. CMU55-4
CCTCAAGGGCCTGCGGGACCGCTACGAGGCGCACCACCGCGTCTCCATCACCGACGCCGCCCTGGTCGCCGCCGCGACGCTGGCCGACCGGTACATCTCCGACCGGTTCCTGCCGGACAAGGCGATCGACCTGATCGACGAGGCCGGCGCGCGGATGCGGATCCGCCGGATGACCGCGCCGCCGGACCTGCGCGACTTCGACGAGCGCATCGCCCAGGTGCGCCGCGACAAGGAGTCCGCGATCGACGCGCAGGACTTCGAGCGGGCCGCCCAGCTGCGTGACACCGAGAAGCAGCTGCTGGGCCAGAAGGCGCAGCGGGAGAAGGAGTGGAAGGCCGGTGACCTGGACGTCGTCAGCGAGGTCGACGACGAGCAGATCGCCGAGGTGCTCGGCAACTGGACCGGTATCCCGGTCTACAAGCTGACCGAGGAGGAAACCTCCCGGCTGCTGCGCATGGAAGACGAGCTGCACAAGCGCGTCATCGGCCAGGAAGACGCCGTCAAGGCGGTCTCGAAGGCGATCCGCCGTACCCGGGCCGGGTTGAAGGACCCGAAGCGCCCGTCCGGGTCGTTCATCTTCGCAGGCCCGTCCGGTGTCGGTAAGACCGAGCTGTCCAAGGCCCTGGCGGAGTTCCTGTTCGGTTCCGAGGACGCCCTGATCCAGCTGGACATGTCGGAGTTCCACGACCGGTACACCGTGTCCCGCCTCGTCGGTGCCCCGCCCGGCTACGTCGGCTACGACGAGGGCGGGCAGCTGACCGAGAAGGTGCGC
>NZ_JAAOLH010000051.1:0-772 GCF_011602315.1 Micromonospora sp. CMU55-4
ACGTACCTTCTCGGTCAGCTGCCCACCCTCGTCGTAGCCGACATACCCGGGAGGGGCACCGACGAGCCGGGACACGGTGTACCGGTCGTGGAACTCCGACATGTCCAGCTGGATCAGCGCGTCCTCGGAACCGAACAGGAACTCCGCCAGGGCCTTGGACAGCTCGGTCTTACCGACACCGGACGGGCCTGCGAAGATGAACGACCCGGACGGCCGCTTCGGGTCCTTCAACCCGGCCCGGGTACGGCGGATCGCCTTCGAGACCGCCTTGACCGCGTCTTCCTGGCCGATGACGCGCTTGTGCAGCTCGTCTTCCATGCGCAGCAGCCGCGAGGTTTCCTCCTCGGTCAGCTTGTAGACCGGGATACCGGTCCAGTTGCCGAGCACCTCGGCGATCTGCTCGTCGTCAACCTCACTGACGACGTCCAGGTCACCGGCCTTCCACTCCTTCTCCCGCTGCGCCTTCTGCCCGAGCAGCTGCTTCTCGGTGTCACGCAGCTGCGCGGCCCGCTCGAAGTCCTGCGCGTCGATCGCGGACTCCTTGTCCCGACGCACCTGCGCGATCCGCTCGTCGAAGTCCCGCAGGTCCGGCGGCGCGGTCATCCGACGGATCCGCATCCGCGCGCCGGCCTCGTCGATCAGGTCGATCGCCTTGTCCGGCAGGAACCGATCCGAGATGTACCGGTCGGCCAGCGTCGCGGCGGCGACCAGGGCGGCGTCGGTGATGGAGACGCGGTGGTGCGCCTCGTAGCGGTCCCGCAGGCCCTTCAAA
>NZ_JAAOLH010000052.1:0-742 GCF_011602315.1 Micromonospora sp. CMU55-4
GAAGGCTCTGGAGAGTCTGGGTATTTCGCTGGAGGGTGTGCGTCAGCAGGTCGAGGAGATCATCGGCCAGGGTCAGCAGGCGCCGAGCGGGCACATCCCGTTCACGCCGCGGGCGAAGAAGGTGCTGGAGCTGTCGCTGCGCGAGGCGCTGCAGCTGGGCCACAACTACATCGGCACCGAGCACATCCTGCTCGGCCTGATCCGCGAGGGCGAGGGCGTCGCCGCCCAGGTCCTGGTGAAGCTGGGCGCCGACCTGAACCGGGTCCGCCAGCAGGTCATCCAGCTGCTCTCCGGCTACCAGGGCAAGGAGCCGGCCGCCGCCGGTGCCGCGCCGGGTGAGGCCGCGCCGTCGACCAGCCTCGTGCTGGACCAGTTCGGCCGCAACCTGACCCAGGCCGCCCGGGAGGGCAAGCTCGACCCGGTCATCGGGCGCGAGAAGGAGATCGAGCGGGTCATGCAGGTGCTGTCCCGCCGCACCAAGAACAACCCGGTGCTGATCGGCGAGCCCGGCGTCGGCAAGACCGCCGTCGTCGAAGGGCTGTCGCAGAAGATCATCAAGGGTGAGGTGCCCGAGACGCTGAAGGACAAGCAGCTCTACACCCTCGACCTCGGTGCCCTGGTCGCCGGTTCCCGCTACCGCGGTGACTTCGAGGAGCGTCTGAAGAAGGTGCTCAAGGAGATCCGCACCCGCGGTGACATCATCCTGTTCATCGACGAGATCCACACGCTCGTCGGTGCGGGC
>NZ_JAAOLH010000053.1:0-742 GCF_011602315.1 Micromonospora sp. CMU55-4
CCCGGCACCGACGAGCGTGTGGATCTCGTCGATGAACAGGATGATGTCACCGCGGGTGCGGATCTCCTTGAGCACCTTCTTCAGCCGCTCCTCGAAATCACCCCGATACCGGGAACCGGCGACCAGCGCACCGAGGTCGAGCGTGTAGAGCTGCTTGTCCTTCAGCGTCTCCGGCACCTCACCCTTGATGATCTTCTGCGACAGCCCCTCCACCACGGCGGTCTTACCGACGCCGGGCTCACCGATCAGCACCGGGTTGTTCTTCGTACGGCGGGACAGCACCTGCATGACCCGCTCGATCTCCTTCTCCCGCCCGATGACCGGGTCGAGCTTGCCCTCCCGGGCGGCCTGGGTCAGGTTGCGGCCGAACTGATCCAGCACCAGGCTGGTCGACGGCGCGGCCTCACCCGGCGCGGCACCGGCGGCGGCCGGCTCCTTGCCCTGGTAGCCGGAGAGCAGCTGGATGACCTGCTGGCGGACCCGGTTCAGGTCCGCGCCCAGCTTCACCAGGACCTGCGCGGCGACGCCCTCGCCCTCGCGGATCAGGCCCAACAGGATGTGCTCCGTGCCGATGTAGTTGTGGCCCAGCTGCAACGCCTCACGCAGCGACAGCTCCAGCACCTTCTTCGCCCGCGGCGTGAACGGAATATGCCCGCTCGGCGCCTGCTGACCCTGGCCGATGATCTCCTCGACCTGCTGACGCACACCCTCCAGCGAAATACCCAGACTCTCCAGGGCCTTT
>NZ_JAAOLH010000054.1:0-676 GCF_011602315.1 Micromonospora sp. CMU55-4
ACCGACACCACACCCGCAGACCGGCCCTCGGCAACAGCCGACAGCCCGGCCACCAGCTCGTCCACCGACGAACCCCACACCACCGCGCGGTGCTCCAACGCAGCCCGCGACGTCACCAACGACCACGACACATCCACCGGCGACAGACCACGACCACGCACGAACGACACCAACCGCCCCGCCTGACCCGACAGACCCCGCTCCGAACGCCCCGACAGCACCCACGGCACCGGCAAAGCCACGGAAGCGCCCCCGGCAGACTCCGGCTCCACCGCGACCTCGGGGACGGCTTCGGGCTCCGGCTGCTCCAGGACCACGTGCGCATTGGTCCCCGAGATGCCGAACGACGACACACCCGCCCGCCGAGGACGCTCCACGCCCGGCCACTCACGCGAGGCCGTTACCAACTCGACCGCGCCAGACGACCAGTCCACATGCGACGAGGGCTCGTCCACGTGCAGCGTCGCCGGCACGGTCCCGTGCCGCATCGCCAAGATCATCTTGATGATCCCAGCCACCCCCGCAGCCGCCTGCGTGTGACCGATGTTCGACTTCACCGACCCCAACAACAACGGCACATCCCGACCCTGCCCATACGTCGCCAACAACGCCTGCGCCTCGATCGGATCACCCAACGACGTACCCGTACCGTGCGCCTCCACCACATCCACATCAA
>NZ_JAAOLH010000055.1:0-655 GCF_011602315.1 Micromonospora sp. CMU55-4
GCCGACACCACACCCGCAGACCGGCCCTCGGCAACAGCCGACAGCCCGGCCACCAGCTCGTCCACGTCCGAGCCCCACACCACCGCGCGATGCTCCAACGCAGCCCGAGTCGTCGCCAACGACCACGACACATCAGCCACCGACAGGTCAGACCGACCCCGCACGAACGACGCCAACCGCCCGGCCTGACCCGACAGACCCCGCTCCGAACGCCCCGACAGCATCCACGGCACCGGCACCCCGACGGGCACGGCAGACGCCGCGGCGTGCTCCGGCTCCGCCTGTTCGATGATCACGTGCGCGTTCGTGCCGGAGATCCCGAACGACGACACGGCAGCCCTGCGTGCGCGGCCCGCACCCGGCCACTCGCGCGCCCGGGTCACCAGCTCCACCGCACCCGACGACCAGTCCACATGCGACGAGGGCACATCCGCGTGCAGCGTCGCCGGCACGGTCCCGTGCCGCATCGCCAAGATCATCTTGATGATCCCAGCCACCCCCGCAGCGGCCTGCGTGTGACCGATGTTCGACTTCACCGACCCCAACAACAGCGGCACATCCCGACCCTGCCCATACGTCGCCAACAACGCCTGCGCCTCGATCGGATCACCCAACGACGTACCCGTACCGTGCGCCTCCACCACATCCACATCAG
>NZ_JAAOLH010000056.1:0-638 GCF_011602315.1 Micromonospora sp. CMU55-4
GTGACGTCGACCTCGGTCAGCGCCACGTCCACACCCAGCGCGGCGAAGTTCTGCAGCGTGGTCTGGAAGTTGCCCGGCAGCGAGCTGCCACCGGTGAAGTGGGTCTGCAGACCCACGCAGTCGATCGGCACACCCCGGGACTTGAAGTCCCTGATCATGTTGTACACGCCCTGCGTCTTGCCGTACGACCAGTTCTCGATGTTGTAGTCGTTGTAGCACAGCTTCGTCGACGGGTCGGCCGCCCGCGCGGTGCGGAACGCCACCTCGATCCAGTCGTTACCGGTGCCCTGCAGGTTCGACTGCCGACGGCTGCCGTCCTCGTTGAACGCCTCGTTCACCACGTCCCACGCGGCCAGCTTGCCCCGGTAGTGGGCCATCACACCGTTGATGTGGTCGATCATCGCCTGACGCAGGTTGCTGCCGTTCAGGCTCTGCATCCAGCCCGGCTGCTGCGCGTGCCACGCGAGGGTGTGGCCGCGGACCTGGAGACCGCGCTGGGTGGCCCAGTTGTAGATCTGGTCGCCGGAGGAGAAGTTGAACTGGCCCCGGTTGGGCTGGAGCGCTTCCGGCTTCATCTCGTTCTCGGCGGTGATCATGTTGAACTCACGCGCCGCGATCGTGCTGTACGTCGAGTCGCC
>NZ_JAAOLH010000057.1:0-605 GCF_011602315.1 Micromonospora sp. CMU55-4
CCCCCGGGGGGACCGGGGGTGCGTGGGCACCGTCAGGCGCTCAAGAAAGTCTCAAGGGGGATCTCGGCTGCTCGCGGGGGCTGGGGGCCTCTACGCGGTGCCGGGAGGATGTCCAACGACCGTCGACCCGGCATCATTCCCGGGCCAGCTCGCCGCCGGGGGCGGCGGGGGTTCACGTCGTCGGAACCGTGTTCAACGACCGGCCGGGCGGGATGATTCCCCGCGGCTCACGCCGCCGCACGTACTCAACGACCGGCACTGTTCCCACAGCCCGCACCCCCTCGCTCCGGGGGCGCGGCCCTGCTCGATCGTTCACCCGGTTACAACGCCACCGGCCCGCCCACGATTCCACCCCCAAAGTGCCGCCCACCACCCCCGAACCCGACACCCCGCCCACACACGCCAAACCCCCACCGCGCCCCGGCCCGGCCGCCTCGCCCTACGCCCTGTTGATCAAGGAGTTTGCGGCACATTCCGGCACCCACGAGGACACAAACCCCTTGATCACCCCCACAAAAGCCTCCCCGGGCACCCACCACAGCGTTGATCATGAGGTTAGCGGCGACATAACGGACACCAAGTGCCGCCAAGTTCATGATCGACGC
>NZ_JAAOLH010000058.1:0-600 GCF_011602315.1 Micromonospora sp. CMU55-4
TTCGCTCCACCACATAACCCGGGGTGCCCTCCTTCCGCCGCGACGGCGGGAGGAGGGCACCCGACCTCGGAGCGGCCCGGCTGGCCGTGGTGTCCCCCACCGGGGCGTCCGGACCGCACTGCGCCCGCCCATCCCACCCGCACCCTTATGCGGGTTTTTTTCGTATATGGCCACGAGGCGAAGAAGGTTCTCATACGGTCGTTCTCAGCAGCTACAACCGATTTGTAGCGAAGGCCGCCTCGCCAGGGCGAAGCGACCTTGTCAGGTACAAGGAGAGGGCAGAGAGCTCCGATGTCCAACTACCTTCGCAATAACAATGACGCCACCAGCAAGACCATCTCCCCGCTCCGGCGTCGCCGGATGTGGCTCGCCACGGGCGTCGTGGGCCTGACCGGAGCGGTCAGCCTCGCCGGCGTGGCCTACGCGACCACCGGGGCCACCGGCCCGCACCGGCTCGCCGACGTCAAGTGGTCGACCACGCAGCAGCTCAGCGACGACGACCACGGCGACAAGGGCGAGTACGGCCGGGACGGGTACGACAAGGACGGCAAGGACGGCAAGGACGGCAAGGACGGCAAGGACCGTGGCCAGGAAGGCCGT
>NZ_JAAOLH010000059.1:0-443 GCF_011602315.1 Micromonospora sp. CMU55-4
CGGGAGGCCCGGACGCGGGCGGTGGACATGCTGGGCCGGGTGGGGATTCCGCAGCCGGGGAAGCGGTTCGATCAGTTTCCGCACGAGTTCTCGGGTGGGATGCGGCAGCGGGCGATGATCGCGATGGCGCTGGTGAACGATCCGGATCTGTTGATCGCCGATGAGCCGACGACGGCGTTGGATGTGACGGTGCAGGCGCAGATCCTGGACCTCCTGGCCGATCTGCAGGAGGAGTTCCGGTCGGCGATCATCCTGATCACGCATGACCTGGGTGTGGTCAGTCAGGTGGCTGATGACGTGTTGGTGATGTACGCGGGTCGGGCGGTGGAGCACGGGAGTGTGGAGCGGGTGTTGCGGGCGCCGCAGCATCCGTACACGTGGGGGTTGTTGTCGAGTGTGCCGTCGTTGCACGGTGACGCGGACGCGGACCTGGTGCCGATCCC